>JAQGNU010000121.1 GCA_028291645.1 Nevskia sp.
CTGTGCAGCGCCTACGCTGCGCAGTACCCGCAAGCGGTGCGCTGCATCGAATTCGGCCGCACGCCGGAAGGTCGGGCCATGCTGGCGCTGGTCGCCTCGACCAGCAATGCGCTGACCCCGGCAGCGGTGCATATGCAGAACAAGCCGGTGCTGCTGGTGCAGGGCGGCATTCACTCCGGCGAGATCGACGGCAAGGATGCTGGCTTCCTGGTGCTGCGCGAACTGCTCGATCAGAAAATTGCCGCCGGCGCGCTGGACCATTTCACGCTGCTGTTCGTGCCGGTGTTCAACATCGACGGCCACGAACGCTTCGGCCGCTGGAACCGGCCGAATCAGGTCGGACCGGAAGAAATGGGCTGGCGCACCACTGCGCAGAACCTGAACCTCAATCGCGACTACATGAAGGCCGACGCGCCGGAGATGCAGGCGATGCTGCGGCTGATCAACGACTGGGATCCGATCCTGCAGGTCGATCTGCACGTCACCGACGGCGCCAAGTTCCAGCACGATGTATCGATCCAGCTGGAGCCTGCGTACAGCGGCGATCCGGAATTGCGCAAAGCGGGCTTGGCGCTGCGCAGCGCGCTTGCGGCGAAACTCGCCAGGCAGGGCTCGCTGCCGCTGACGTTCTATCCGAGCTTCGTCGTCAACGACGATCCGTCTTCCGGCTTCGAGGATCTGCCGCCGCAGCCGCGCTTTTCCAGCGGCTATCCGGCGCTACGCAACCGCTTCGGCATGCTGGTGGAAACGCATTCCTGGAAGGACTACGCGACGCGCGTGCGGGTGACGCACAACACGCTGGTCGATCTGTTCGAGCAGACCGCGCAGCACGGCGCCGAGTGGCTCGATACCGCGCACGCCGCCGATGCGCTCGCCTCACAGCTTGCCGGCACGACGCTGCCGCTCGACTACCAGACCAGCGAGCGTGCCCGCACCGTCGACTTCCTCGGCTACGCCTACACGCGCACGCCCTCGGCAATTTCCGGCGCGCTGATGACGCGCTACGACGACACGCGGCCGCAGGTCTGGCATCTGCCGCTGCGCGACGAAGTGCAAACCAAGCTCAGCGCGACCGTGCCCGCCGGCGGCTACATCGTGCCGGCCGCGCAGGCCGCCTGGATGGCCGACAAGCTCGCGCTGCACGGCATCCGTTTCGAACGCATCGAGCAGGCGCAAGCACAGCGCGCCGTCGAAACCTTCCGTGCGGCCAAGGTTGTGTTCGCGCCGCAGAGCTTTGAAGGCCATAGCGGCGTCACGCTCAGCGGCCAGTGGGCGCCCGAACCGCGCGACATTCCTGCGGGTTCGCTGTTCGTGCCGATCGCACAGCCGAAGGCGCGGCTGCTGATGGCGCTGCTCGAACCGCAGGCGCCGGATTCCTATGCCGCCTGGGGCTTCTTCAACAACGCTTTCGAGCAGAAGGAATACATGGAGAACTACGTCGCCGAAGACGTCGCGCGCGACCTGTTAGCGAAGGATCCGAAGCTTGCTGTGGAATTCGAAGCAAAGCTCGCCGCGGATGCCGAATTCCAGAAAGACCCGCAGGCGCGGCTGGATTTTTTCTACCGGCGCAGTCCGTCGTATGACGAGCGGCTTAATCTTTATCCGGTGATGCGGGTTGGGCGTTGAGTGCGATGGCCAATTGGCACAGGCGCCGAATCAGTCGGAGCCTTATTCTGCGCTATTGCGCTTTTCAATTCTGTCCATTAGCGCTTCAAGTCGAGTGACCATTTTTTCCCAGCGTACCGAATGCTCTTCAGCGCGCGTCTGATTGTTTTCAGCAAGCAGATAGAGCTTTTCGTTACGAGCCGCGCCCTCTTCGTTACGAGCGATGTTTGCTTTTGTACGAGCGTCAGATTCTTTAACGCGTCGCCGCATGTCCTCCTCGTTCTTCTGACGTTCTTCACGCTGTAGTTTCAGGATCTCAAGGTTCTTGCGTTGACCATTGAGGCGAAGAACTGCCAGAACTACGTATGCCACCATGAAGGCGACGAGTGCAAAAAGGAAAAATGGATTTGAAATTGCCATAAGTTCTTCTCGCCTCTAATACCATTCAGTCCTGCGACGCTTCCGCTTCTCTCCGCCCCCGCTCACGCCGCTCCGCCTCGTCGCGCGCTTCATCGATATGCAGCAGGATGTCGCCGACATCCGCGCGCGTCTGGTCGTGTTCGAACTTGCCGGTGAGCGCGACATCCGGCTGCAGTTTGCCGTCTTGATACAGCTTCCAGATTTCGTGCGCGTAGTCGGTGGTCAGCAGTTCCGGTGCGAAGTTGCCGAACGTCGTCGTCATGTTGTTGACGTCGCGTTCGAGCATGCGGAAGGCGTTGTTGTTGCTGGCGGCGTCGACGGCTTGCGGCAGGTCGATGATGATCGGGCCTTCGGTTCCGACCAGTACGTTGTATTCGGACAGATCGCCGTGGATCAGGCCGGCGCAGAGCATCAGCACGACCTGGCGCATCAGGAAGGCGTGCCATTCGCGCGCCTGTTCGGCGCTCATGTCGACTTCGTTGAGGCGCGGCGCGGCGTTGCCTTGATCGTCGACGATCACTTCCATCAGCAGCACGCCGTCGAAGAAACCGTAGGGCTTGGGCACGCGCACGCCGGCGCGGTCGAGCGTGTAGAGCGCATCGACTT
This sequence comes from Nevskia sp., assembly GCA_028291645.1. Classification (GTDB taxonomy): domain Bacteria; phylum Pseudomonadota; class Gammaproteobacteria; order Nevskiales; family Nevskiaceae; genus Nevskia. Next base: position 2,632 of record JAQGNU010000121.1, read on the forward strand.
CGGCGTTCTTCCAGGCGATTTCCTGTTTGGCGCGGCCGTGCTTGCTGCGCTTGCCCATCGCGCGCGAATCGCGGCTGCCGCGCGCGCGGCGGCCTTCCTGGTATTCGGCGAGTCGGTGGAAGCCGCGGTTGTTGGCTTCCTTGTAGACCTTCGCGCAGCGCACCTGGCCGCCGCTGGAGACCAGATAAACCGATGCTTCCTTGCCGCTTTTGAGTGGCCGGATCACTTCGTCGACGATGCCATCGTCGATCAGTGCCTGCAGGCCCTTGGGAGTTTTCATTTGGGCCTGTTAACCCTTACTTTGATCTCTGCGTTGCGAGTCAAAAGCGCGCCCGGCAAGGCGCGCGCCGCAGCGAATAGTCGTTCTATTCGCAAGGGGTGCAACGCCGCGGGGCGCGCTTTTGGCCGCAACCCTTCGGGGCGGGGCCATTTTTGCCCACTGCGGCTTCGCTCGTCGCGCCAATGGAACAACCATTGCCGCTCCTCTCTCATTGCATTGAGCAAAAATGTCCTCCGCCGCAGTGACCAAAGTAAGGGTTAACAGACCTACATTGTGAACGATCTGCCGAGTAGCGGTCTGTGCGCGGGCGCGCAAGCTTCGGCGATGCGGTTTTTGCGGAAGACTTCAGCGCGCGGTTTTCTTCATGCCAGATTCGTCGGCAGAAGGCTGCGGATCGCGCACGAAGCCGAGTTTGGTCGGCGCATCGGCGCGGTCGAGCCGGATCAGCGTCAAGGGCTCGGCGCCGAAATCCAATTCGAGATCGGTGATCGTGCCGGATGGTTGTTCGAGTGCCGCGGCGAGTGCCGCATCATCGATCGGTCGATGCGCGCACTTCAGTCGCGCCAGCGCCCAGTCGAGTTCCGCATCCAGCAGCAAGCCGGCGCCGAACGGCGTCATCAGCAGGAGCGAGCCTTGTTCGTCGATGTAGGCCGCGGTGGCGCTGGCGATGCGCTCGCGGGTATGCGTCTGCAGCGTCGCGCCGTCGTCGTTGGTGCTCAGCACGAATGGCGCGTAGGCCAGCGCGATGTAGCCGCGTTGCGGGCCGTTCTGGAAATACCAGCGGCCCTGCGCATCGGCAGCGTAGTTGCGGTTGATGGTGTCGACGATCTGCGGCCGCGTGATGACTTCGCCGCGGATCAGCCAGCGTCCGCGCCGGTCGAGTGCGAGCCAGCCGAACAGCGCCGGCACATCGGGCCAGCGGGCGAGGGCGCGGCTTACCCAGGCTTCCATCGTCCGAGCTTAAGCGCTGCTGGTGAACCGATCACGCCGGCGAGGCGCTCAGCTTTCCACCGTATAGGGGCGCTGCAGAATCCAGGGCCGGTAGGGTGGATGCGCGGCGCTCGGCTGCGCGCCGGCGCGCGCGACTACCGACGGATGTACCACCGGCACATCGCTGCGCTCCGGCGGCCACCAGCGCGGTTCGCGCGCATAGACCAGCTTTTCCCACCACAGCGCGATCGAATCGTGCAGCGTGCCGTCTGGGTCGGGATGCACCGGCACGGTGTTTTGCGCGTAGATGCGCAGTCCTGCGCGCGCCGCTTCGTCGCGCAGCCAGCCCAATGCGATATCCGACAGCGCCTGTTCCGGATAGCCGCCGCCGACATCGGCGTGCATGCCGCAGAACCAGACCTGCTTCAGGCTCTGGCCGGGCTCGATGTCGGCATCCCACAACACCGGATGAAATTCCTTGCGCTGATCGTCGAGCGCCAGCGCGTGGCGCGCATGGACGACGGTCGGGCTCAGCTTGAGATCGTGGAAGCGGTGACGGAATTGCGGAATCTTATCGATCAGCGCATCGAGTTTGTGGTCCGGCACGCCGAGTGCGGAGACCGTGTCCCAGCAGCCGAGGAACTGAATGCGCGTCCACATCGTCGTGTTGTTGCCGATCAGTTGCGTCGCGGCGGCGGCGCGCTTCGCGGCGTCCTCGATCTCGTAGACCTTGTAGGCCGCTTCGATCAGATCGACGCGCGATTTCGGCAGGATGCCGAACAGATGGATGAAGCCCGACAGGCTGCGCACGGTGGCCGCGCCGCGGCTGAAGCCGATCAGGTAAAGCTGATCGCCGGCTTCGAAATTGTCGAAGATGAAGCGATAGCAGTCGCAGATGTTCTTCGACATGCCGATGCCGGTCGCCTTCGCCAGCACGCCGTGCACGCCGATGCCCGGATCGTAGAACGCGATCTGCGCCGGTGTGCGGTCTTCCAGCATGTTGAACAGCTTGTAGACATTGGTATTGCTGCCGAAGCCGCCTTTCTGGCCGGTACCGTCGGAAAACACCACGATGTTCTTGGCCATTCATCCCCCGGATCGAGTGCCGCGCCGAATCGACGCCAGCGCTACGACTTTAACGCGTCCGCGCGCGTCAGCGCTGTGCGCGAGCGCAAATCGCCGGCGCACAGAACTTTTCGGGCCACCGAGTTTCGATCGCGCGATGGCGCGGCACGCAGCCCGGCGCGTGCTCGCACCGTATGATCGCCGCTGGCCGATTACAAACAAACTTATAGCCATGCCAGAAAAACCTTATTCCGAGGCTTGCGTCCGCAATCGCGAGCCGATACTCGCGGTGCTGCGGCGCCATTTCGCCGACCGTCAGCGCGTGCTCGAAATCGGCAGCGGCACCGGTCAGCACGCGCTGCACTTCGCTGCGGCCTTGCCGCAGCTGCAATGGCAGACTTCGGATCGTGCCGACTATCTGGACGGCATCCGCGCCTGGCTCGCCGAAGCGGCGCTCGCCAACACACCGCCGCCGCTGACGCTCGACGTCAACGGCGCCTGGCCCGATGCGCAGTTCGACGCGGCGTTCGGCGCCAACAGCCTGCACATCATGAGTTGGGCGGAAGTGCAGAAGACGTTCGACGGTCTCGCGACCGTACTGACGCCGCACGCCAAGCTGGCGATCTACGGTCCGTTCAACTATGGCGGCGCGTTCACCAGCGACAGCAACGCCGCGTTCGACGCCGCTTTGAAAGCGCGCGCAGCGCAGATGGGCATCCGCGATGTCGAAGCGGTGCAGCGCCTGGCCGCGGATATCGGCCTGCAGTTGATCGAGGACGTGGCGATGCCGGCCAATAATCGTTGTCTGGTCTGGCAGCGCGCATAGGCGATGTCGAAGCCATGGCTGTAATCACGAAGGCCTTAAGCTCACATCTGTCCACTGCAAACCTCCTTCTGCTCATATGCCCACCAAAGTCGATGCACTGATTTACGCGTTTGCCGGCACCGTGCGCGGCTGGCGCGGCAGCATGGTCCGCGGCCGCTCGCTCGAGCAGCCGGCGCAGATGCTGAAGCTGTACGACATCGAAAGTTCGCCGTATTGCCGGCTGGTGCGCGAGGTGCTGACCGAGATGGATCTCGATGTGCTGATCCTGCCGTGTCCGCAAGGCGGTACGCGCTTTCGCATGGAAGCGCTGCAAGTCGGCGGCCGGCAGCAGTTTCCCTTGCTGGTGGACGGCAACACCGGCGCCACGCTGTACGAGTCTGCCGACATCGTCGACTACCTGGTGCGGACGTATCGCAAGCGCCAGCCGCGCCTGCGCAGCGTCGCACATCAGCTGACGCTGGCAAGCTCGTATCTCGCCTCGGCCTTGATGTCGCGGCCGGGCGGCATCGCCGGAGCCAAGGCGCGCAGTGCGCGCGTTCCCGAGCAGCCGCTGGAACTGTATAGCTTCGAAGCGAGCCCGTTCTCGAAGCCGGTGCGCGCGCGCCTGTGTGAACTGGAGCTGCCGTACATATTGCGCAACACCGGCAAAGGCGGCTGGAAGGACCTGGGCCCGCCGAACTTCCGCGACAAGCTGTTCAAAGGCGCAATGGGCACGACGCGCAATCGCAAATGGCTGGCCGAGCACACCGGCCGGGTGCAGGTGCCGTATCTGATCGACGCCAACACCGGCGTGGCGATGTATGAGTCACAGCAGATTCTGCAGTACCTGGATAAAACCTACGCGCTCGGCTGAGGCGCGATCGTCTGCAGGCTCAGAGACTGCGGCGGCTTTCGAACTGCAGCGGCTTAAGCGTCAGCGGGTCGGTGAACGCCAGCGTGCGTGCCAGCAATTTCAGGGGTTTGGTGAAATCGTCTGCGGCGTCCGGTAGCGAATCCGGATAGAACGAGTCGTTGACGATCGCCGCACCGAGTGCGGCCAGGTGCACGCGCAGCTGATGTTTCTTGCCGGTGATCGGGTTCAGCGCGTAGAGATTCAAAGCACCGCGCCGTTCGAGCACGTCGATGTGCGTTTCGCTGTTCGGCGCGCCTGCGACTTCGCGCATGCGGAAGAAGGGCGTGCCTTCGACCATGCGGCTGCGCCGCACGAGCGGAAACTCGAGCTGCGGCAGGCTCGGCGCCAGCGCTTCGTAATGCTTGCCGACTTCGCGGCGCGGAAACAGCGATTGATAGAGTCCGCGCGTCGCCGCATTGGTCGAGAACAGCACGATGCCGGCGGTGCCGCGATCGATGCGATGCAGCGGCACCAGATCGTCCAGCCCGTACTGCTTCTTCAGGCGCACCAGCAGAGTCTCGTGCAGGAAACGGCCCGACGGAATCACCGGCAGGAAGTGCGGTTTGTCGGCGACCAGCAGATGCTCGTCGCGATAGATCACCTCGGCTTCGAACGGAATCGACGGCTCGTGCTGTATCTCGCGGTAGTAGTAAACGCAGGCGCCGGCACGGTAAGGCGTCTGCGGATCAATCGGTTGTCCTGCGGCATCGACCACCTGCGCGCGCTGCATGCGTGCCTGCCAGACCGCGCTGCCGACATCCGGAAAGCGCGCCTGCAGAAAGTCGAGCACGGTCTCCCAGCTTCCGGCCGGCAGCAGGACGGTGCTCGGGCCGACGCCATCGAGAACGGGCAGTGGAGCTTTCACGTGGAGCAAGGAAGAAGTCGAGACGCAGCAGGAAACCGCATGCGAGCTTAGCCTGATCTTCGGCGCCCGATCTTTAGCGCAGCGGACTTTCCACTTACAGTAGCGGCCCAACTGCGGCGCCCAAGCATGAATCCCATCGAAGCAGAAATACGGCAATGGCTCGACGCCGTCGTCATCGGCCTCAATCTGTGTCCGTTCGCTGCGCGTCCGGTGCGCGCCGGCAGGTTGCGCATCCATGTCAGCGCAGCGCGCACCGAGCTGGAGCTGCTGACCGAACTGCAGTTCGAACTGCAGCGGCTCGAAGACAGCACCGCCGACGAACTGGAGACCACGATCATCGCACTGCCGCAAATGTTGGCCGAGTTTGCCGATTACAACGATTTTCTCGGCCAGGTCGATGAATTGCTGGAGCAATTCGAATGGGCTGGCGATTATCAGGTGGCCAGTTTCCATCCGCAGTACCAGTTTGCCGGTACCGCGCCGGATGATGCCGAGAACCTGACCAATCGTGCGCCGTATCCGCTCTTGCACCTGTTGCGCGAAGACAGCGTCGAGGCGGCGTTGGACAGTTATCCAGATGCGGATCGCATCGGCGAGGACAATATTCGCAAAATGCGGGAACTGAATCCGTTGCAGCGCCGTCAACTGTTTGGCTATCTGAAGTAAGCAAGCTTCAGCAGTGCGCTGCTCTGGGGCTGGCTCTGGGGATGGATTGGCACCCACACAAGCTGCCTCGCGTCTGGCCCGACTCACTACTACGAACGGACGATCTGCAGCTGCAGGCGTTCACATCGCGTTCAGAGTCGAAAGATTATGGTGACGTCCAATCCAGATCGTTCTGGGTCACGGTAGCAGTGAGGAGAGGTCCATGAAAATAGTAATGACGATGGCGGCCGGTGCGCTGATGCTGTTTGCCGCCAGCGCGCAGGCGCAGCAGGCGGTGACAGCCACCGGCACTTACCTGTATGCCGGACCGGGTGAAGATTACCCGCCGGTGGTGCAACTGGGTGAAGGCTTTCCGCTGCAGATTTATGGCTGCGTCGGCGGCTATACCTACTGCGATGTTTCCTACCGGGATTTTCGCGGCTGGATCGACGGCCGCGATATCGAATACCCGTATCAGGACGAGCAGGTTCCGGTCGACTTGTATGGCCCGCAATTGGGTCTCCCGATCATCAGTTTTGTAATTGGCAGCTATTGGGGCTCGCATTATCACGACCGGCCGTTCTACAGCGAGCGTCCGCGTTGGGAAAATCATGCGCCGCCGCCGCGCTACTGGGACCGCCCGCGCAGCGATTGGAATGACGATCGCCGTCAGCGCTACGAACACTTTGTGCAGCAACGCCGCGACGGTGGTCACGACTCGCATGATGGCGACCACCGCAACGACGGCAATCACGATCGCGACCATCACGACGATGGCAACCATGATCGCGACCAGCAGCAGCGCCTGCAACAGCAGCGTCAGCAGCAGGATAGGCAGCAACAGGATCAACAACGCCAGCAACAGGACCGTCAGCGTCAGCAACAACAGCAGCAGCACCAGCGGCAGGACCAGGAGCAGCGTCAGCAGCAGGATCGACAGCGCCAGCAGCAGGGTCAGCAACAGCAGCGTCAGCAGCAAGATCAGCGGCGGCAGCAACAGCAGGAACAGCAACAGCGCCAAGAGGAACTACAGCAGCGGGCGCAACAGCAACGGCAGGAGCAGGCCCAACAGCGCCAGCAACAAGGTCAACAACAGCAGCGTCAGCAGCAGGACCAACAGCGCCAACAGCAGGCGCAGCGCCAGCAACAGCAGCAACAACCACAGCAGCGCCAGCAACAGTTGCGGCAACAACCGCACGTGCAGCAGCAGCAACAACAGCATCAGGCGCCACAGCAGCGTCAGCAGCAGGCGCAGCCGCACGAGGATCATCATGGTGGCGACGACCGCCCGCACCACTGAGGCCTGAGCCAACCGACTCGGGCCGCGGTCTTACCGCTGGGATCTGGTCGAGCGAATCCGAGGACGCCGCGTATTGCACGCCGGCGTCCTTTTCTTTGGGGGGAGAATGGCGGCCGCAGTCTGGTTTAGCGGTTTTCGACTGCGCGCCACAGCCGCGTTGATGCGATCGAGCGGATGCACCCGCAACCGCTGGTCACGCGTATTCGGCTATGGTGTTGCAACCGTTCGCAGGCTGAACTCGATAATCCTCCAATCATGGCGCGCCGCAGAGAACCCGAACCCGATGCTTTCCCGGATGGTCCGAGCAAGACCCAGCTCAAGCGGGCGAGTACGGCCCTGCAGGACCTGAGCATCGCCTTGCTCGACCTGCCCGACGCGCAGCTCGATCAGATCGAGATGGACCAGCAGTTGCGCGATGCGCTGCGCGAATTGAGGAATATTCGCTCGAATGGCGCCAAGCGGCGTCAGGCGCAGTACGTCGGCAAGCTGATGCGCAATGCCGACGAGGCGCCGCTGCAGCAGGCGCTCACCGCTTATCGCATGGGCAAGACGCGCGATGCGCTGGCGTTTCAGGAAGTCGAGCGCTGGCGCGAACGCCTGCTCGCCAGCGATGAAGAACTGACGCTGTGGGCGCAGGCGCATCCGGGTGGCGACGTACAGCAGTTGCGCACGCTGATCCGCAACGCACGTCGCGACATCGCCGCCGCGCGCAGCGCCGATCCGGATAGCGACGCCGCACTGCGCAAAGGCCGCGCCTATCGCGAACTGTTCCAGAAATTGCGCGCGGCGCTGCAGAACGCCACGCCGGCGGCCTGATCGTCGCGGCGAGCACGCATGGATGCGATCCTCGAAATTCCGATCTTCCCGCTCGGTCATGTGCTGTATCCAGCCGGACGGCTCGGCCTGCGCATTTTCGAACCGCGCTACGTCGAGATGACCAAGGCCTGCATCCGCGACAACGCGCTATTCGGCGTCGCGCTGATCCGCGCCGGTTTCGAAGCCGGCTTGCCGGCGATTCCTTGCGATATCGGTTGCACCGCGCGCATCGTCGAATGGGAAGTGCCCAATCCGGGCCTGTTCACGCTGATGACGCGTGGCGAAACCGTATTCCGCATCCTCGAGCGCTGGACCCAAGCGGATGGTCTCATCGTCGGCCGTGTGCAGCTCGAAGACCCGCCGGATCCGGCGCCGCTGCCGGAGCGCTACGAACCGCTGGCGAAACTGCTGCTGCGGCTGATCGCCGAAATCGGCCCCGAACATTTCCCCAAGCCACACCGGCCGGACGATGCCGCCTGGGTCGGCAACCGACTCGCCGAACTGCTGCCGGTTGCACCCGAGCGCCAGCAGCAACTGCTGGAACTGAACGATCCGCTGGTGGTGCTGGCCGAAGTGGAGCAACTGCTCAAGCAACTGCGCGAGGAGTAGCAGGCTAGGTCACGCAGCCAACTGCGCACGCACGCCATTGACGGCGCTGGCAACGCGTTCAACAAATCCGCCTTCGCGACCGCACGTCATCACCAAGCGATCTGTCGCCCGTGTCATCGCTACGTACAGCAATCGCGCCTCGCTTTCTTCAGGTTCGCGCGTATCCGGCAGGCGGTCCAGGCCTGGGATGAAGACGGTGTGAAATTCCAGGCCCTTGCTGCTGTGCATGCTGACCAGCTTCACCGCGGGCTCGCCTTCGAACAGCGTGCGCTTCTTGTCCGGGCCGTTGGCCGAGCGGAACGGGATGCCGCGACGCGTCAGTTGTTCTTCGAGATTAGCGACCCATTGGTCCTTCCGATAGACGATCGCGATGTCCGACAAGTCGCGGCCACGCTGATGCGCGTCGCGAATGTGGTCGGCGATGACGATGGCTTCGGCGTGATGCGATTTCGCGCGGATCAGTTCCGGCAACGGACCGCGGCGGCCGGCGCTTTCTGGAGAGATCAGCGGCACGCCATCGTCGTCGGCGTTTTGTGCATCGAGCAGTTCGCTGGCGAAGGCGCGCGCGACCGCCAACACTTCCAGCGTATTGCGGTAATTGAGTTTCAGGATCGTGGTACGGCCGCGCGCCTGCACGCCGACGCTGGCGAAGCTGAATTTGCGTCGTTCGCCGCCTTTCTGTTTGGGGCTGTAGATGGCTTGCGCGTCGTCGTACAACACCAGCATGGCGTTGCTGACCGGGTCCACCATCTGCACCACCAGCTTGAACCACTCGGGCTGGAAATCATGCCCTTCATCGATCATCACGGCGCCGTACTGCGCGCGCGGAATCTGGCCGCTGTCGACGCCGGCGATGGTGCGGAGCACTAGGTCTTCACTGTAGGCGTTGATGTCGGGCGTCCACTGCGGACGGTCGACGTTGAACGCGGTCAGCATGGCCCTGCACCAATCGTGGAAGTGCAGCACCACGACCTGCTCGCCGAGGTCGTAGCCCAGCATCATCTGCCGTAGCCGGGCGGCGAGGGCGACGTTGAAGCACAGCACCAGGATCGGCTTCGACAGTTCACGTGCTAGCTTGAGGCAGCGATAGCCGAGGATCATGGTTTTGCCGGAGCCGGCGACGCCATGGATCACGCGATGGCCGTCGCCCATCGAGCGCGCCAGCAGTTCCTGATTCAGGTCCATCACCTTGATCAGATCGGGAATCGCGATCGGCGCGGTTTTCGATGGCTCTGTGCCCAGATTGGCGGCTGCAGTTGTGGACGATCCAAACAAACCGAACTGATTGGTCTGTGGATTCACGCGGATTTCCGGGAATAGATGCCAGCGGATGCGATCGAGCTGCGGCAATGTCAGCTTGCACGCAAAGACTTGCGTGAACATCGCCCAGAGGCGTTGCTGGAAGCGTTCGGCGTCGACATGATCGAGCATCTCATCCTGGCAGATGACGTGGCCGGGTTCGAGTACCTGGCCCAGGCCCTTTTCATCAAACTGTGCGCGCGTGATGTTGGCGAGCACGACGCCAAAGCCCCACGGCGCCACCAGCTTGCCCGCATAACGGTGACTCTGCGGATTGCGCAGAGCGGCGTCTTGCCGGAGCTGCACTTCGATCTGCATTGCGTACATGCGTGCCTGTTCGAGCGGATGCGGCACCGACACCAGTCCACGCTCGGTCAGCAGGCGGCAGGACTGGCGATCGATCTGCTGGATGTGTTCGAGCTTCCAGTCTTTCACCTCCAATACCAGCACGCCGCGCTGCGGATGCACGATGACGAAGTCCGGGCGCAATTGTTTCGGCCCGATCGGCACGTCGAACCAGCACAGGTAATCGTCTTCCAGCTTCTTTTCGAGCCGTTCGGAAAAGCGCCTTTCGCCCGATGTCATCCGCGACAAGCAGGCGTTGCGTGCCGGCACCAGTGTGGCCATCCTTAGCTTCCCCGAGACTCCCCGAGTTCGATGATGCCGTACGACGGCCTGCTTGTCAGGCCGTCACTCCGGTCCGCGTCGATCGTTGCATCTGCTCGTGGCGGTTCAGCCTGCCGCTGGCGGTTCCTTCTTCTTGAAGGTCGACCGCAGCCAGGCCGTCAGCACGCCAATCGCGGCGATCACCGCTACCAGCAAAGCCTTGATGCTGTCGGCCAGATGAGTCCAGGCGGCGATCAGGCGTTCCGCGGTGGTCAGCGCATCGACTTTCACCTGTAGCGGAATGTCTGGGATCGAGTCGATGCGCTCGTAAGGGCCGGCCGCGTCGCCGGCGCCGAGCACGACGATACGCACGGCCTGCGCGCGCGGGCCGGTGGCCTTGCCGTCGTCGATGCCGACCACGTTCCAGCGCCACATCATTACGCCGGGCACCGTGGGAATATCGGGCGGATAGCCTTCCATCGCTTTGCAGCTGATCACCTGGCCATCGCCGCAATCGATGCTGGCGCGCAGATGGGTGTAGCGCGGCAGGTAGGACTGCATCGCGCCGGCACGCTCGACCGTGGGCACTTTGGCGTCTTTGAAGTGGCCATCGTAGTAGCTCTGCAGCTGCTCCGGCGTCAGGTCCAGCGACAGCAGCAGCGTGATGTCTTTGTTCTCGGGACCATGCAGCGCCTGCTCCGGTCCCGATACGTGATAGTGCGGCTGCGGCTCGGCGGCTGGCGACATGGTTACCGGTGCTTCGCCGGCGACCGGAACGGGATTCGGCGGCCGCGCATGGTGTGGCGGTAGCGCCTGTGTCGGATGTTCCGGGCGCGCCGATCCACCCGCCGCGGGACTGATGTCGTCAATGTCCGGAGGCAGCGCGCTGGTCGCGCGATCCGGCGGTGGCGCGCCCTGTGCCATCTCGGGCGGCGGTGGTGGCGGTGGACTCTCGCTGCTCGAACCGGTGGGCGCTGAGGCGGCTGGCGGTGCGGCCTGATAGTTCCGGCAGGCGCCGAGCGAGCCGATCAGCAGGCCGGCGATGGCGATGCACAGCCACAGTGGTTGACGAATCCGTGTCGCGCGTGCGGCGCGGCTAAGTGCTGCTGTCTTCATCTCCGTTCTCCCCGACGCCACGAATTCATTATTGCCGCCGCCGGCGCTTGCAACAGACATTGCCGGATTCGATTGCCGCGTTCAGCCTTCCACCAGACTTTAGATTAAGCCGCGCGCACAGGCTTCGATATGACCGGCGGCTCGATTCTGGACAGAGCTTCCCAGGTAAAGCAATCGTAAAGATGGTCGCCGCGGCGCGCGGCTGTACGAATACTGCAGGCTCACACCGGCAGGCCGCATACGCGACGACCCGCCCGCCATGGAGTGCCTGCAGTCGTGATCGCCAATGGACCCCGCTAAAGTGCTCAAAGCCTGTGTGAGAAACGCCGTGACCGCATTGAGCAACCGCATCCTGCTGGTGGAAGACGATCGCAAGCTGGCGCGGCTGGTGGTCGAATATCTGCGCGCCAATGGACTGGACGCGGTGGCGGTGCACGACGGGATCGAAGGCGCCGCCCGCGCCACCGCCGAGCGCTGGGATCTGGTGATCCTCGATGTGATGCTGCCGCAGCTGAACGGCTTTGAAGTGCTGAAGCGCGCCCGCGCGGCGTCCGATGTCGCGGTACTGATGCTGACCGCACGCGGCGGCGAGGACGACCGCATCTATGGACTCGAACACGGCGCCGACGACTACCTGCCGAAAACCGCGTCGTCGCGCGAGTTGCTGGCGCGCGTGCGCGCGCTACTGCGGCGTACGGCGCCGGCCAGCCAGCCGACCGCATCGACGGAACCGCTGGTGGTCGGTGAGCTGTGCATCGATGTCGCGTCCCGCAGCGCGCGGCTCGACGGCAAGATGCTGACGCTGACCCCGGTCGAGTTCGATCTGCTGTTGAGTCTGGCGCAGCACAAAGGCCGTGTGCGCTCGCGTGAACAATTGATGGAACAGATTCGCGACCGTCAATACGAGGCCTTCGACCGTTCGATCGACGTTCATATCGCCGCATTGCGGCGCAAACTGCGCGACGATTCACGCCTGCCGCGCTACATTCGCACCGTGCGCACCGTCGGTTATCTATTGGTCGATCCCGCTACCGCGCCGACATGAAGCCGGCGCTGCCGCTGTACGCGCGTCTGCTGCTGTGGTTGCTGCTGAATCTGCTGCTGATCATCGTGCTGTTCGTCGCCTTGCCGGGCCGCAATGGCGTCGGTTGGAACGTACTGCTGACCGAGCCGGTACGCGATCGACTGCTGACCATCGGCGCAAGCCTTGCACAGGCGCTCAGCGGCAAGGCCGATGCCGAACGCGGCGCAGCACTCGCGGCATTCGATCAGCAATACGGCGTGATCTTCGCGCTGCGGCAGGTGCCGGACAATGGCCCGCCACCGGGCGCCGGTGGTCCGCCGCCGGGCGAGCAACGACCGCCGCCGGATAGATCGCAGCGCTTCGGCGCCGGCCCGCCGCCGGATCGCGATCCGGATCGCCGGCCGCCGCCGTCGACGCGTGATTTCGACAGCGGTGCGCCGCCCGACGAAAAATTTGCCGGTTCGAATTCGCACGCCGAGGGTGGCCGCGTGGCGTCCGAGCGACAGCGCCGCGAGATGAGGGCGCAGCTGATCAACATTCATCACCTTTCGACCTTCGGCGTCTATCAAGTCTCGATACCGGCTGCGGTTGCGACCGTCGGCGGACCGCAGAAGCCGACCGACATCGTCGCCACTGCGCCGGACTTGCGCACGCTGCTGAAATTTCTCGGCATCACCGATTGGGTCGTGTTCGCCGCGCTGGTGGTGCTGGCCTCGGCGCTGCTGTGGTGGCCGTTCGTGTGGAGCATCACGCGCACGCTGGTGCGCATCACCGAAGCCACGCGCCATATCGCCGATGGCCGCCTCGATACGCGCGTCGCGTCGCGTCGCCGCGACGAACTCGGCCAGCTTGCACAATCGGTCAACCGCATGGCCGAGCGGCTGCAGAATTATGTCGAAGGGCAGCAGCAGTTTCTGGCCGACGTCGCGCACGAAGTGACGTCGCCGATCGCGCGCATGCAGATGGGTCTGGGTCTGCTGGAACCAGGCATCGATGCCGCCGCGCGCACGACTTTCGAAGGTGTGCAGGACGATGTGCAACAGATGTCGGAGCTGCTGAGCGAACTGCTGCTGTATTCGCGTGCCGGCATGCAGACCGAGCAGGCGCAGCTTGCAGTGATCGATCTGCAGCAAATCGTCGCCGAAATGCTGCAGCGCGAAGATCCGAGTTCGCGCGTACGCACGACGCTAGTCCCCGGCCTTGCGGTGCTCGCATTGCCGGCGCTGTTGCTGCGCGCGCTCGGCAATCTGGTGCGCAACGCGCTGCGTTACAGCGGCGACGTCAACGCGCCGGTCGAAATCGTCGCGCGTCGCGCCGGCGGCAAGGTCCACGTCAGTGTGCTCGATCGCGGTCCCGGCGTACCGGCGGCGGCGCTGGCGCGTCTCGGCGAACCGTTCTTCCGCGTGCAACAGTCGCGCAGCCGCGATAGCGGCGGCACCGGCTTGGGATTGGCGATCGTGCGGCGTTGTGTTGCGGCTTGCGGCGGCGAAGTCGTTTTTCGCAATCGCGTGGATGGCGGGTTTGAAGCGGAACTGGTGCTCGACGTCGCCGCGGATTGAATACTGCGCAGAGCGCGTCGCACAGCGGAATCCGGCTAGAACTCCAGATCCAGCGCGCCGCATAACCAATCCAACAGCGGCGCAGCTTGGTCGAAGCACTGCAACAGCAGCTTGGGCAGCTTGGCGCTGCACAGCTCTGCGTCGCTCAAGCTTGCCGCGCAGACATAGTCCTTGCGCTTCAGATCCTCGATCAGTTCGTGTGCCGGGTCGTAGCCCTTCGGTGGCCGGCTCAAGGATTCGCCGCCGAGTTCGCCGAACACGCGCTCGAACGCAGCCGAGCGCGTCGCGTTTTTCCAGCTCGCCGGATTGTTCAGCATGTAAGCGCGCACACGTTTCAGCGATTCCGGCATTGGATGCCAGAGGCCGCCGCCGACGTAGCTCTCGCCGGGTTGCACATGCAGATAGAAGCTCGGTGCGTCGAGCCGGCCCAGCATGCCGCTGTTGCCGTCGGCGCCGCGCAGCACTGCGCGCGTCGCCTGGTGATACAGGTTGGCGCTGCCCCAGGGCTTGTAGGGTGTTTTGTCGCCGCCGAAGCGCGTGTCGCGATAGATGCGGAACAGCGAGCCGCCCACCGGCTTCGGATTGGCGACGTAGTGCGGGCTGATCGCCTGCAGCGGTTCGGCAAGATCGCCGAGCAGCCGCAGGAAGGGCTGACGCAGCTGTTCCTCATATGCGGACTTGTGCGCGGCGAACCACTCGCGGTTATTGTTGCGCGCGAGTCCGCGCAGGAATTTGAAGCTGGCGGGCGTGAAGTAGGGCGTGGCGGATTTCGGCATGGCGGACGGACTCGGACGATGTTGGTAAATCTAGCTCAAACTGATGTCGGCTGACGCGGTCTCTGTCATCGTGAAAGTCGAAATTTTCTGGAGGAAGAATAATGAATGTCGCTGAAAAAAAACCGTCCACCGTCAGTGTACGCGAGCAGGTTTCCGCGGAAGAATGGCAGTTGCGCGTCGATCTGGCTGCGGCCTACCGGCTGGTCGCGCAGTTCGGTTGGGACGATCTCGTGTTCACCCACATCTCGGCGCGCGTGCCAGGGCCGGAACATCATTTCCTGATCAATCCCTATGGCTTCATGTTCGACGAGATCACCGCCAGCTCGCTGGTCAAGGTCGATCTCGCCGGCAAGGTCGTGCTGAAGACGCCGCATTTCATCAATCCGGCCGGCTTCACGATTCACAGCGCGGTGCATGCGGCGCGCGTAGATGCCAAGTGCGTGATGCACGTGCATTCGATCAATGGTGTGGCGGTGTCGGCGCAGCTTGGCGGGGTACGGCCGATTTCGCAGCAGAGCCTGTTCGTGCTGGCGTCGCTCGGCTATCACGACTACGAGGGCGTTGCGCTGCTGGAGGACGAGAAGCCGCGGCTGGTGCGCGACCTCGGCAGCAATGCGTTTCTGATGCTGCGCAATCATGGCCTGCTGACGGTCGGCGGCAGCATCGCCGATGCCTTCCTGGCGATGTATCTGTTCGAGGCCGCCTGCATGATCCAGGTGCGCGCGCAGGCCGGTGGCGGCGCCTTGATCGAAATCGCCCAACCGATTCTCGATGGCATTCAGGCGCAGGCGGCGCAGGTCACCAAGGGTCTCGGCGGTGCCTTGGCCTGGCCCGGCCTGCTACGCAAACTGGAGCGCACAGACCCGAGCTACAAAGATTGATCGCGCCGACGTTTACCGACTGGCGCGAGACCGGTCAGCGCTTCGCCTATCGCGGCCAGCCGATTTTCTGGCAGTCCGGCGGCGATGGCGGTGATGGCGACGTGCTGCTGTGCATCCACGGTTTCCCCAGCGCATCCTGGGATTGGCACAAGATCTGGCCGGGCCTGTGCGCGCGTTTCGCGCGCGTGATCGCGGCCGACATGATCGGCTTCGGCTGGTCGGCCAAGCCGCGCAACTACCCGTATTCGATTTTCGATCAGGCCGATCTGCACGAGATTCTGCTGCGCGAGCAGGGCGTGCGCCGCTTCCACATCCTGGCGCACGACTACGGCGACACCGTCGCGCAGGAACTGCTGGCGCGGCACCAGGAACGCCGCGCGCGCGGCGACGCCTCGCTGGTGATCGAATCGATCTGCCTGCTGAATGGCGGCCTGTTTCCGGAGACGCATCGGCCGCGGCTGGTGCAGAAGCTGTTGCTGACGCCGTTCGGCGCGCTGATCGCAGCGGCGATGAACCCGCGCAGTTTCAGCCGCAGCTTTACCGCAGTGTTTGGCCCGCAGACGCAGCCGTCGGCGCAGGAGCTGCAGCAATTCTGGCAGCTGCTCGAGTACAACGGCGGCAGTCGCCTGATGCATCGCCTGATCCACTACATTCCGGAGCGGCGCGCGAATCGGCCGCGCTGGGTCGGTGCGCTGCAGACCACGCAGGTGCCGCTATGCACGATCAACGGTCCGCTCGATCCGGTCTCGGGCGCGCACATGGTCGAACGCTATCGCGAACTGGTGCCGAATGCGGACGTGGTGTCGCTGCCCGGCATCGGCCACTATCCGCAAGTCGAAGCCGCGGCAGCGGTGCTACAGGCCTACCTCGATTTTCTAACGCGTTGCGCGGCTCATGCCTGAGGCTGCTTGCGCAGCGCGAACGCCAGCGCCAGCTGCGGCGGCAGCATCAGCAAGATCCAGTGCAGGTTCTGTTGCAGATGGCTCAGGCCGTAAGTCGCCAGCGCCAGCACGCTGCCGAGCGCGATCAGGCGCGTCAGCTGCCGCACGAACGCAGACGGCTGCCAGCTTGCGCGCAGCGACATCAGCAATGCCGGCACCAGCAGCAGGCTGAGCGGATCGAACAGCAGCAGGTTGAGGTTGTGCCAGCCGGCCCAGTGCTGGGTGAGTCCCCAGATCGCGGCGAAAATACTGCCGACGATGCCGCTCAATAAAGCAAGCAGGCTTGCGATCAGCGCGAAGCCGATCCTGGCCGCGGCATGGCTGCGCAACTCCACCAGCCCCAACAGCAGCACTGCGAAGACCAGGCCGACGAC
This sequence comes from Nevskia sp., assembly GCA_028291645.1. Lineage (GTDB taxonomy): Bacteria > Pseudomonadota > Gammaproteobacteria > Nevskiales > Nevskiaceae > Nevskia. Next base: position 19,436 of record JAQGNU010000121.1, read on the forward strand.
CAGGCACGCGAGCCGGTCGTCGGGCGGCTGCGCAGGCGGCTCCGCGACGCTGCCTTCGAGCAGACGCTGCTGCGCGCTGACCAGCGGCCGCAGCTTGCCCTGCGGGTCTTTGATCTGCACCGTCTGCACCGCATCCATCAGTACCATCGGCACGAAGCTCTCGGCCCACAGATCGACCGGACGGTCGGCAGTGGGGCCGAGCGCCAGATCCATCGCCATCGACAACAGGCGATCCGGCGCAATCAGGCGCACGGCGTCGAAACGATAGCTCGCGGTCGTGGGTTTGCCCTGCAGCTGCAGGCTCAGCGCACCATCGAGTGCGCGATCGAGTGCATCACGCACGCGGGTCGAACAGTTCGACAGGAAATAGTCGTAGCTGTAGTTGGCGTGTTCCGGCTGCGTGTTCCAGACCAGGAAATCGCGCAGGCGCACGCGCTGCTCTGGCGTCAACGCCAGCTGCTGTTCCATCACCCAGCGCTGTTCGTGCCGATAAAGATTGAGGTCGTAGCGCAACGGATCGGCGGCGACGCGGTACGTCATGTAGCCGCGCGCGAAATTGAGGAAGAAATTCTTCTGGTTGAAATCGAACATGCCGTAGTTGTACGCCAGCGCGCTGCCGTTGCTGGCATCGCGCACCAGCAGCGCGTTATGGCCGAAGCGCTCCCAGTACAGCGCACCGGGACCGAAGGTCAGCAGACTGATCGACAGTGCTTCGCCAGGGCCGGCGCTCGGTTGATCTTCATCGTCCTGTGCCTGCGCCGGCCGCAGCAGCGCGAACGCGATCAGCGCAAACGTCGCCAGTAATCGCAGCAGCAGGATTGCGCAACGCGCGCGCGTCGCGCCGGATGCCAGCTTGCGCATCAGGCTTGCGCCAGCGTCACTTGCAACTGGTGCACGCGACGGCTGTCGGCGCGCTGCACGTTGAAATGGAAGCGGTCGATCTGCACGCTTTCGCCGCGGCGCGGCATGTGGCCGATGCTGTTGGTGACCAGGCCACCGACCGTATCCCAGTCCTCGATCGAGAACTCGGCGCCGAAGTAGTCGTTGAATTCCTCGACCGGCGTCAGTGCATTGACCAGATAGCGGCGATCGTCCTGCTTGAGAATGTGCGCGCCCTCGGCCTCGTCGAACTCGTCGTCGATCTCACCGACGATTTCCTCGAGCACGTCTTCAATCGTGACGAGTCCGGCGACACCGCCGTATTCGTCGGCGACGATTGCCATGTGATTGCGGCTCTTGCGGAAATCCTTCAGCAGCACGTTGACGCGCTTCGAGTCCGGCACGAACACCGCCGGCCGCAGCCAGCGCGTCAGATCGAATTCGCCGGCATCGAAGCCGGCGACGTTGGCGGTGAACTTGATCAAGTCCTTCGCCAGCAGGACGCCGACGATCTCGTCGCGCGAATCGCCGATCACCGGAAAGCGTGAATGGCCGGCGTCGACCACCGCCCGCAGCAATTCGTCGAGCGGCGAGGCCGCGTCCAGCACCACCATCTGCGAGCGCGGCAACATGATGTCGCGCACCGACAGTTCGCAGGTCTGGAACACGCCGCGGATCATCGCGGCGGCATCGGCATCGACCAGATTGTCTTCGCGTGCGGCTTGCAGCAGTTCCATCAGGTCTTCGCGCGAGCGCGGACTGCGCGCCATGCGACTGGTCAGCCGGCGCCACCAGTTCGCACCCTTGTAAGGGCCAGTGTGCGGATCGGAGGGACTACTGGGACCGTCGTTCATGCTGTTCCTGTATCAAATATGCCGCGCTCTGGCAAAGCCGGGCAGGCCCAAGCCCTTGACTGCTTGATGAATCATGCTGATGCAAGGATCGCCGCAAGGGCGCCGTGCCGGGCATCACTCTTCCAGATAGGGATCGGCGAAATCGAGCCGCGCCAGAATCGAGCGCTCCAGCGATTCCATGCGCTCGGCGTCCTCGTCGTCCTCGTGATCCTCGCCCATCAGGTGCAGCACGCCGTGCACCACCATGTGCGCCCAATGCGCGCGCGGGTCCTTGCCTTGCTCGGCGGCTTCGCGCGCGACCACTGGTGCGCAGATCACCAGATCGCCCAGCACCGACTCGGCCAGACCGTCGGCTTCGTAGGGGAACGACAGCACGTTGGTGGCGTAGTGCTTGCCGCGATAGCGGCCATTGAGTTCGGCGATTTCGGCTTCGTCGACGATGCGGATGGTGATTTCACCCTGGTCGCCGGATGCGCCGAGCGCGGCCAGCGCCCAGGCGCGCAGCGCACCCGGCGTCGGCACGCCAGTCGGCGGCACGCGCCTTTGAACGGTAATGGAACGGATCACGCTTTCGGGACTTGCGGAGTGGCAGGTTTAGTCGGAGTGGCGCGCCGACGGGTGGCGCTGCTCATAGGCCTCGTAAGCGCCGACGATGGCTTGCACCAGCGGATGTCTTACCACATCTTCTTTGCGGAAAAATGTGAAGCCGATGTTCGGCACGTTTTCCAGCACCGCCATCGCATGCTTCAAGCCGCTGCTGACGCCGCGCTGCAGATCGATCTGGGTGACGTCGCCGGTCACCACCGCGACCGAGCCGAAGCCGATGCGGGTCAGGAACATCTTCATCTGTTCGACGGTGGTGTTCTGCGCTTCGTCGAGAATCACGAAGGATTCATTCAGCGTGCGGCCGCGCATGAATGCCAGCGGCGCCACTTCAATCACGTTGCGCTCGACCAGCCGCGCGACTTTTTCGAAGCCGAGCATTTCGTAGAGCGCGTCGTACAGCGGCCGCAAATACGGATCGATCTTCTGTGCCATATCGCCGGGCAAGAAGCCGAGTTTCTCGCCGGCCTCGACCGCCGGACGCACCAGCACCAGACGACGCACACGATCGCGCTCCAGCGCCTGCACCGCGCTGGCGACGGCCAGATACGTCTTGCCGGTGCCGGCCGGTCCGATGCCGAACGTCAGGTCGTGGCTGGCGATTTTCTGCAGATAGGCTTTCTGCATTTCGCCGCGACCGCGCACCACGCCGCGCTTGGTGCGGACGGCAACATCGGCCGGTCCGCGCGGCGTGCGTTCGGCGGCGCCATCGCCGGCGTCATCGGGACCATGCTCGCGCAGCGCCAGATGCACTTGCTCGCCATCGATCGCGCTGTCTGCGGTCAGTTCGAACAGTTCGCGCAGCAGCAGTTCGGCGCGCGCGATCTCGACCGGCGGGCCCAGCAAGCGATAACGGTTGGCGCGATTGCGAATCTCGATGCCGAGCCTAAGTTCGATCGCGCGCAGATGCTCGTCGAACGGGCCATTCAGATTGGCCAGCCGCATGCTGTCGTCCGGTTCCAGCAGCAGATCGATCGACGGTTGTGCGGCGGCAGGGGCCTCCAGGCTGCGTGGGTCCTGGGTCGAAGTCATGCGCTGACGGCCTCATCAATCGTCTCGCCTGCGGCGACGCCGATCAGTTCGCCACGCAGCGAATTGGTCAGCGATTCGGTCACGCACACTTCGGCGAAATGGCCGATCAGCGCTTCCGCGCCGTCGAAGTTGAGCCAGCGGTTGCATGGCGTTTTGCCGGCGAGCTGGCCGTCGCCGCGCCGCGAAACTTTTTCGACCAGCACGGTCTGTACGGTGCCGATCAGACGCTCGGTATAGGCAATGCCGAAATCGCGAATGCGCGCCTGCAGGCGTTCGAGGCGTGCCTGTTTCACGTCCATGCTGACGCCGTCGCGCAGATTCGCCGCCGGCGTGCCGGGACGCGGACTGTAGACGAACGAGAACGCGGCATCGAAGCGCGCGGCTTCGATCAGTTCCATCGTCGCTTCGAAATCGGCTTCGCTCTCGGATGGGAAGCCGACGATGAAATCCGACGACAGCGCGATCTCTGGACGCAAGGCACGCAGCCGCGCGATTTTGTCGAGGAACTGCGCACGCGTGTAGCCGCGTTTCATCATGCCTAAAATGCGATCGGAGCCGGACTGTACCGGCAAATGCAGCACGCCCGCGAGCTTCGGCTCGCTCGCATAGGCATCGATCAGCGCATCGCTGAAATGCGCCGGATGCGACGTGGTGAAGCGGATGCGGCCGAGCGTCTCGAAGCGCGCCAGGATGTGGATCAGCAGTGCCAGGTCGCAAGTTCCGCCGTCGGCCATCGCGCCCCCCATTGCACCTTGGTAGGCATTGACGTTCTGGCCGAGCAGCGTGATTTCGCGCACGCCTTGGCGGACCAGCGCATCGACTTCGGCGAGCACGTCGTCGAGCGGTCGCGAGACTTCTTCGCCGCGCGTGTACGGCACGATGCAGAACGTGCAGTATTTGCTGCAGCCCTCCATGATCGACACGAACGCGGTCGGACCTTCTTTGCGCGGTTCCGGCAGGTGATCGAACTTTTCGATTTCGGGGAAGCGGATGTCGATCGCGGCCTTGTGCGTGCGGCGCGCCTGATCGAGCAAGGCGGGCAGCCGGTGCAGCGTCTGCGGGCCGAACACCAGGTCGACCGCCGGCGCGCGGCGCGCGATGGCTTCACCTTCCTGGCTCGCCACACAGCCGCCGACACCGATCACGCGGCCCGGCTTGGCGTCCTTCCATTCCTTCAGGCGGCCCAGTTCCGAGAACACTTTCTCGGACGCCTTCTCACGTACCGAGCAGGTGTTGAGCAGCACCAGGTCGGCGGCTTCGGGATCGCTGGTCAGTTCATAACCATGCGAGGCCTTGAGCACGTCTGCCATCTTCGACGAGTCGTACTCGTTCATCTGGCAGCCGAAGGTTTTGATCAGCAACTTCGACATCGAACCATTAATCGTAAAAGGGGGCGAAGTATAACGGACCGACCCGTCCGGCCCGGCCCGGCCGGACTGTGGGCCGTTGCTGTTGAGGGATGCAGCATCGGTGCCGTTGTTGCACTGCGGCAACGACAGCGGGCGATTTTTTCGCGCCGCTTAATCCAAATCCAGTTGGCTGCGCATCAAAGTCACGTTGGTCGGATGGATCAACGCGATTGATAAGAAGGATTCAGGGCATGAACCACAAAATTTCCCTCTGGCAGCGTCTCAGAATCGGTACGGTACTGGCGGTGATCGCGGCATTCGGTGTCAACGCAGCGATCGGCCTGGCAATGGCGCATTCGCCGGACGGCGCTCGCATGCTGGCGATGCATGCCGGCACCGCCCCGCGCATGGTGGCCAACTTAGGTTCGCTACCGACCGTGCAGGTTTGCGCGCGCCGCATGCCGGCCTGATGCAACAGCGACCGCGCCGGCGCGAACCGGCGCGGTCGCCTGGTTTTACGGCACCAGCACGATCTTGCCGGTGACCTTGCGGTCGAGCATGTCGCGCAAGGCCTGGCCGGCATCTTTCAGCGGATAGGCTTTCGAGATGTAAGGTTTCAGCTTGCCTTCGCCGACCCAAGCGAACAATTGCTGGAAATTCTGCAGATTCACCTGCGGTTCGCGCGCGACGAATGCACCCCAGAACACACCGACCGCGGCCGCACCTTTCAACAGCAGCCGGTTCAGCGCAACTTCCGGAATGCTGCCGGCGGCGAAGCCGATCACCAGATAACGGCCGTTCCAGGCGATCGACGAGAAGCATTCCTGCGCCAGCTCGCCGCCGACCGGATCGAAAATCACATCCGCGCCCTGGCCGCGCGTGAGTTTCTTCACCGCTTCCTTCAGGCTTTCCTTTGAATAGTCGATCACCTCGTCAGCACCGTGCGCCTTGCACAGCGCCAGCTTGTCGGCACTGGAAGCCGCTGCGATCACGCGCGCGCCGATGATCTTGCCGAGCTGCACCGCGGCCAGACCGACGCCGCCGGCAGCGCCCAGCACCAGCAGCGTTTCACCCGCTTTCAACTGGCCGCGCTGCTTCAGCGCGTGGATCACCGTGCCATAGACCAGCGGGAAACCGCCGGCCATCACCAGGTCGAAACCCAGCGGCAGCGGTAGCACGCCGTCGCCCGGCGCATTCACCGCTTCAGCATAGCCGCCGACCGGAATCATCGCCGCGACCGCGTCGCCGATCTTGACGTGCTTGACCTTGTCGCCGACCGCGATCACGGTGCCGGCGACTTCCGCGCCGGGCGTAAACGGCGGCGCCGCCTTCATCTGGTACTTGCCCTGGATGATCAGCGTATCGGGAAAGTTGACGCCGGCGCTGGCGATCTGGATGCGCACTTCGCTGGCCGTCGGCGCGACCTCGCGCACGTCTTCGTAGACCAGGGATTCGGGCGGCCCTAGGGTTTTGCAGACGATCGCTTTCATGCGGCTCCTATGAGTGATTTCAAAGTAGAGGCCGACATTATGGCGCCGCTGCGGATGCCCGGCTGGGCTTACTCGCAGTCGCTGGCTGGTGCTTCTTCAGCAGCATGCTGCTTCTGATGCTGAAACTTCAGCACTCATGCCCGTTGTGCTCACCGCGCGCGCGGTGAGCGCGCAAGTCTCAAGCCGCGCGAGGGCCGATGAAATTGCTGTTGCTGCCAAGCGCTTACGACCGCGACGCGGGCTGCGCAAGTCGACGCATCGCGGCACCTGCTGGTTGGCGTATTAGTTGCGCTGTTGGTCTTCGCAATGCCGCTTGCGGCTGCGCAGCCAACGCAGTTGCGCACGATGCCTGCGAGCCTTTCCACGCAACACGAGCAATCAATATTTAAGCCTATGAAACCCCAATCAGTTACTGCGCGACGGATCGTAGCGGCCAGCTGCGTCTTGATTCTGAGCACGACGTTCACGTTTGCAGTGGCCGAAGAAGCGCCTGCGCCGGCGGCCGCCTCTCCGGCTGCAAAGCAGGCCATTCAAGTGCGCCAAGCCATCTTTACCTTGATCGGCAACAACTTCAAACCGGTCGGCGAAACCTTGCAGGGCAAGACTCCTTACGACGCGAACGACATCCAGAAACGTACCGCGCGCGTGGCGTTTCTGGCGCCGTTGTTGACCGATGCCTTCCCGGACATCTCCAGCAGTGGAGATACCAAGGCCAAGCCGGAAATCTGGAGCAATCGCGCCTACTTCGACCGCAAGCTGAAGGATTTTCAGGACCACACCGTCGCGCTGGCTCAGGTCGCCGATAAGGACAAGAGCGGTTCGGATGCCTTCAAGACAGCCGCGGCTGCAGTCGGCAAAGACTGCAAGGGCTGCCACGAAGATTACAAGGCGAAGTAGGTTCGTCGCATGACCTTGATCAGCTCAAGCGACCGACCGCCGGTCGTCGTCACCAGCGATGCTACGCAATCGGTAGCAAACCAGCACCGGCAAGTCTGGGACTTGCCGGTGCGTGTATTCCATTGGTCGCTGGTCGCGGCCGTGGTCGCAAGCTATGTCACCAACAAGCTCGGCGTCGGCTATTTCAGGTATCACGTCTGGTGCGGCTATGCAGTGATCGTGCTGGTGTCGTTTCGCCTGCTATGGGGCCTGGTCGGCACGCGCCACGCGCGCTTCTGGAATTTCGTGTGTGGACCAGCGTCCACGGCACGCTACGCGCTCGGATGGATGCGCGGCGAACCGCAGCGCTATGCGGGACACAATCCGCTGGGTGCCTTGATGGTGATGGCCCTGCTGCTGGCGCTGTTCGCTCAAGCCTGCTCCGGGCTTTTCGGCAACGACGAAATCGTCAATGTCGGTCCGCTGTATGGATACGCCAGCAACGAACTCAGCCTCCAATTGACTTCGCTGCATCGGCAACTGTTCAACTGGATTCTGGCGGCCATCGTCGTTCATGTCCTGGCGGTGCTGGTGCATCGCGTCGCCAAGCGCGAGAACCTGGTGAGCGCGATGTGGACCGGCCGCAAGCCGGCACACGTGGTTTCCATCGACGAGAGCATCGCCTCGTCGCGCCTGGGTCTCGCGCTGCTACTGATTCTTGCAATCAGCGGCGCGCTGGCCTGGATCGTCGCGAACGCTCCCGTCGCCGACGCTCAATCGTTCTAATTCGGCGAATCGCGGCAACCGCTGCGCATCGACCGTTCTTCGCGGCGGCTCAGTGGCGAGTCTGCTGCGAGGCGCCGCGCCGCGATGAAGCCCAACAGTCGACTGCACTATCCGCAGCAGCATGCTGGGAGGATTGCTGCAAACACAGCAAATGCCTTGGTTCGCTGTGCAATCGCGGTCCCGTCCGAGCTTAAGTAAATCCGACTTTACATTCTGAATGTCTAGCTCGAACAAGCGCATAGGATGCGGGCTTCGTGATGCGTAGCGGTTTTGCGGCGCCCTCGAAAGCTTGGCTCGCGAGTTGCAATTTAGCTGCGGGTGGATCGCTGCAGAACGTTGCTGCCGATCCGGTTTCCTCGTCGTCGAACCCATTAACGATGTGCTCGCGGGCTTATAGGTTTAGGAAAAAGGGAATGAAGAAGAATCGGACATATCTCGCCTTTGTATTGGGTGTTTCGATCGCGGCGGCGGCCGTCGCCGCGGGCGAGCCGCCGGCTGTCGATGCGGCGGTATCGGCGGCTGCGGCTGACGCTACGAAAGCCGAAGCCGGTGCGGCCAAGCAAGCCGATGCCAAGCTGTCGACCTCACCATCGTCGCCCGCGACCAAGCCCTCACAGCTGTGGTCGTATCAGCCCGTGCAGAACCCGACCGTACCCACGGTCAAAAACAAGCAGTGGGTGCGGACGCCGATCGATGCGTTCGTGCTGGCCAAGCTGGAGGCGAAGGGCATCAAGCCTTCACCCGCTGCCGATCGCGCCGCGTATGTACGTCGCGCGACGCTGGATGTCTGGGGCGTGATCCCGACGCCGGAAGAAGTCAAAGCCTTCGTCAACGACCGCTCGCCGGATGCCTACGAAAAGCTCGCGGATCGTCTGCTGGCCTCGCCGCATTACGGCGAACGCCAGGCGCGGCGCTGGCTCGATCTCGCGCGCTACGCGGACAGTGCCGGCTTCCAGGGCGACGAGACGCGGCCCAGCATGTGGCGTTATCGCGACTACCTGATCAATTCGTTCAACGAGGACAAGCCGTATACGCGCTTCGTCCAGGAACAGCTCGCGGGTGACGAGTTGTATCCCGGCGACCAGAGCGCCCTGGTCGCCACCGACTTCCTGCGCGGCTATCCGGACAATAGAAACTCGCGCGATCTGGTGCAGAAGAAATACCAGGTCACCACCGACATCACCGATACGGTGGGGCAGGTATTCCTGGCGCAGACGGTCGGTTGCGCGCGCTGCCACAACCACAAGACCGACAAGATCTCGCAGAAGGAGTACTACCAGCTGCAGGCCTTCTTCTCGAATGTCAGTGCGGTCGATGACATCCCCGCCGCGAAGGGCGAGCAGGAAGTCGCCTACGAGAAGGCCAATGCCAAATGGGACGACGCGACCAAGGACATTCGCGCGCAGCAGAAGGCGATCATCGATTCGGTCCGCGACAAGGCCAAGCTGTACAACATGGACCGCTACTCGCAGGCGACCCAGCTCTCGCTGAAGAAGGCCTACGACGTGCCCGAAAGTCAGTGGACTTCGCAGGATCGCTGGGTGATTCACCATTACGGCGAATACGGTAACGACGACGACGTGCTGTCGGCCTACCTGCAGGATCACTCGAACAAGAACGCCGAAGGCTACGATCCGGCATACGCCGAGAAGTACGCGGCCTACAAGAAGCTGCAGGACGAGCTGAAGAAGTTCGACAAGCTCAAGCCGGCGACCGGCTCGGATACCGTGACGGCGATGACGGAACTCGGACATGCCGATGCACCGCCGACTTACCTGCTGTTCGGCGGTGATTTCGAGCGGCCGCTGGACGAAGTACAGCCGGATTTCCCCGCGGCAATGGCCAATGGCGCGAAGCCGAACATCGTACCCACCGCAACCTCGTCGGGACGCCGCACCGCGCTGGCGAACTGGATCGCCAGCCCGCAGAATCCGCTGACGGCGCGCGTGTTCGTCAACCGCGTCTGGGATCAATACTTCGGCAAGGGCATCGTCGAGACGGTCAGCGATTTCGGCAAGGCAGGGCAGAAGCCGAGCAATCCGGAACTGCTCGACTACCTGGCCGACAACTTCGTCAAGCAAGGCTGGAGTGCGAAGAAGCTGCATCGCGAGATCCTGCTGTCGAGCGTCTATCGTGAATCGTCGGCCTACCGCGCGGACGCATTCAAGGCGGACCCCGACAACAAGCTGCTGGCAGTATTTCCGCGGCAGCGTCTGGACGCCGAAGAGATTCGCGATTCGCTGCTGGTCGCCTCGGGCGAGCTGACGGACAAGGTCGGCGGTCCCAGCGTGTTTCCGCCGGTTCCATCGAATCTCGCTGCCGGCAACGCCTGGCAGGTTTCGAAAAATCCGGAGGACTGGAATCGCCGCAGCCTGTACATCTTCACGCGGCGCAGCATTCCGTATCCGCTGCTAGAGCCGTTCGACATGGCGAACGCGCAGCAGGCGCATAGCAAGCGCGATGTGACGACCACGCCGCTGCAGGCGCTCACCTTGTTCAACAGCGACGTCGTGTTCGGCTGGTCGAAAGCGCTCGCCGGCCGCGTGATCCGCGAGGAGGGCAGCAATTCCTCGGCGCAACTCGATCGGCTCTACGAGATTCTGTATGCGCGTACGCCAGACAAGCTGGAGAAGGCCACGCTGCTGTCGTTCCTCGACAGCCAGGAAAAGGTTCTGAAGGAGCAGGCCCTGAGCGGCAAGCTGACCATCAATGTGCCGACCGGTCTGAAGGAAACCAAGAATCTCGATCCGATCCGCGTGGCCGCGTTCGTCGATCTGACGCATGCGGTGGTGAACTCGAACGAGTTCGCGTACCGGTTCTGAGCATCGGCCACCAAGCATCATCACTGACATCGATCAAGGAAACAGCATCATGAAAATCATCGACAAGAAAACCACGCGCCGCGAACTGCTGGTGAATGCCGGACTCGGGCTGGGCGGCGCGGCATTGAGTGGTTTTCTGCCGGGTGGCGGATTCTTCGGCGCAGCGCGCGCGGCCGACCTGGTCGATCCGCTGGCGCCGAAACCGACGCATTTTCCGCCGAAGGTGAAATCGGTCATCTGGCTGCATATGGATGGCGCGCCGAGCACGCTCGATCTGTACGACTACAAGCCGGAGCTGATCAAGCTGGCGGGGCAGGAAGTGCCGGCGTCCTTCATGAAAGGCATCAAGGAAGGCGTGCGCGGCAGCACCGGCAAGCTGTTCGCGACCCAGCGCAGCTGGAAGCAGTACGGTGACAGCGGCGCCTGGTTTTCCGACCTGCTGCCGAATCTCTCGCAACACGCCGACAAGCTGGCCTTCATCAAGTCGAGCACGACAATCGGTGCGACGCACGACATCTCGGTTCTCAAGCTCAACACCGGCGACCTCAATCCGGGGCGCCCCTCGCTCGGCTCCTGGGTGCAGTACGCACTCGGTTCCGCCAACCCGGATCTGCCGGCCTACGTCGTGCTCTACAACGACAAGAAGGAGCCGCGCGGCGGATCGATCAACTGGAGCTCGGGCTTTCTGCCGGCGGTCTACCAGGGCATCGCATTCCGCCCGGGCGATTCGCCGATCCTGCATCTGACGCGGCCCGACCTGGTGGCCGATACCGAACAGCGCGGCACGCTGGATCTGCTGAATCGCCTGAATCAGCAGCGCGCGACGCGCTATCCGGAAGATACCGAGCTGCAGGCGCGCATTCGTTCCTACCAACTCGCCGCGCGCATGGAAGTCGCCGCACCGGAGGCGGTTGATCTGTCGAAGGAAACCGATGCGATCAAGGAGCTCTACGGCCTCAACGACGACGGCAGCAAGAGCTACGGCCAGACGCTGCTGCGCGCACGACGCCTGGTCGAGCGCGGCGTGCGTTTCATCCAGGTCGTCTCCGGACCGGTGGATGTGGACGGCGACAGCAAGAACTGGGACGGCCACAACAATCTTGAAGAGAACCACGGCAAGAATGCGCGGCAGGTCGACAAGCCGATCGCCGGACTGCTCGCCGATCTGCAATCGCGCGGCCTGCTGGATTCGACGCTGGTGGTGTGGACCTCGGAGTTCGGTCGCACCTCGTTCGGTCAGAGCGGCAACGGCCGCGATCACAATCCCTGGGGCTACACGCAGTGGCTCGCCGGCGGTGGCGTCAAGGCGGGCACGACGTTCGGCGAAACCGACGAGATCGGTCTGCAGGCGCAGGGCAAGAAGGTCGACACCTACGACCTGACCGCCACCGTGCTGTACCTGATGGGCCTGGATCACCTGAAGACCACGTTCCTGCACAACGGTCGCTCGGAACGTCCGACCGTCGTCTATGGCGAAGTCGTCAAGGAGCTTCTCATATAGCGCTGCATCTTCAGCTTGGTCGACCTGATCGATGGTGCCCGGGAGGTTCGCCTCCCGGGCTTTTTTCGCACAGCGGCGATCGATTCGAATCACCGCACGGTGCACAGCAAGCCTGGCGTGAACAGCTGCAAAGGGGACGAAGTCGTAATGCGTAAGTGGGTCATGGTTGCCGGGATTTTTGCAGTGATGTCCGCCAGTCCCGTATTCGCCGGCATCGATTTGAGTGACTTCGATGACGACACGATGCGTGGCATGGACGACGCGAACAAGGACCTGGGTCCTGCCCTCGGTGCCGGCAATGCAGAGGCTGCGCTGGCGGACGCCCAGGTGATGCAGGACGGCCTGAAAGTAGCGGAGGAATACTTCGTCAAGAAAGGCGGTGCCGACGATGCGGTGAAGATCGCGCAACAGGGCGAGGAGTGGGTGGCTGCGGTTCTGGCGGCGCTGGGCAAGAAAGATTTCGATGCGGCGACGACGGCCGCCCGTGAAACCGCGAAGAATTGCCGCAGCTGCCACGATCTCTACAAGCCGCTCAAATGAGCCGGCGCTCTTTCATTCCGCGGATCGGCAGGCTGCTCGCGTCGGTGCTGCTCATCGTGGCATTCGGCAGTTCGGCCCAGGTGCCGGTTGCGGACGACGATGCAGAGGAGCTTGCCGAACGTATCGGCGGCGGCAATCCGGTTGCGGGCAAGCTCAAAGTGGAGTCCGCCGGTTGCCTTGCTTGCCACGCCGTGGATGGCCGCGGCACTGATGCGGATTCGCCGAAGCTCGGCGGGCAATACGCCGACTACCTCGTCAATCAACTCCGCAGTTTCCGCTCCGGCGAACGCAGGCATCCCGCTGTGGACGGCGAGGCCGCGAACATCGGTGATGCCGATCTGGCCGACATCGCAGCCTATTTCGCCGGCAGTAAAAAAATGCAGGGAGAGCTTGCAGCGGACGACGAGCCTGCAAAGAACCTGTTCGTCAAAGGCGATATCAAGCGCGACATCCTGCCCTGCGTCAGCTGCCATAGCGTCAGCGGCAAGGGCAAAAGCGCGGGCAGCGATATCTATCCGGTGATCGGCGGTCAGCGCGGGCTCTACCTGCGCGAACAGTTGCGCGACTTCCGCAAGG
>JAQGNU010000134.1 GCA_028291645.1 Nevskia sp.
GCAGGGCGCGCGACGATGGTCTGCTTGAAACCCTCACTGCGAATCAGGCGTGGCTGATTCAGTTGCTCGACGCCGGTGGCATCGAGATGACGTTCGGCGACACCGGCAGATTGTGCGTGGAGGTGTCCGATCGTTGCGCCGCTGGCAACGCGGGTGGGTGCGGAATCACGGCCGAGGGCCCAGCCGCCAACCGCGCAGACGACGCAAAAGCCCATCGGTACGAGGAATTCTTTGACGATGGCCTGCATGAGATGCTCCCGTTTTGGTTCGACGTTTCAATTGCTCTGGGATATGGGTTGCACCTGATATGCCAGCCGACAGCGCTCCGCGGGCGAGCTTTTACTTGTTTGGAAACAACCGCCTGGGAACCCAGCATTGCAGGCCTGTCGAAGCCGGCGTGCGCCACCGTGTAATAACTACCGGAAATCCCGGCGCCACTGGGTAAATCTTGCGAAGCCGCGCGCATCGCTGCACTCAGTGCCGCCGGGCTGTGCCGACGGCGACGTTGTTGAGGACGTCCTCGATGACGCCAATTTCCACCGGCTTGATCAGATGGCGATCGAAGCCCGCGGCCTGCGTCCGCTCGAGGTCCTGCTGCTGCCCCCAGCCGGTGAGCGCGACAATCACAATATCGCCGCCCCAGGACTGCTGGCGGATGCGGCGGCACACTTCGTAGCCGTTCAGTTCCGGCAAACCGATGTCGAGAAAGATGACTTCTGGATGAAACGCGGCGGCGGCATCCAGCGCAGCCGGCCCATCGTGCACCGTACACATCTCGTTGCCTTCCAGTTCCAGAATGGCGGCCAGGCTGAGGGCGGAATCGACATTGTCGTCAACCACCAAAATCCGCCGCGGTGGCGGCACCGCCTCGGTTTTGTCTGGCAGAGTCAGCATGACCGGCTGCGCAGCGATCTCGGCGCGCGGCAGGCGCACCAGAAATTCGCTGCCGGTGCCGCGTCCTTCGCTGCGCACCTCGACGCTGCCGCCATGCATTTCGACCAGGCGCTTGACGATCGAAAGACCGATGCCGAGGCCGCCCTGGGTGCGCTCAAGCGACGGCGTGAGATGCGCGAAAGCGTCGAACACTTTCGACAGCACCGGCTTGGCAATACCGGCGCCGTTATCGCTCACTGACAGCAGTATCTGTCGTTTGCGCGCTTCCACGCTGAGACGTATGCGACCACCGCTGCGCGTGTACTTGGCGGCATTGTCGAGCAGATTCGACACCACTTGCGATAAGCGCGTGATGTCGCCGTCGACATAGAGCGCTTGCTCCGGCAACGTAACGATCAGATCGTGGCCGGCCAGATTGATCAGCGGACGACTCGCTTCGAGCGCGCTGTTGATCACCGTCGCGATATCGATGCGCTGCTTTTGCAAGCTCAGCTTGCCGCGGCTGATACGGCTCATGTCGAGCAGATCGTTGACCAGCCGCACCATGTGCTCGAGCTGGCGCTCCATCATTTCACGCGCGGCCACCATTGCCGCCGGATCGTCGCTGGCGAGCTTCATAATCTGCAGGCCATTGCGCAACGGCGCCAGCGGGTTGCGCAGTTCGTGCGCCAGCGTCGCGAGGAATTCGTCTTTGCGCCGATCGGCGTCGCGCAACTGCAGCTCGGCTTCCTTGCGTTGGGTGATATCCATGATCAGGCCGGAACGCCGCTGTCGGGTGCCGTCGTCGCTGCGCAGCTTCGCGCCCTTGCCCCAAAGCCAGCGTGCGGCCTGGTCGAGGCGCAGCATGCGGCACTCGAACTCGCGGCCGTCGAGGACGGCCAATGCCACCTCGTCGCGATCTTCCGCATGGATATGCGCCAGGAAGCTCTGGTAGGTCCAGGTCTTGGCGCCAGGTACATAGCCGAAAATCTGGTCGTAACGCGGCGACTGCTGGATCGTGCCGCTATTCAGATCGACCTCCCACTGTCCTACCTGGGTAGCGGCCAAGGTGAATTGCAGCCGCTCCTCGCTGTCTTGTGCGAGCCTTGCCATCCGAGCTTGCTGACGCCGAAAGCGCGCGATTGCCAACAGCGGGTCCAGCCGCGTCAACAGACTTTCGCGGCTGAACGGCGCCATCAAATGATCGTCTGCGCCGGCACTCAGCGCCCGCGCACGAATCGCGGCACTGCATTCCATCGACAGCGTGACGATGGGAAACGCGCGTTCGGAATGGCACAGCGTTTTCAACCACGCTTCGGCTTGCGCGGTCGCAGAAGACATATCGAACAGCACGACTTCAGGCGCGTTTTCGGCCACGATCGCCAATTTCTGCAGCGAATCATTGCGCAAATTGATTTCGAACCAGCCGTTCAACAGCTGGCGCAGCTGCTCGGCGAAAGCATGGTCGGCACTTATGAAGTGTGCGCGAACCGGCGGCGCACTCGGCGCGCTGAGATCGGCATCCGCAGCACGCGCGCGCGACAGCGTCATCGGCGACCGCCTCGGCTGCTCGACGCGCTTGCGCCGTGCACGGCGGCGGACGAATAAATAGGCAACAGGACAGCGCACGGAAAACCGCGGATAAACGTCAGCGGCGGCCGGCTCGGCTCAGGTTTCATGGAGTGCCGCTGTCGCGGGCGTGGACAGGCGCGCGATCGTCTGCTCGGCGGCGGTCAACTCTCGAATTCGTCATGTCGCATCTCCACGCTGCGTTGGCAGCTTGACGACATTCCGTAATCACGAACTGCCGGAATACGCGAGGACTACAGACCTCGTAAAAAAGACCGCGCCTATCGCCTTCCTTGGCGAAGGCGCGGATAAAATACGTCCAGGTTGGATTGGACGTAGACCTGTGGACCTCGATCGTCCAGCTATTCAAAACTTATAAATCGGTCGGCTTAGCCGAATGCAGGCTGGCCGAGACGATGTTCCCCTTGCGCGCTCAAATCGGGTGACCCCCTAGCTAGCGGTCTTCAACGAGTCCGAATCGACGCTCTTCACCCCCTTAACTTTCTTCGCCACCGCGACGACGTGTTCGACCTGATCAGACGACGCCAGCGTGCCGGACAAGGCAACGACACCGCCGGTCGTGGTCACGCTGATATCGAACGCCTTGGTGACGCTGTCCGCCAGCAGTTCCGACTTGACCTTGGTGGTGATCCAGCTGTCGGAGACCGCTTTGCCGGTGGCATGCGCGGCGTGCTTGGTCTTGGTGCCGACTTCATCCGCCAGCGACGGCGACGCGATTTCATCATCGACACTCTTGACGCCGTCGACGGTCTGCGCCAGTTCTGCGGCCGCAGATTTGGCATCGGAACTCGGTGCGGAGCCGGTCAGCGTGACCACCCCGTTATTGGTGGTAACGCTGACTTTCGAGGTCTTAAGGCGCGTGTCATCGGCGAACTTGGCCTTCACTTTCGCAGTGATGGCGGTATCGGCAATGGCAGCGCCGACCGTTGCGCTGTCGGCATAGACGCTGCTCGCGACGCACAACATAGCGGCAACTCCGCAAGCGAGCGCGATCTGACGAAATGTTTTTCCATGAGTCATCGTTTTAGTCTCTGTTGAGGTGAAGATTCCGCAGTGCTGCGCATCAGAGGGATGGTCGTCGTCCAAAAATCATCGACACCACGAATAGCACCAGAAACACCACGAACAGAATCTTCGCGATGCCGGCTGCGGTCCCCGCGATACCGGAGAATCCCAACGCGGCTGCGATCAGGGCGATAACCAGAAATACGATGGCGTAGTGCAACATGAGTTTTCCTTTGGCCGTCGGAACGGCGATTGATGAGAACTTAAGAAGGGCGCAAAAATTCGACGCAAAGCGCCGGGATCAGTGCGTGGTGACCAATCCCGCCGACTCTGCAGCGCGCAGTTGCGGCATCGCCGTCACGGTAGACGCATCCGCTTCTGCACTCGCAGCGGAATCCGTAGCATCGGCGCGTACATTGGCCGTGCAACTCTCCAGCAAGCGCTCCGCCGCAGTCAGCAGCCGTTCCTGTGCGGCCAGCACGTCACGGAAGCTGGCATCCAGCGGCATCGCACTATCGACCCAGCCCACAGCGTCGCGGTGCAGCGCGATCTGCGCGAGATATTCTGCGATGAGTTTGTTGCGCTTCAGAAATTTCTCGAACGTCATGACTCTCTCCTTGAGTACGCGCTAAAACTTCAGGAATGCACCTGGATCGGACGCCACAGTCGCAGCCCGCGCCACGATCCGACCACCGAAAACGATTGCGCAAAACAAAACAGAGCGATGCCGAGGAATAGCCAGCCGCAACCGAATGCAATGCGCGCAAGTTGCGCACGCCGCTGAACCGAAGCTGCCGGCGGCGTTACCGTGTCCGCGATCGAGTCCCGCCCGGCGACGGCATCATTGGGAGTGGCTGCATCTGCAGCCGGGCCTGACGATGCCGATGCGACGATGTAACGCGGCTCAGTGTTAGGGCTGACGACGGCGCGATACGGCCTCCGGCGCGTCGCCGTGGAGCCCCGCATTGCGCCTGCGCTCAAACCATCCATGGTCTGCAGCTGCGCTTCATAGGCGATCGGTGCAGCGTCCATCGCATAGGCGGGCAACATCATGCGAGGTCCACCGCTCGGAACGCATGGCGCAGCCAAGCACCGCCGCCCGCGAGTGCATCGAGCGCCGCTGTTTTGATTGCATTAGTTGAGGTGTGCATGGCTTAATCCACTGCAGCGCTCGTGCCGCGCCGGGGAATTTCAAGCACGCATTGAATAGGACCATTCAATCAACTACTTATGGGATTTCCTGATTGGCCGCAAAAAGCCTATTTCGGCGCGGGCCGGCAAACCATGTAAAAATTGCTGGCAACAATTGCCAGTCCATCTGTAAGCAATGGGTGTGTCTACGTGAAACAGAGCAGCGACCGCGTCTCGCGCGAGTCTTTAAAGGTGCTCTGGGTCGATGATGATCAGGAGCTGACTGCCGACCTTGCCGCTTATCTGGGCACGGAAGGCTATGAAATCGAAACTGCGCCGGACCTCGAATCGGCGCGGCACAAGCTTGCGAGCGCGGTCTACGATCTGGTGATCGTCGACATCGGCCTTCCCGACGGCAGCGGTCTAACCCTGGTCAAACAAACGCCACGCACTCAGGCCCGGGAATTCGTCGTGCTGACCGGCCAAGGCAGTTTGAAAAGCGCAGTCGAAGCGATGCGCTACCAAGTATTCGACTACCTGATGAAGCCGCTCGAACTGGACGAGTTGCGCAACGTGCTGACCCGCGTGCGCAGCGGCAAGACCGCGGTCGCAGCTTCGCCGGAGCGCGTTCAACAGGCACCGGCGCGTCGCAAGCGCGCCGAAGCCCCGCCGCCACCGACTGCGCCGATCGATACCGTAGCGGGTTTGCTGATCGGCAACTCGCCGGCGATGCAGCACGCGCAGGCGCTGGTCGCACGTGCCTCGGGCAGCGACATCACGGTATTGATTCAGGGCGAGAGCGGCACCGGCAAAGAGATCGCCGCACGCTGTCTGCACCAATTGTCGCGGCGCGTAGACGGGCCCTTTGTCGCGCTGAATTGTGCCGCAGTCACGCCGACGCTGATCGCCAGCGAACTGTTCGGGCACGAGAAGGGCGCCTTCACCGGCGCCCATCGCCAGCACAAGGGCATCTTCGAGCGCGCCGCCGGGGGCACGCTGTTTCTCGACGAAATCACCGAGATGCCGATCGATCTGCAGGCGACGCTGCTGCGGGTACTGGAAACCGGTCTGGTCATGCGCGTCGGCGGCGACACTGAAATCCCGGTGGACGTGCGCATGATCGCAGCCACCAATCGCAATCCGGTCGCCGATGTCGAGAATGGCCGACTGCGTCTCGATCTGTACTATCGACTGCAAGTGTTCCCGATCGAACTGCCGCCATTGCGCGATCGCGGGACCGACGTGCTGCTGCTGGCCGAACATTTCCTGCAACACTTCAGCACTGGCACTGAGCTGCAGACGCCGCGCTCGTTTGTCACCAGCGCTTCCGCCGACCTGCTGCAGCACGACTGGCCCGGCAATGTCCGTGAATTGCGCAACGTGGTCGAACGTGCCTGCCTGCTGGGCTCCGAGATGATCGAAGCGGAGCATCTGCTGCTGCCGCAGCGAATCCAGCGCAGCAATGCAGAAGACGCCGCGCCGCGCGCAATTGCACCTAACTTCAAATCACCCACCGCGAGTGTGCGTCTGCGCGATGCCGAATACGATTTGATCATGCAGACACTGACCGCCTGCCGCGGCAACAAGACCCGCGCTGCGGCAGAACTGGGCATCAGCGTGAAAACGCTCTACAACAAGCTTAAGCGTTTCGAAGCCGAAGGTCTGCGCGCGACCGCGTCTGGCGTCTGAAGCGCGTCCTCAAGGTTTTCGCAACCTGGCCAAGATGCGCTCGAATGACGCAATCCGCGTCGTCATCCCGTGTTGCCGACAACGACAACGTCTGATCAACATGCTCGATATTCCAGCGCCGACCTCATCCGCATATCCACAGCATTGGCTCGCTGCAGCCCTGCCTTGGGCGCAGGTTTGTCAGCTGCAAGGCAGCGGCTTGCTGCAGCTCGCAAGCGGCGCCACGACCAAAGTTTCCGCCCCGCTGCGGCAGGCGTTGCAGGATACGGCCGCTACAGCTCGCACGATCGTCGTCGTCGACAAAGCCGGCGCACCGTGGCGCTTGCGTCGAGCGGCGGGCAAGCCGTCCGATCTCTGGTTGCTGCAGTCGCTGGTGGATAGCCGCCGCATCGCGCTGCAAAATTTTCGTAGCGCGTTCGCCGCGCGGCTCGCCGACAGCCTGCTGCATGAACTGCGCAATCCGCTGAACGCGCTTGGACTGCAATGCGATCTGCTGGGCAGAACCCTGAAGATCTCGACCAACGCCGATGTGCTGGCGCAGGTGACCGGCCGCGTATCACAAATGAAAGAGCGTCTGCGCGATCTGCTGGAACGACAGAACTCGATGGTCGGACTGTGGCTGTCGGCAGCCGACCCCGAGGTACGGCTCGAACTGGCGACGCTGGTCGATGAAACACTGCGGCTGCTGCGCAGCTACGGCTCGCAGCGCGAGGTTCGCCTGCAAGCCGACGACCTGGCGGCGCTTAGGGACGTTGCCACGCCGGGCGATGGCGTCGCAATCCGCATCGTGCTGATCGCCATTGGACTGCTGGCGATCGATAGCGCGGCATCCGCCGGGCATACCGATGATGATGCGCAAGTGCAGTTGCAAACGACTTCGAGCAGCGCCGCCGCCGCGGTGCTGGAGATTCGCGCGCAATTCACCGCAACGACGCTGTCCGGCGAATTGCAGTTCGCGGGCTTCGATGAATGGCTGGCGACGCTCGCGCTTTTGCTCGACGAGTCACCGATAGAACTGAGTCATAGCGCCGCCAGCTCCAGCATCCGCTTGCGGTTTCCGTTCGAAAAATCATCTCCGGCAATTTCCAGGCGATGAAAAGCACCACAGCCGCCATTCAAGCCGGCTGCGTCTTCCGCCTTAGCCTGGGACGATAATCGAGGACTTCGGCGTGCTGCCGGCCAGAATCAAACTATTCAGCCGTTTGACGAAGGCCGCCGGATCGTCCAGTTGGCCGCCTTCTGCCAGCACTGCCTGGTCATACAACAGCGCGGCGAGATCGCCGAATTCGGCATCGTCGGCGGTGTCCTTGATGCGCGCCAGCAAGGGATGCGTCGGATTGATTTCGAGCACCGGCTGCGTCGTCGGCGCGACCTGCCCGGCTTCGCGGAACATGCGTTCCAGGCGCCGGCTGACGCCATGCTCGGATTCGACCAGACAGGCGGGCGATTCAACCAGGCGGCGCGACACCTGCGCCTTTTCGATTTTCCCGGCGAGCGCTTTTTGCAGACGCTCCAACACCGGCGCGTACTCGCCGTCCTGCCGCAGCTGTTCCGGCGTTTCGATGGTCGGCGCCAGATCGGCCGCGCCGCCGGCGCATGATTCGAGCTTCTTGCCTTCGAACTCCTGCAGATGCATCACCAGCCATTCGTCGACGCGATCGGTCAGCAACAGCACTTCGAAGCCGCGGCTGCGATAGCCCTCCAGATGCGGACTCGCCTGCGCCGCCGCCAGCGTATCGGCGGTGATGTAGTAAATCGCTTTCTGCTCGGCCGGCATGCGCGCGAGGTAGTCGGCCAACGAGACCTTCGCCGCGTCACTTTCGCGCGTGGTACGAAAGCGGCACAGCTTGGCGATGCGCTCGCGCTGCGCGCCGTCTTCGACGATGCCTTCTTTCACCACCGGGCCGAAGGCCTGCCAGAAGCGCGCGTAATCCTCGGTCTTGTTCTGCGCAAGATCGTCCAGCAGATCGAGCGAGCGCTTGACCAGCGCACTGCGGATTTTTTCGACCGTGCGATTGTTCTGCAACAACTCGCGCGACACGTTCAGCGGCAGATCGTCGGAATCCACCAAGCCGCGCACGAAGCGCAGCCACGGCGGCAGCAACTCGGTGGCGTCGTCCATGATGAAGACGCGCTTGACGTAAAGCTGCAGGCCGCGGCGCTGCTCGCGGTTCCACAGATCGAACGGCGCGCTCGCCGGAATGTAGAGCAGCGAGGTGTAGCTGAGATTGCCCTCGACTTTCTGATGCGTCCAGGCCAGCGGCGGCTGTGGGTCGTGGCTCAGGTGGGTGTAGAACGCCTTGTAATCGTCGTCGCTGATTTCCGACTTCGGGCGTGTCCACAACGCCGCAGCGCGATTGACCGTCTCCACCTCGCCTTCGCCTTCGCGCAGACGCACCGGCAGGCCGATGTGATCCGAGTATTTGCGCACGATATGCTGCAGGCGCATCGGCTCGATGAACTCCTGATCGTCGGCGCGCAGATGCAACACGACGTCGGTTCCACGGCTCGCCTTCTCCGCATCTTCCAGCGTATAGCTGCCTTCGCCATCCGATTCCCAGCGCACCGCCGTGGTTTCATCGGCGCGGCGCGTCAGCACGGTGACCTTGTCGGCGACGATGAAGGCCGAGTAGAAGCCGACGCCGAACTGGCCGATCAACGCTGAATCCTTGCGCGCTTCGCCGGACAGCGATTCGAGAAACTGCTTGGTGCCCGAGCGCGCGATGGTGCCGAGATTGTCGATCACCTCCGCACGCGACATGCCGATGCCGTTGTCGCGCACGGTGATAGTGCCGGCGGCCTTGTCGATGATCAGATCGACTGCAAGATCGTTGTCATCGCCCAGCAGCTGTGGTTGCTGAATGGCGCTGAAGCGCAGTTTATCGACGGCGTCGGAAGCGTTCGAGATCAGCTCGCGCAGGAAGATTTCCTTGTTCGAATACAAGGAATGGATCATCAGACGCAGCAATTGCCGTGTCTCGGCCTGAAACTCGTGACGCTCTCCGCTCATAGGAACTCTCGCTTTTTAACAACGGTGGTGAAGTCGTTGATTATGGGCGATGCGGCCGTGTTCAAGAACAGGGCTCAGGTCAACTGGAAAGGCGCCGTCCTGCAAGCGCAGACGACGCTAGCCCTGCGAGAACAGGACCGGACGACCTGGTGGATCGACAGGGAAGCGGAGTCGGCGAAACTGGTTACTTAAACAACCATTCGGGGCTTTATATGACACAGCAGGGCAACCGCCCTGCTCTGAAACCCACGTTGATGGTGCGCCCGGAAGGATTCGAACCTCCGACCCCCTAGTTCGTAGCCAGGTACTCTATCCAACTGAGCTACGGGCGCATAAAACAGAACAACTCTTCTACTCGTGGCGGAGAGAGAGGGATTCGAACCCTCGATAAGGCTATAAACCCTATACGCCCTTAGCAGGGGCGCGCCTTCGTCCACTCGGCCATCTCTCCCGCGAGCCGAGAGCAGGGCTTCTTGCAAAGCGGCGCTAGGATAGCCGCGCGAGGCCCGGAGGTAAAGCCTTACCTGGTGTTTTTCTGCAGATTTTTCAGGCTTTCGCCAGAACAGCTTACGTAGCCAAGGCAACGGCCTTAGGAATGTTTTCGTCCGCACGCTCGTTACGGATGCGTTCGAAAATTTCTTCGCGATGAACGCTCACGGTTTTCGGCGCTTTTACGCCGATCCGAACCTGATTGCCCTTTACGCCGAGCACGGTGATGGTGACGTCATCCCCAATCACTAGGGTTTCACCGACCCGCCTTGTCAAGATCAGCATGACCATCTCCCTTTTTGCAACTATCCCCTGAATCTTTTTTTAAGACCTACCGCAACAAGCTACTACGGATACGTCTCCGGCGCAGTTGCACCCGCCGTGCGGTTTAATAACTGGTTCACAAAATCGAACCGTCTTTGATCCGATCAAGCTGCCGCCGGTCCGGCAAGTTCAAACGCGTTATGCAGGGAACGTACCGCCAATTCCAGATACTTGTCCTCGATCACCACCGAAATTTTGATCTCGGACGTCGAGATCATCCGGATATTGATGCCTTCGGCCGCCAGCACCTTGAACATCTTCGCAGCAATACCCGCATGCGAGCGCATCCCCACCCCCACCAGCGATACCTTGACGATGTCCACGGCCGACCGTACACCTTTCGCACGCAATTCCAGCGCCACTTTGTTGGAGATCTCGACGGCACGTTCGTATTCGCTGCGGTTGACCGTGAATGTGAAGTCGGTGGTGCCGTCGGCGCCGACGTTCTGCACGATCATGTCGACCTCGACATTGGCCTCGCCAATCGGCCCGAGAATCGCGGCCGCGATACCGGGGCGGTCGGGCACGCCGGCTACGGTGAGCTGGGCTTCATCGCGCGCGAACGCAATACCGGAGATCAGGGGGTCTTCCATCGAAATGTTGTCCTCAAGCGTAATCAGCGTGCCGGGGCCGTCGGTGAAAGTCGACAATACCCGTAGCGGCACTTTGTATTTACCGGCAAATTCCACCGAGCGGATCTGCAGTACCTTGGAACCGAGGCTGGCGAGTTCCAGCATCTCTTCAAAGGTGATGCGGTCGAGCCGGCGTGCGCGCGGTTCGATGCGCGGATCGGTGGTATAGACGCCGTCGACATCGGTGTAGATCTGGCATTCGTCGGCCTTCAGTGCGGCGGCCAGCGCGACACCGGTGGTATCCGAGCCGCCGCGTCCCAAGGTCGTGATGTTGCCATCCTCGTCCACGCCCTGGAAGCCGGC
>JAQGNU010000144.1 GCA_028291645.1 Nevskia sp.
CCTCAACAGCAAAGACTAAGGGCCAGGCGACGATGAATCTCTTTGCAAATCGAAGCGGCAGCCGATCGGCTGCAGCCTTGCTGATACAGGCTACCGTTGGACTCTGCGCCGGCACGTTCGCAGCCCAGGTCCTGGCCGCGCCTTCGGCGACTGCCGGTGCGGCGCAGGCGCCGACGGCTGCGGCGCCGGCAGCGCCGATTTCAACCAACCCGAACTGTGTAGTTGAGGCGAAGCCGGCAGCCAACGCTGCCAACATGAGCGACAGCGTGTTCTACGCACTGCAGAAAGTGACGGAACTGACCGGCCAGAAGAAATATCCGGAAGCGCTGAGCAAGCTGAACGATGTTGCCAACAAGGGTGGCGATTACGACAAGGCGATCGTCAACTTCAACATCGGCATCCTCTACACCGAGGTCAACGATTATCCGCATGCGGCGGATGCGTTCGCCAAGGCGCTGTCGTACAAGGCGCTGCCGCAGCAGCAGACTGAGCAACTCGAATACAACCTCGGCCAGCTGTATGTCAGCAGCAACCGCTACGACGAAGGCATCAAGGTGCTGCAGACCTACGTCAACGAGGCCTGCGGCACGGTGACGCCGGAAGCGCACATGTTCCTGGCCAGCGCGCTGGCCGAACGCAAGCGCTATCCCGAAGCCCTCGCCGAAGTCGATACGGTGCTGGCAAAGATTGCCGAACCGAAAGAGTCGTGGCTGCAGTTCCGGCTCGGCATCGAGTACGAACTGAAGAATTACAAGGAGAGCGCCGATACGCTGATGAAGCTGATCGCGATGGCGCCGTCCAAGGCCGAATACTGGAAACAGCTGTCCGGCGTGCTACTGCAGATGGACAACAACGAAGAGGCGACCGCGGTGCTGGCACTGGCCGAGCGCCAGAACCTGATCGAAAAGCCTGACGACATCAAGAATCTGTACAACACCTACATGATGATCGGCGAGCCGATGAAAGCGGCCAACCTGATCAATACGGCGATTGCGAACAACAAGCTGCCGGGCGATGAAAAAACGCTGGAGATGGTCTCGGATGCCTGGATCAACGCGCGCGAAAGCGACAAGGCGGAAGACTCCTTAAAGAAACTGGCGAGCATTTCCGATCGCGGCGAGTACTACTTCAAATTGGGCGCGATGTACGGCGATCAGGAGCGTTGGAAGGAGTCGAAAGACATGATCGAGCATGCGCTCGAGAAAGGCAGTCTCAAGCGCCCGGGCGATGCCTACTTCCGTATCGCCGTCGCCAACTACGGCACCGGCGACCTCAAAGGCGCGATCGCCGCGCTGCAGAAAGCCTCGACCTACGCCGAGAGCAAGCAGCAGGCCAACGAGTGGCTGCGCACCTTGGGAACCGGCGCGGCCGAGCCGCCCGCCGCATCGTCGTCCGCGGAGCCGCCGGCCAACAAGGTAGCGGCAACCAAGAAGAGTTAACGCGCGCGGATGTCGAGATTCGCGCCGGCAGCGGATGCCGTCGGACGCGCGTTCGGCAGCCGGATCACCAAACAATGTTTGCGGCAAGCGTCGGACGGCAAACGCCGGAATACCGACTTGATCAGGGAGATGCTCAAGTTCATGAACAGTCAAAATCGCAATCGCGCTTCGCACCATGCAAGCGCTGCTGTTAGCTGCCGGTCGACTCAAGGCTGCACCGGCTTCGGCAAGCTGAGCGCTTTCGCACTTGCGCTTGCGCTTGCACTGAGCTTAGCGGCGCCGCTGACGGCGCGCGCGGAAGCGCTGAACGTCGAGACCGCAACGATCGCCGATATCGACGCCGCCTATGCCAAAGGCACGCTGAGCGCGGAAAAGCTGACGCAGATTTATCTGGCGCGCATCGCCGCCTATGACAAGCAAGGGCCGGCGATCAATGCGGTGATCACGCTCAACCCCAAGGCGCTCGAAGAAGCCAAGGCGCTCGACGCCGAACGCAAGGCCGGTAAGATGCGCGGCCCGCTGCACGGCATTCCGATCGTACTGAAGGACAACTACAACACCTTCGACCTGCCGACCACGGCCGGCTCGCAGATGCTCGAAGGGTCGATCCCGCCGAAGGACGCTTACGTCGTCAAGAAGCTGCGCGATGCCGGCGCGATCATCCTGGCCAAGGTCAATCTCAGCGAATTCGCCGGCGGCGGTGGCAGCGTCGGCGGCGCCACCGATCCCGACGTTCTGAAGAAAGGCGCGGTACCCAACGGCTTCAGTTCGATGGGTCTGCAGACGCACAACCCGCACGATCTGAGCCGCGGCCCCTCGGGTTCGAGCGGCGGCACCGGCGCCTCGATTGCTGCCGCGTTCGCGCAATTCGGACTCGGCACCGACACCGGCGGTTCGATCCGCGGCCCCGCCTCCGCCAACGGTCTTGCCGGTCTCAAGCCGACGCACGGTCTGCTCAGCCGCAGCGGCATCGTGCCGCTGGCGCTGACTTTCGACACCGGCGGCCCAATCGCGCGCAGCGTCTCCGACGTTGCGGTGGCGCTCGGCGTGATGACCGGCGTCGATCCGAGCGATGCCGCGACCAAGAAGAGCATCGGCAAATTCCAGACCGACTACACCAAGTATCTGAAGCTCGGTTCATTGAAGGGCGCGCACATCGGCATCGCGCGCGACTTCATGGGCCAGGACGCGGAAACCGATCGCGTGGTCGAGGATTCGGTGGCGACGCTGAAGAAGCTCGGCGCCGACGTCGTCGACATCCACTATCCCGCGTATCTGCTGGCGCTGCGCGCGCCGCTGCTCAACCTGATCATGGGCTCCGAGTTCAAGGTGCAGATCACCGAGTATCTGAAAACGCTGAAGCCGGGTTATCCGAAGACCTTCGACGAGCTGGTCGCCAAGGCCAACGATCCGGCCTTCGGCTATCGCAGTCCGGAGAAGGCTTACGGTCTGAAGTACACCGCCGCGGCGGCGCTCGATCTGAACGATCCACGCTTCCTCGCAGCGCGCAATGAAGGGCTGGCGACGGTGAAGGCCGGAATCCTGGCGATGTTCAGCGCGTACAAGCTCGACGCCATCGTCTATCCGACTTCGCCGCGTCCGGCCACGCCGATAACGCCGGCGTCGCCGCCGACGCCGATGACCGGCAACTCGCCCACCGCGTTTGCCAACGAAACCGGTTTCCCCGATCTAATCGTCCCGGCCGGCATGACCAAGGACGGCTTGCCGGTAACGATCTCGTTCTTCGGCAAGGATTTCAGCGAACCGAAACTGCTCGGCTATGGCTACGACTTCGAGCAGGCGACGCATGCGCGCGTGCTGCCGAAGACCACGCCGGTACTGCCGGCCGACAAGATCGGCTCCTGAGGATTCAGTCGCAGCCATGAAAGCTTTCAAACTGCTGCCGTTGTTGGCCTCGATTGCACTGTGCTTCGCATCATCGGCACACGCGAGCACTTTCGATCTCGAAACCGCAGGCGTGCCCGAGATCCAGGCGGCGGTCGATGCCGGTGCCTTGACCTACGAGAAGCTGGTCAAGCTGTACCTGGCGCGCATCGCCGCGTACGACCACAAGGGTCCGGCGATCAACGCGGTGATCACGCTGAATCCGAAGGCGCTGGAAACCGCGCGTGCGCTCGATGCCGAATTCAAGGCCAAGGGCCGGCGCTCGCCCTTGATGGGCATCCCGATCCTAGCCAAGGACAACTACGACACCGCCGACATGCCGACCAGCGGCGGCGATTTCCTGCTGGCGAAGTCGGTGCCCTACGCCGACGCACCGACCATCGCACGGCTGCGCGACGCCGGCGCGATCATTCTCGCCAAGGTCAACATGGACGAGTTCGCGCACGGCGGCGTCGGCTTCAGCTCGCGCGGCGGACAGACGCGCAATCCGCACGATCCGCGCCGCATTCCCGCGGGCTCTTCGGCCGGCACCGGCGCCGGTCTCGCGGCTTGGTATTCGCCGCTCGGCCTCGGCTCCGATACCGGCGGCTCGATCCGCGGGCCTTCGTCGGCCAACGGCATCGTCGGCATCAAGCCGACCAATGGCTTGGTCACGCGTCGCGGCATCATGCCCTGCGTGCTGAGCTTCGACACCGGCGGCCCGATGGCACGCACGGTCTACGACGCCGCACTCGAACTCGGCTTTCTCACCGGCGTCGATCCGAAAGATCCGCTGACGCGCACCAGCGTCGGGCTGTTCTATCGCGACTACACGCAGTTCCTGAAGAAGGATGCCTTGAAGGGCGTGCGCCTCGGCGTGATCCGCGACCTCAAGGGCACCGATGCGGAAGTCGATCGCGTGTTCGATGCCAGTCTCGACGAGCTGAAGCGCCAGGGCGCGATCCTGATCGATCCGATCAACCTGCCGGCCGCCGCGATCCAGAGCCGCACCACCGTGATGGAGCCGATGCGCGCCGAGGTGCAGGACAACTACCGCGACTATCTCGCCACCTTGCGTCCCGGCTTTCCGAAGTCGATCGCGGAAATCGCCGCGCAGGGCATCAAGCTGACTAAACCGACCGACTCGTTCTTTCCGCATCCCAGCGTATTTACGCGTTTCAAGGCATTGAGCGAACGCGTGCCGACGACTTCGCTGAGCTACACCTCGGCCAAGCAGTACGGCATGGCGGCGGTGCAAGGCGCGGTACTCGGCCTGATCAACGATCAGCAGCTCGACGCGCTGGTCTATCCGACGCGCTCGCGCCGGCCGGAACTGATCGATCCGAACACACCGAACATCGTCGACCGTCCGCCGACGCCGTCGCTGACCAGCATCGCCAACGTCACCCAGTTCCCGGACGTCATCGTTCCGGCCGGCCTGACCTCCGACAAAATGCCGGTGACGATCTCATTCTTCGGTCCGGCCTACAGCGAACCGAAGCTGATCGCCTACGCCTATTCCTACGAGCAGGCCACGCATCACCGCGTGTCGCCATCAACCACGCCGGCGCTGCCGGGCGAGCGCTTCGAATATTGAACACGGCGAGTCCGACCGAAGCGAAGGATTCACGAGTCATTACCGTAGCGGTCACTCGCGATTGATCGACTTCTCCAACGCAGAGCATCTTCCATGCATACGCTGATTCCCCGCCCTTTGCGACTGCTGCCGGCGCTGGCGCTGATGGCCGCGATGTCGCTAGCCGTTGCGCCTGCAATTCACGCGGCCCCGATCGAATTGACCGATGCCAGCATCGCCGAGCTCGAACAGGCGATGGCCAAGGGCAGCCTGACTTCGGAGAAGCTGACCCAGCTGTATCTCGCGCGCATCCAGGCCTACGACAAGCAGGGGCCGGCGATCAACGCCGTCATCACGCTGAATCCGAATGCGCTGGAGACCGCACGCGCGCTCGATGCGGAACGTAAAGCCAAAGGTCCGCGCGGACCGCTGCACGGCATTCCGGTGATCCTGAAGGACAACTACAACACTGCGGACCTGCCGACCACCGCCGGCTCGTTCCTGCTGAAGGGTTCGATCCCGCCGGACGATGCATTCCTGGTGAAGAAGCTGCGCGCTGCCGGCGCGATCATCCTGGCGAAGGTCAATCTGTCGGAGTTCGCTTCCGGCGGCGCGCACAGTTCGATCGGCGGCCAGACGCTGAACCCGCACGATCTCACGCGCACGCCCTCGGGTTCCTCCGGCGGCACCGGCGCTGGCATCGCCGCAGTGTTTGCGCCGCTCGGCATGGGCACCGACACCGGCGGTTCGATTCGCGGACCTTCGACGTCCAACGGCGTGGTCGGACTCAAACCGACGCATGGCCTGCTGAGCCGCAGCGGCATCGTGCCGCTGGCGTTGAGCTTCGACACCGGCGGACCGCTGGCGCGCAATGTTGCCGATGTCGCCGCCGCACTCGGTGCGATGACCGGCGTCGATCCGGCCGATGCGGCAACGCAGAAGAGCGCCGGCAAGTTCGAGAAGGACTACACAAAATACCTGAAAGCCGATGCGCTGAAAGGCGCGCGCATCGGCGTCGCACGCGACTTCATGGGTCAGGACCAGGAAGTCGACTGGATCATCGACGCTTCGCTCGCCGCGATGCGCAAGCAGGGCGCAACCATCGTCGACGTCAAGTATCCGAAGTGGTTGCTGGAAACCAAGACCGAGTTCTACAACCTCATCCGCCGGCCGGAGTTCGTCGCGCAGATCAACGACTATCTCGCAACGCTGAAGCCGGGCTTTCCGCGCACGCACAAGGAGTTGATGGAAATGTCGCAGACGCTAACCTCGCCGCGCGATGGCTTCATTCCCAACGAAAGCCGCTGGGCCCTGTTCAAGCAGGAAGCCGACAGCGGCACGCTGAACGATCCGCAATATCTGGCGGTGCGCGATCACGGCCTGCCGCTGGTGCGCGCCGAGATCGAAGGCATCCTGTCGTCGAACCAGCTCGATGCGATCGTCTACCCGACTTCGCCACGGCGTCCGGCGCAGATCGATGCCGATCCGGTGCCGGGTGCAACCGGCGGCGAATCCGCCACCAACTTCGCCAACCTCACCGGCTTCCCCGACCTGATCGTGCCGGCCGGCTTCACCACCGGCGGCCTGCCGGTCGGCATCTCGTTCTTCGGTCCCGCATTCAGCGAACCGAAGCTGCTGGCACTCGGTTATTCGTTCGAGCAGGCGACCAAGGCGCGGCGCCTGCCGGTGCACACGCCGGCGCTGCCGGGCGAGAAGATCGGCGACTGATTGCGAAAAGCCGTATCGCTGCGCGGATCTGCCAGTTAATTTGGCCAGCTATCGCCGGCCAACCTCTGCCGCCGTCATGAGGATGGCTGCGCCGTCGCTTGAGGATAGCGTCT
>JAQGNU010000152.1 GCA_028291645.1 Nevskia sp.
ACGGCCATTCACCCTCGCCAATCGCTGCCAGAACTGCTGTCGCGACGACGCCAATCGCAGTGAATACGCCGAGCCACAGCTTTTTCTGGCCGCGGCGATCGGCTAGCGCACCGAGCCACGGCGCCAGCAGCATGACGACGAAGCTGGCACTGGAATTCGACAGGCCGAGGTAGAACGTCGAGGTCGTGCCGGGCAGATCCTTGGCCCAGTATTTGTCGAAAAAAATCGGAAAGAAACCGACCAGCACGGTCGTCGCAAAGGCGTGATTGGCCCAGGCCGTCAGCGCCCAGGCGAGCTGCGCAGTACGTCTCGAAGTCACAGCCTGCTCCCCTTTCGCTCGCTACCGACGCTGAGAATCACGCAGCACGATGGCGCTGCGATGACCCTTCAAATGATGTTTCACACGATGTCGTAGCCGAGCACGAAGGCGTCTTCGCGGCCCGCCGCGGCCGGGTAATACGCTTTGCGCAGGCCGAGGCGACTGAAGCCTTCGGATTCGTACAGCCGCAATGCCGCCTTGTTGGAGCGCCGCACTTCCAGCAAGACGATGGTCATATTGGCGGCGCGCGCGATGCGCAGCAGATGCAGCAACATCAGCCGGCCGTAGCCCTGCTGTTGGTGTGCGCTATCGACACATAGATTCAGCACGTGCGCCTCGCCCACTGCCATGCTCATCAGTGCGTAACCATTCACCGCATTCTGCGCGTCACTCAGCACCCAGCCGCTGTAACCCGCTTTCAGACAGTCGCGAAATATGCTTTCGCTCCACGGAAACTCGTAAGCACGGCGCTCGATTTCCAAAACCTGCGGCAGCAATTCAGCATGCAGCGGCAGGATGCGCAAGCTCGGTCGCAATTCGGTTTCGGGCTGGGCGCTCAAACTGAATAGGCTCTTAGGTCCGTTACGGGCGCTGAGAATAAAGATGCGGCGGCGAGCGCGGTACGTCAGCCGTTCAGAAACTGATGCACGCGTTTCAGATCGGCCCAGCTCTTGGCTTTTTCGCCGGGGCTGCGCAGCAGATAGGCCGGGTGATAGGTGATCAACACCGGCGTGCGCTCGGCGCCGTATTCGAACATCGAACCGCGCAGCTTCGACAAGGGCTCATCGGTCGACAGCAGGCGCTGCGCGGCGATGCGGCCGAGCGCGACGATCAGCTTCGGCTGGATCAGGCGGATCTGCTGATCCAGGTACGGCCGGCAGGCTTCGACTTCGTCCGCTTCCGGATCGCGATTCGCCGGCGGCCGGCACTTGACAACATTGGCGATGTAGACCGATTTCTCTGGCGCCGACTCGTGGCGCGAACGGCCGATCGCCTTCAGCATTTCGTCGAGCAACTTGCCGGCGCGGCCGACGAAGGGCTCACCCTTAGCGTCTTCATCCGCACCCGGCCCTTCACCGACCACCATCAGCGACGCCACCTGCTGGCCAACGCCGAACACCGTGTTGGTGCGCGTGCGGCATAGCTTGCAATGGGTACAGCCGCTGACCGCCGACTGCAGACCGGCCCAGTCGGTCGGCACTTCACGCGGCGCGGGTGCAACAGCAGGCAGTTTCGCTTTGGCCATCTCGACAGGGGCAATTGGACTCGAAGAATAAGCCGGCGCCGCCGACCCAGGTGATGTCGGCAGGCCCGGTTCGCGCACACTCACCGCGAGCGCAGTCGGCGCTGCAGCAGCACGCGCTACCGGCACCGCCGCCGTCGCTTGCGAGGGCGCCGCGCGCGGCGCCCAAGACTCGATGCCGAGCGCATCGAGATAGCGTCGCTGACGCGCGGAAGTCATGAGATCGTGACCATGCTGCGCAGTATAGTTTCTTGCCGCTGGACTGACAGCGGCAGCAGGTGTGCGCTCGACGCGCCGTAGCGAAAAGCAGCCGCCCAGCGCGGATGCTGGGCTGCTGCTCGCAGACTTTAAGGCGTGGCTTCGAACGCGGCCTGTGCTTCGACCACCGCTGCGTTCGCAGCGGCCTCGACAGCGGTCCGCTCGCGCCGCCTCAAGCTGCGATTGAGCCCCGATAGGATCGCCTTCAGCGAAGCGGTGACGATGTTCGGATCCTTGCCGACGCCGAACAGCGTCTTGCCCATCGCATCGCCGCCGACGCGCAGCTCGATGTAGGTCACCGCCGCCGCACCGGCACCGGCGCCGATCGCATGCTCGTGGTAATCGACCACGCTGATGCTTTCGCCCGACAGCGCCGCAACCGCCGCGACGAACGCATCGATCGGACCGTTGCCGCGCCCAGCCAGCTGGCGTCGCTTGCCGTCGAACACGACCTCGGTCGACAGTTCGACTTCATTGCGCGTCGAATCTTCCACCAGATGGTGCGCGAGATATTCAAACGGCCGCTTGCTAGCCAGATACTCGCGCTCGAAAATGCCCCAGATGTCTTCGGCGGTGACTTCCTTGCCGTTGTCGTCCATCACCGCCTGCACGATCTGGCTGAACTCGATCTGCAGGCGCCGCGGCAGGCTCAAGCCGTATTCGTGCTCGAGCAGATAGGTGATGCCGCCCTTGCCGCTCTGCGAATTGACCCGGATCACCGCTTCGTAGCTGCGGCCTAGATCGAGCGGATCGATCGGCAGATAAGGCATCTCCCAGATGTCGCCGTCCTTGCGCGCCGAGAAGGCTTTCTTGATCGCGTCCTGATGCGAGCCCGAAAACGAGGTGAATACCAGATCACCGACGTAGGGATGACGCGGATGCACCGGCAGCTGGTTGCAGTATTCGACGCAGCGGCGCACTTCGTCGATATCGGAGAAATCCAGACCCGGATCGACTCCCTGCGTGTACATGTTCAAAGCCAGGTTGACGATGTCGACATTGCCGGTACGCTCGCCGTTGCCGAACAAGCAGCCTTCGACACGGTCGGCGCCCGCCATCAGCGCGAACTCGGCGGCGGCAGTGCCGGTGCCGCGATCGTTATGCGGATGCGCCGACAGCACGATGCTGTCGCGGCGTGCCAGATTGCGGTGCATCCATTCGAACATGTCGGCGAAAATATTCGGCGTCGAGTGCTCGACCGTCGACGGCAGATTGATGATGCAGGGCTTGTTCGGTGTCGGCTGCCAGACTTCGGTCACCGCATCGACGATGCGCTTGGAGAAATCCAGCTCAGTGCCGGAGAACATTTCCGGCGAATACTGGAAAACCCAGTCGGTCTTGGGCTGCTCGGCAGCCAGTTCCTTGACCAGCCGCGCATGCTTCACCGCCAGTTCGGCGATGACTTCGTCCTGGCTGAGATTGAATACCACGCGGCGCATCACCGGCGCGGTGGCGTTGTAGACGTGCATGATCACTGCCTTCGCACCGCGCACCGCTTCGAAGCTGCGTCGGATCAAAGGCTCGCGCGCCTGCGTCAACACCTGGATGGTAACGTCGTCCGGAATCAGATCCTGCTCGATCAAATGCCGGATGAAATCGAACTCGGTCTGCGATGCAGACGGAAAACCGACCTCGATTTCCTTGAAGCCGACCTTCAGCAGCTGATCGAACATGCGCAGCTTGCGCGTGCGATCCATCGGCTCGATCAGCGCCTGGTTGCCGTCGCGCAGATCGACGCTGCACCACACCGGCGGCCGCGTGATCACGGCCTCCGGCCAACGGCGGTCGTGCAGAGGCACCGGCTTGAATGCGCGGTATTTCTTCGAGGGATCTTTCAACATTTTTTTGCTCCAGCGCGCCGCATGCACGGCGCTCAACAAATTCGTTTGTCGCCGGCAACGCCGGTGTGGAATTCCCAAGCCATGGATGGCTTGGTCTTGACAGGGAAGTTACACGGCTTAACCCCCGTGCGGGTGGATTCGTTGTCTGCCTTACGGCAGAAGTCGAAGCGCGAGCACCAGCACGCGGCCCGAGAGGGCTGCGGAAGCGAACGATGGGCTGTTGTTCGGTTGCATGATGGCCGCGACTATAGTGCAAGTAGGCTCGGATTCCAAGCTGCCCAAACGGCGTTAGGACAGCATCCTGCATCGCCAGAATTTTTTCTACTGAACTACATACCGCTCAACTCCGGCTCCATTCAAGGCAGGGAGTAACCCTCAGCCTTCCGAACGATCGATAGCATCCCTTCGTTACCCTCTCGTTACCTATGGTGTAACCGTGGACAACGCGCAACCCCAGCGCAGTGCGCTCGCAAGATGGAATCTCAGTTCGGCGTGGCACTGACTTCATTCGAGTTCGTCGTGCTGTGACCGCTGGCATTCACCGCCTGCATCACGAAGTAGTACTTCGTGCCATTGGTCAGACCAGTGATGGTTCCGGTCGTTGTGGCTCCACCAACGATCGTCAATGCAATCGGGGGTGCTTCACCGTGCGAACTCGTACTCTTATACACCGTGTAGCTCGTCGCATTTGCGGACGCCGTCCAATTCAGCGTGACACTACCGTTGCCGGCTGTCGCAGTGACGTTGGCGGGAGCTGCGGGCAGGGGCAGGGGTGAGACCGATATCGCGACACTACTATTGTTATTTCCCTGAACGGAATCGTACTGCGCCGACCCGACGGTCGCGCTGTTACTGACGCTTCCCATCGAACCTGGGGCAACCACTTGCAATTGGACGCTCGTGCTGCTTGATGCAAGCAGCACATCCGCATACTGACAATTCACCAGGGCGCCGGCTGCACTGCAGGCCCAGGCCGGGTCGCCGCTGCTGAAACCGCTGTACAACATCCCGGCAGGCAGCATGTCACTGATGCGAATCGTGCTGGCACTGCCGATATAAGCGTCTATCGCGGGTACGCCGGTCGGGCTCAGCATTGCTTCGGTATTGCTGATTTTGAGGACGTATGACAGCGCAGAACCGGCCGGCACCGAGGGTGAACTACTGGTCTTGCTCAACGCCACATCGACGTCACGGTGGCCAGCGAAGCGAACGGCTTTAACATCGTCGCTCGATCCGCCCGGTCCCTGGTCGGTCCAGGCGATTAGCAGGTCGCCATCGGCGTCGCCGGCGACCGCTGGCAGCACTTGAGAATTGGCAGTCGAAGTATTCGCGCGGACTGTCGTGTCGAACGTAGCATTGCCACTCCTGTACCAGCGGAAAAAGCTGCCGAAGCCACCGCCATCGGAGTCCATCCATGCGGTCCAGAAATTGGCGGCCTCGTCGGCTGCGACCGCTGGAGACCATTTGAATCCGGTCGCAGCCGGATTCACCCGGAATTCGTTGGTCAGCGCACCTGCGCTGTTGAAGCGCCGCGCATAAATCTGCTGCGCAAGTTGAGGGGGCACCACATCCTGTCCAAAGCTTTCCCAGGCAACCGTGAAACTGCCACCGGCGCTGCTGAAGGACACTGAGGGCGAGTCCTGAACCTCGGTTGTGTATTGATTGATCGATAGCAGCGGACCCTGGGCGATAGCCGAAGAATTAAACCTTTGGGCATAGATATCGAATAGCGTTCCGATGGTCCGGTCCATCGACCATGCGACGACGAAATCGCCGGACTGCGGATTGATCGCGACTGCGGGACGATATTGGCGATAGGCGGAATCGCCGGAATCGACCGGAAATGTCGGAATCAGCGAACCTCCCAGAGCGTTGTATCGGGCTGCGTAAATCTGTGCGGCGTCGCTCCAAGCGATCACAGCATTGCCGTTAACATCGAGGGCAACTGCTGGCGATATGCCGTTGCCAACGGTGAACGCGTTCACCGCAGTCGTGCAATTCGGCTTGTAAGTGCGCGCACGCACGACGTGTGTGGTGTGCGTGTAGGCTGGAACTCCGTAACTTTCCCAGGCTACGGTGAAATCACCACTAGGGTCCATGGCGACTGCTGGCGAACGCTGAGGGATAGTATTGGTATCGCCCGGCAGTACTTTGTTGCCAGCGTCGACTACGAAGTCACTGCCGCGCGCCATGCCGGTCGCATCGAAGCAGCGGGCATGAATTTCCCAGTCGGAACCGTTGCCCGTCAGGCTATTTTCCCACACCGCCACAGAGTTACCGGCGGCGTCCATCGCCACCTCATGCCGGGACTGGAAACCCGTGACGACACTGGCGACGTTGAATTCAGCGCCTACCCGGTCGCCCGGATTCACGCTGGCCTGCACCGAACCGTGACCGAAGGTCGCCAGTGTTATGGCGATCAGATAAGGTCCGAGCTTCGTTAGTCTCCTGCCCCGATCGGTAGACATGGCACTCCCCGACTGCCCGCGACGATTGGCCGCAACCCCGTATCGGATGAAGCTAACATGCGCCGGCAGAGTCTGTGAAGCTGCCCTGATGGCTCACGACCCGCGTAAACCCGCGTTTGCAAATACTGAGATTCGCAGCTACCGTTCAGGCAATTGGGGGATCAAGGCCTTTGCCGAAACGATGATCGGCTGGTTTGAAGGAAGCGGTGCGGTAGCTGAACGTGCAGAGGGGATCCCGTAAGTCGACGCGACATCGGAGTTCTGCCGGAGCCGAAGTTCTATGCCTCATTCTCATGCCGCCGACCGGCCGCCGCCGACCCGGCGCCATTTCCTGCAAATCCTGGCAACGGCGATCGGCGGTGCAGCGACCGCGCCGACCTTCGCGGCCGTACTGGATGGTCCTTCAGATCTACATCAAAGACCGGTCGGCCGGCTTAAGCTTGGCGTCGTACTCCCAGGATTCGGTCCCTCGGGGTGTTATACCGCGTCTTGGTTGAACGGACTGCAGCTGGCGTTCGACGACTGGGCCAATATCGAACTCTCCATCGAGCAGGGCGGCGGTCGCATTTCGCAAGTTCTTGCCGGCGTGCTCCGCCTCGGCAAACAAGAGCCCGACATCATCGTCGGCGCGACAACACCGCATAACATCCCGCAAGTTGCGCAGGCGCTTGAGCGCAGATCGACAATTTTTTTTAACGTCGAGCCCGGCGGTCACATTGCGCATGCGGCTGCCTCTCACGCGAACGTCTTTCATCACAGCCTGCACCTTTGGCAGGCCAATTACGCAGCCGGCGCACAGGCTGCATGCAGATTTGGAACGCGCGGCTGGATGATCAGCAGTTTCCGCGAAGCTGGCTACGACACTGCGTCGGCATTCGCCTTGGGCTTCGCCTCCGCCGGCGGACAGGTACTGCAGCAGGCCGTCAGCCATGTGCCTGGGCGCACGCATAACCCCCGCTCCCTGATAGCAAAAGCGCTTTCGGCACGGACCGATTTCATTTACATCAATGCCTCAGGCGCCGAAGCCCAGGAACTATTGGCGCTGACTCCGCAGGCGGTGCTGGCATCGCCGATGGCGCGCTTCGCCGGCGCCGGAAACTCAACATTCGCCGCTGCCTATCAGAAGTTCAACGGCCGGAAGCCGGATGCCTATGCGCTGCTCGGATTCGAAGCCGGGAATTTGATCCGGGTTGCGACGCAAGCAACTGATCGCAGCGGCGAGTCGCTCTCAAAAACGCTTCAGACTGCTGCCTTCGAAGGTCCACGCGGGCTGGTGCAGATGGACATCGGCACACGCAGCACGCGGGCGCGAGCCTTCGTCGATCATTCCGCCGCAGTGATCCCCGATCTCGAGCCGACCGAAGAGGACATCATGCTGGCGCATCCGGATTGGCAGAACGCAGTCTCCGGCTGGTCTGTGCCTTACGCCGGTTGACCGTAGAACTCCAGAGACTCGCCATGGCCGAACCGTTCCTTTCCGAAATCAAGGTCTTCAGCTTCAGCTTCGCCCCCAAGGGCTGGGCGATGTGCAATGGACAGCTCCTGCCCATCAACCAGAATCAAGCGCTTTTTTCCTTGCTCGGAACCACTTATGGTGGCGACGGCCGCGTTACTTTCGCGCTGCCCAATCTGCAAAGCCGCATTCCACTGCACACCGGGGCGGGCTTTACCCTCGGACAAAATGGTGGCGAAGAAATCCACACCCTCTCGGTCGCAGAATTGCCGGGTCACAGCCATCTCTTGAAGGCGACGAGCAATCCGGGCGTCCAAGTACAGCCCGCTGGCGCAGTGCTCGCAACACCGACGGAAAAACTTTACGTGGCTACGGGCGCGGTCCCACTGACTCCGAGCGTCGCGGCGACCGGTGGCGGACAACCGCACGAAAACCGGCAGCCATTCCTGTGCCTGAATTTCTGCATCGCCTTGCAGGGCATCTTCCCGTCACAAAATTAGGTACGTGTTATGTCGCAACCCTTCGTTGGCGAGATTCGCATTTTTGCCGGCAACTTTGCGCCCTCGGGCTGGAATTTCTGCGATGGCTCGTTGCTCTCGATCGCTGATAACG
>JAQGNU010000156.1 GCA_028291645.1 Nevskia sp.
CGCCGGCACGTTGATCGGCGGCATCGTCGGCGGCGTGGTCGGTCATCAGTTTGGCGCCGGCTCGGGCCGCGTGCTCGCCACCGCCGGCGGCGCCGTGGTCGGCGCCAGCGTCGGCAACAACATCGCACGCCGCGACGAGGGCCCGCCGCAGGTCGGCTATCAGCAGCGTTGCGACACCGTCAATGCGTTCCACGACGAGCAGCAGATCGATGGCTACGACGTGACCTACCGTTACGGCGGCCGCGTCTACCACAGCCGCCTGCCGTACGACCCAGGTCCGCGTCTGGCGGTCAATGTCGACGTCGCCCCGGCCGCGTACTGAGCGGCACCAAAGCCGCTAAAGTAATGCGATGCGCCTCCTGCCGATCGTGCTGATGCTGTCCGCCGGGCTGATGATTCAGCCCGTCTGGGCGGATCATCGCCACAACGACGACCGGCGCCAGATGCAACGCGATGATCGCCGTCAGATGCAGCGCGACGATCGTCGTCCAATGCAACGTGACGATCGTCGCGACGCGCCGCGCTTCATGCCGCAACAGCCGCGGCAGTTCCAGCGCGATCCGCGCGAATACCAGCAATATCAGCGTCCGGCGCAGAACAACTTCGCGCCGCGCGGGGAACCGCAGTACGCCCGCCCGGGCAACGAGTTTTCGGCGGGCGACGCCGCGCGCCGCGCGCAGCAGATGAATGGCGGCGGCCGCATCCTGGCAGTCGATCCGAATGGCCCGGGCTATCGCGTGAAGGTGTTGAAAGAAGGTGAAGTTCGCGTGATCGCGGTGCCGGGCGGCTAAGCACCGATCTCCCAACAAGACAATCCAAACATGCGCGCACTAGTCATCGAAGACGATCCGCAGCTGCGAGCCCAGGTGATCCGCCATCTGAAGGAAGATGGCTATGCAATCG
The DNA here is from genome assembly GCA_028291645.1 of Nevskia sp. Taxonomy (GTDB): domain Bacteria; phylum Pseudomonadota; class Gammaproteobacteria; order Nevskiales; family Nevskiaceae; genus Nevskia. Next base: position 904 of record JAQGNU010000156.1, read on the forward strand.
ACGAAGCCGCCGACGGCGAGCAGGGCACCTACATGGCGGTGGAGTATCCGGTCGATCTGGCGGTGATCGATCTGGGCTTGCCGAAAGCTTCGGGCATCAGCGTGATCAAGGCAGCACGCAAAGCCGGCCGCAAATTCCCGATCCTGATCCTGACCGCGCGCGACGGCTGGCAGAGCAAGGTCGAAGGCCTCGAAGCGGGTGCCGACGACTATCTGGTCAAACCCTTCCACAAGGAAGAGCTGCTGGCGCGTGCGCGAGCACTGGTGCGGCGCAGCGGCGGCTGGGCGCAGTCGCGGCTCGAATGCGGCCCGATCGTGCTCGATACCGGCGCCAAGACGGTGAACCTGTCCGGCACCCCGATCGAGCTCACCGCCTACGAATACAAGGTGCTTGAATATCTGGTGATGCACGCCGGCGAAGTGGTTTCGAAATCGACGCTGACCGAACATCTCTACAATGAGGACGAGGAGCGCGACAGCAACGTTATCGAAGTGTTCGTGCGCCGCCTGCGCAGCAAGCTCGACCCGCAAGCCACGCTCAACCCGATCGCGACGCTGCGCGGCGCCGGCTATCGCTGGGATGTGCCAAGAAGCTAGTTTCCGGTTACAGGTTTCCAGTTTCCGGAAAAAAACAAAACGGTGCGTGCTGCTCTTCGTTGCTCTGGAAACCGGCCACTGGAAACTGGAAACTGCTGTACATGAAATCGCTGCGCACCCGCCTGCTGGTGGTCGCCTCCTCAGTGCTGGCGGTGTTCCTGCTGCTGTCCGGCGAGGCGCTTGAACAGGCGTTCCGGGCGGCGGCCGAGCAAGGCGAACAGGACCGCCTCGACGGCATGGTGCTGGCGCTGCTCGGCGCGGCCGAATCCGGCCCTAATGGCGCACTGACGATCCCGGACAATGCGCAACTGCCCGACCCGCGTCTGAGCCATGTGCTGTCGGGCCTCGATGCGCTGATCTTCAACGAACGCGGCAAAGTGGTGTGGCGCAGCCCAAGTTTCTCCGGCGCGGTGCCGCAGGTGCCGTCGCCGGAAGTCGGCGCCACTGTGTTCCAGGAAGTTGGCGACCGCTTCATGCTGTCTTACGGCGTGCGCTGGGTCGGCGACACCAACGGACCGCACCCGGCCAGCGCACCGCCGAAGCCACGCCGCTATACCGTCGTGCTGTTCCACGATCAGGACACCTATCGCGCCCAGCTCTACACCTTCCGCCGCATTCTCTGGTTCGGACTCGGCGGCAGTGCGGTGGCCTTGATCGCGGTGCAATTCTTCGTGCTGCTGTGGGGCCTGAGTCCGCTGCGGCGGCTGGCGCGCGAACTGCGGCGGGTCGAGACCGGCGAACAATCGCGCATCGAATCCGACTACGCCACCGAACTGACGCCGCTGGCCGACGGACTCAACGCGATGATCATGGCCGAGCGTACGCAGCAGACCCGCTATCGCAATGCGCTCGATGATCTCGCGCACAGTCTGAAAACACCGCTGGCGGTACTGCGCGGCATCATCGACGACAGCGATGAAACAGAAGCCACCCGTGCACGCCTGCGCGACCCGGTCGGCCGCATTCAGGACATCACCGATCACCAGTTGCGCAAAGCCGCAGCCGCCGGCCGCCGCACCTTGGCCGAGCCGGTGCAGCTGCGCCCGATCGTCGAGAAGCTGGCGGGTGCACTGGGCAAGGTGTATCTGCAGAAGCAGCCGCAGTTCGATATCCGCATTCCCTATGCGCTGCGCGCACGCGCCGACCAGGGCGATCTCTACGAACTGCTCGGCAACCTGATGGACAACGCCGGCAAGTGGTGCAAGCAGCGCATCGCGGTGAAAGTGGAGTTCGCCGACCGGCGTCTGCACATCGTCGTCGAGGACGACGGCCCCGGCTTTCCGGAGAATGCCGCCGAGTTGCTCGAACGCGGCGTGCGCGCCGATACGCATGTGCCGGGCCAAGGCATCGGCCTCGGCGCGATTGCCGAGATGGTGCGCATCTATGACGGCAGCATCGCACTCGGTCGCAGTGCGCTCGGCGGCGCACAGGTCGACGTGCATCTGTCGGTGTAGCGACACGCAGCGCTGCCGCGTCGTGTGAAACCGCGTCGACTGTGTTTTTTTAGAACAAGCCGAGCTGTGTGGCCGTCGCGGTACGCTCCGCATCGGGCACGCGGAAAGCCGACAAGTCGAAGGTCCGCGCCGGACGCTCCAAGCCGTGACGCCGTCGCGCCAGACGAAAGCGCTGCGCGATCAGCTCGGCGAAATTACCTTCGCCGCGCATGCGCCGTCCAAAGGTCGAGTCGTACGCCTTACCGCCGCGCGATTGTTCGACCAGGCTCATCACATGCGTCGCCTTCAGCGGGAAATGCGTTTCGAGCCACTCGCGAAACAGATCCTTCACTTCATGGGGCAGCCTTAGAAACGTATAACTCGCGTAGCTGGCGCCGGCAGCCGCGGCCTGCTCCAGCACCTGCTCCAGCTCGGCATCGTTGATGAACGGGATCACCGGCGAAAACATCACGCGCACCGGGATGCCGGCATCGGCCAGCAGGCGCATCAGACGCAAGCGCGAAGCGGGCGACGCAGCGCGCGGTTCGAGCGTGCGTTTCAGCGCCGGATCGAGCGTCGTCAAGGTCACGCCGACGCCGACCAGATTGTCGCGCGCCAACTGTGTGAGCAGATCGAGATCGCGTTCGACCAGCGCCGCACCTTTGGTGACGATACCGACCGGATGACGGAAGCGTGCCATCACTTCGAGAATGCTGCGGGTGATGCCGAGCTTGCGCTCGATCGGTTGGTACGGATCGGTGTTGGCGCCGAGCGCGATCAGCGCCGGCTGGTAGCCCGGCTTGCGAAATTCGCGCTCCAGCAGTTCCGCCGCATTCGGTTTGTAGAACAGCTTGGTCTCGAAATCGAGTCCGGCCGACAGATTCAAATAACCGTGGCTGGGCCGCGCGTAACAATAAATACAGCCATGCTCACAGCCTTTGTAGGGATTGATCGAACGATCAAAGCCGATGTCCGGCGAATCGTTGTGGCTGATGATCGATTTCGCCGGCTCGGCGGTGATCGTAGTCTCCAGCGCCGGCAAGCTTTCCTCGCCCAGATCCCAGCCGTCATCCCAGCTCCGAGCTTGCTTGGATTCAAAGCGTCCGGCCGGATTCGAGACCGCGCCGCGGCCTTTGTGCAGCCTGCGATCAGCCTCGTCGGCGACACCCATGCAGGCGCCTCAAGTCCCCGCGGCCTGCTTGCGGCAGACCAGCAAAATTTCGTCGACTCCGGCGGTATCGATCATTCCGGCAACCAGTTCGAGCTTCGACTGGAAGCGTACACCCAGCGGCAGCACGCGGTTGTACCACCACATCGCGCGGTCGCGCTGGTGGGTCAGAAACCAGGTGCCGAGATCGAGCAGCCAGTTCGATTTCGGCTGCATTCCGTAAACCGCGCTCTGCTCGATGACGAAGCCGAATTCGGCCAGCAAAGATTGCAGTGCCGCGGGCGCATAGCGGCGCCGATGACCGACGAAATCGTCGAACGCATGCCAGCGCTGTGGATGCAGCGGCACCGACAGCAACAGCGCCGCACCGGGTGCGGCGACGCGTGCCAGTTCGGCGAGTGCGCGGCGATCGTCGTCGACATGTTCGACGATGTCGAATGCGCAGACGAAATCGAAGGCCGCATCCGCGCAAGGCAGCGCCGTAGCCAGACCCAGCACCGCCCGCGCCTGATGCGCTTGCAAAGTTGCAATCGCCGCGCGGCTCAGATCGACGAACAGCGTGTCGTCCAGCGGCAGACGCGGCCGCATGCCGGGGGCAATTTCGAGCCAGCGCCGCGAAGGCACTGCGAGTTGCTGCACCAGCGGCCAGGTGTTGAAACGTTCCGGCGCAATCAGCCGCGACTGCGACCACAGCGTGTCGTAGAAGCTGCGGTTGAATTCGGTCAGTTGTGCCGCGCTGCGCGGCTGCACGACTGCGTTCACTTCAAGCCTGTGCCGCGAGCGCCTGCAGCGCGTCGCCACCGAGACGATAGACCGTCCAATCGTCGAGCGGTCGTGCGCCGAGGCTTTGATAGAACTCGATCGCAGGTACATTCCAGTCGAGTACCGCCCATTCAAAACGCTCGCAGCCGCGCGCCACGGCAATGCCAGCGAGCTTGCGCAGCAAAGCCTGACCGATGCCGCTGCCGCGATATTCCGGTTCGACGAACAAGTCTTCCAGATAGACGCCGCTGCGCGCCCGGAAGGTCGAGTAATTCTGGAAGTACAGCGCAAAGCCGACGACGCGGCTGGCACTGCGCGCAACCAGCGCTTCGACTCGCGGCGTTGCACCGAACAGCGCTTCCTGCAGCGCCGCTTCGGTGGCGACGACCTGATCGGAAAGCTTCTCGTACTCGGCGAGCGCACGGATCAGCCGCAGGATATCGGCGACGTCCACTGCCGTTGCGGCGCTGAGCTGGTACGTCTTGGGCGCGTTGCGATCCATCAGATTTCCACCTGGAACCCGAGTTCGACCACATCTTCGGGCGGAAGTTGGTAGAACGCCGTCGGCCGCATCGCATTGCGCGCCAGGAACGAATACAGGCTCTCGCGCCACATCGCCATGCCTGGCACGTCGCTGGTCGGAATGACGGTTTCGTGGCCGAGGTAGTAAGTCACATGTTCCAGGTCCAGATCCAGGCCGAGTTTCTCGCACAGGCGCAGCGCAACCGGAATATTCGGCTCCTGCATGAAGCCGTAGCGCACCGTGATGCGCGTAATGCTCGGCGCGATGCTGACGATCTGCAGCCGCTCGGTGGTCGCCACGCGCGGTTCGTCTTCGGTCAATACCGTCAGCAGAATCAGGCGTTCCTGCAATACATGATGCCGCTCCAGATGCCACACCAGCCGCGGCGGCGCATGCGTGCCAAAAGTGAAAAACACGGCGGTACCGGGGATGCGATACGGCGGATTGGCCACCAGTTTGTCGGCAAATTCCTGCAGCGGTTCGGTATCCTTGAACAACTCCTTCGCCAGCAGCGAGCGGCCGCGGCTCCAGGTGATCATCACGATGAAGGCAGAGGCGGCGATCGCCAGCGGGTACCAGCCACCGCCCTCGATCTTCAGCATTTTGGAGGCATAGAAGCCGAGGTCGATGAAAATGAACACGCTGGTCAGCGCGTAGACGATCGGCAAGCGCCAGTTGTAGCGCCGCGCGACGAACAGAGACAGCACGGTGGTGATGACCATCGTCGCCGATACCGCGATGCCATACGCGGCGCTTAAGTTGTCGGACGACTTGAAGCCGAGCACCAGCCCGAGCGTGGCGATCAGCAGCGTCCAGTTAACGAACGGAATGTAGATCTGGCCCTGCTCTTCCGACGAGGTCTGCACGATGTTCATGCGCGGGAACTGGCCGAGCTGGACCAGCTGCCGCACCAGCGAGAAGCAGCCGGAGATCACCGCCTGCGAAGCGATCACCGTCGCCAGCGCGGTCAACACCACCGCCGGATAGATCAGGCTGGTCGGAACCAAGTGATAGAACGGTGCATCGACCGCCTCCGGCGTGCTCAGGATCAAGGCGCCCTGACCGAGATAATTCAATACCAGGCCCGGCAGCACCAGCGTGTACCAGGCAATGCGGATCGGCGCCACGCCGAAATGCCCCATATCGGCATACAAGGCTTCGGCGCCAGTGACCGACAGGAATACCGCACCGAGTACGGCGAAGCCGACGAAACCGCCATGCATCAGAAAATGCAGGCCATGCCAGGGATTCAGCGCAGCGAGGATGGCCGGATGCTCGACAATGCCGCGCACGCCCAAGACCCCGAGCACGACGAACCACAGCACCATCACCGGACCGAAGATCACACCGACACTGCCGGTGCCGCGCCGCTGGATCATGAACAGCGCCGCCAGAATCGCCAGCGTGATCGGAATGATCCAGCGATGCAGCGCCGGCGTTGCCACCTTGATACCTTCGATCGCGCTGAGCACCGAGATCGCCGGCGTGATGGTGGCGTCGCCGAACAGCAGCGCGCCGCCGAACAGGCCGATCAGCATCAGCAAATGGCGCAGCGAACCCGGCTTGGCGCGCCAGGGATTCAATAGCGCGACCAGCGCGACAATGCCGCCCTCGCCCTTGTTGTTGGCGTTCATCACCACGGTCAGGTACTTCAGCGTCACCGTCACCAGCAAGGACCAGATGATCAGCGACAGGATGCCGAGCAGGTTGGCCGGTGTCGGGCTGAGGTGGGAATCCGGCGAGAAGCAGGCGCGCAGCGCATACACCGGGCTGGTGCCGATGTCGCCGTAGACCACGCCGAGCGCCGCCAGCGCCAGACGCGGCAGCCGCCGATCTTCGTTCATGGAGTGCGCACGCAGCGGGCGCGCCGCAACACGTCAGCGCCAGCGGGCTGCGCCCACGTCACGGGCTTTCCACAGTACGAGGAAATCACTTGAGCCCGAGCACATCCTGCATGTCGTACAAGCCAGGGCCACGCCCGCTGAGCCAGGCGGCGGCGCGCAAGGCGCCACGTGCAAAGTTGCCGCGGCTGCTGGCCTTGTGGCTGATCTCGATGCGTTCGCCGTCGCCGAGAAACATCACCGTGTGATCGCCGACCACATCGCCGCCGCGCACGCTGGCAAAGCCGATCGCGCCGGTCGCGCGCGCGCCGGTGATGCCTTCGCGCGCGTACACCGCGCAATCTTCCAGCTTGATACCGAGCCCTGCAGCAGCCGCCTCGCCCATGCGCAGTGCAGTGCCCGAAGGCGCATCGACCTTGTGGCGGTGATGCGCTTCGAGGATCTCGACGTCATAGCCGGCGCCAAGCGTGCGTGCGGCATCCGCGATCAATTTCAGGCTGACGTTGACGCCGATACTGAAGTTGGCAGCGAGGCAGATCGGAATCGACTTCGCCGCGTCGGCGATCGCGGCTTTCTGCTGCGCGTTGAACCCAGTCGTGCCGATCACCAGCGACTTGCCGGCGGCGACACATTCCCGCAACGCCGTCTCGGTGCCTTGCGGCCGCGTGAAGTCGATGACGACGTCGGCCAGCTGCACCGCAGGCGCAAGCTCGGTTGCGATCGCGACACCGATGCCGGGACGTCCGACCAGGGTGCCGGCATCGCTACCAACCGCAGCTTCACCGGCCTGCGTGACCGCAGCCACCAGTTGCAGCTGCGGCGACTCCAGCACCGACTCGATCAGGCTCCGGCCCATGCGGCCGGTGGCCCCGAGAATGGCGATGCGGACTAGCTGCGGCGCGTGCGGCATGGAAGCGGTCTGGCGGATGGCGGAAGCGCTATTGTCGCCGAAGCTGCCGCAGCGGTCAGGCCTTCAGATGCTCCTCGACGAATTTCTTCGCCTTGTCGAGCCAGGAATTGGTCGCCGGGCTGTGCTTTTCGCCGAGCGATTCACCGAACTGGCGTAGCAGCTCTTTCTGCTGCTTGTTCAAATGCACCGGCGTCTCGACTTCGACCGTGCACAGCAGATCGCCGATGCCGCCGCCGCGCACCGGCTTCACGCCGAGGCCGCGCAGACGGAACACCTTGCCGCTCTGAGTGGCTTCGGGAATCTTCAGCGCGGCCTTGCCGGTGAGCGTCGGCACATCGAGTTCGCCACCGAGCGTCGCGGTGACGACGCTGACCGGCACCTTGCAATACAGATCGGCGCCGTCGCGTTCGAACATCTCGTGCGGCTTGACCTGGATCTGCACGTATAGATCGCCCGAAGGCGCGTTACGCTCGCCGGGCTCGCCTTCGCCGTTGAGGCGAATGCGGTCGCCGGTGTCGACGCCGGCCGGAATCTTCACTTCCAGATTCTTCTCGCCGCGGATTTTGCCGGCACCGCGGCAGCTCTTGCAGGCATCGCTGATCGCAGTACCCGCGCCACGGCAGATCGGGCAGGTCTGCTGCAGCACGAAGAAGCCCTGTTGCACGCGCACCTGGCCGGCACCGCGGCAGGTCGCGCATTCGCGCGGCGCCTTGCCGTCGGCGGTGCCGAAACCGCGGCAGGGTTCGCACGCGGTCAGCGTCGGAATGCGGATGGTCTGCGTGGCGCCGAACGCGGCCTGCTCCAGCGTCAGCTCCATGCCGTAGCGCAGGTCTGCGCCACGCCGCGGACCGCCGCGGTTGCCGCCGAAAATGTCGGAGAACACGTCGCCGAAAATGTCGGCGAAGCCGCCGCCGAAACCGCCGGCGCCACCGCCGCCCCGTTCCAGCCCTTCGTGGCCGTAGCGGTTGTAGACCTCGCGCTTCTGCGGATCCGACAGCACTTCGTAAGCGATGCTGACTTCCTTGAAGCTCTCTTCGGCCGAGTGATCGCCCGGATTGCGATCCGGATGGAACTTCATCGCCAGCTTGCGATAAGCCTTCTTCAGTTCGTCGTCGCCACACTCGCGCGCGACGCTGAGGACTTCGTAATAGTCACGCTTACTCATCAGTGAATGCCTTGAATGACTTTTCGATACGCCGATCCGGAACGATCCAGATCGCCGCGTTCAATACATAAATCCCGTCCGCAATCCACTGATTGACGAACGCCAGCGGAATCGCCGCCGCATACAACAGCACGGACAACTTGCCCGCATGATCCTTGCCGATCGCCCTGGCCAGCACCGAGTCATTGCCGTTGCAGGCAACCAGGCGGCGCTCCAGCAGCAGGTACGCAAGCCCGGCGCCGAGCAGGATCACGCCGTAGAAAGCAGTCGGCAGCGCCTCGAAATGGTTTTCGTCCATCCAGTCTGTCGCGAACGGCAACAGCGACAGCCAGAACAGCAGATGCAGGTTGGCCCACAGCACGCTGCCGTCGATGCGGCGCGTGGCCTGCAGCACGTGGTGGTGATTGTTCCAGTAGATGCCGACGTAGACGAAGCTCAGCACATAGCTCAGGAATACCGGCAGCAATTCTTTCAAAGCCGCGAAGTCGGCGCCATGCGGCAGCTTCATCTCCAGCACCATGATGGTGATGATGATGGCGATAACGCCGTCGCTGAATGCTTCCAGCCGCCCCTTGCCCATTGACGACAGTGCCTGGCGACTAGTGATTAGTGACTAGAAACGGCAACAGCCGGCAAAGCCGGCTGTTACTAAGCATTAGCCACAAGCCGCTAATCACTAATTCTTGTCCTTGACCTCGGTGAACTCCGCATCCACCACGTCTTCGGCCGTGCCTGCAGCACCACCCTGTGGCGCTTCGCCGCCGGGCGCACCACCTGCCGCCGCGCCGGCCTTGGCGTAAGCACGTTCCGCCAGCTTGGCCGAGGCCGAAGCCAGCGCTTCGGTCTTCGAGGTGATCGAGTCCTTGTCGTCGCCCTTCAGTGCTTCGCGCAGGGAAGCGATGGCTTCCTCGATCGTCTTCTTCTCGTCGTCCTGCACATCCGCGGCCAGATCCTTCAGCGACTTCTCGACGCCGTGGACCATCTGATCACCCTGGTTGCGGGCGGTGATCAGCTCGTTGAACTTCTTGTCTTCCTCGGCATGTGCCTCGGCGTCCTTGATCATCTTCTTGATCTCGTCCTCGGACAGGCCCGAGTTCGCCTTGACGACGATGCTCTGGCTCTTGCCGGTGGCCTTGTCCTTGGCCGAGACATTGAGGATGCCGTTGGCGTCGATGTCGAACGTGACCTCGACCTGCGGCACGCCGCGTGGCGCCGGCGGAATGTCGGCGAGGTCGAACTTGCCGAGCGACTTGTTGGCGCTGGCGATCTCGCGCTCGCCCTGCAGCACGTGCACGGTCACTGCGCCCTGGTTGTCGTCGGCGGTGGTGAAGGTCTCCGACTTGCGCGTCGGGATCGTGGTGTTCTTCTCGATCAGCTTGGTCATCTTGCCGCCGAGGGTTTCGATACCGAGCGACAGCGGCGTCACATCGAGCAGCAGCACGTCCTTGACCTCACCGGTCAGCACCGCACCCTGGATCGCGGCACCGACGGCGACTGCTTCGTCCGGATTGACGTCCTTGCGCGGCTCGCGACCAAAGAGATTTTTCACCACTTCCTGCACTTTCGGCATGCGCGTCTGGCCGCCGACCAGGATCACTTCCTGGATCTCGGACGCGGAGAGGCCCGCATCCTTCAAGGCGATCTTGCAGGGTTCCAGCGTCTTGCTGATCAGCTCGTCGACCAGTGATTCCAGCTTGGCGCGCGTCAGCTTGATGTTCAGATGCTTCGGACCGCTGGCATCGGCGGTGATGTACGGCAGGTTGACGTCGGTCTGCGTGGTGCTGGACAGCTCGATCTTGGCCTTCTCGGCCGCTTCCTTCAGGCGCTGCAGCGCGAGCGGATCGCGCTTCAGGTCGATGCCCTGCTCTTTCTTGAATTCTTCGGCGATGTAGTCGATCACGCGCATGTCGAAGTCCTCGCCACCGAGGAAGGTGTCGCCATTGGTCGACAGCACTTCGAACTGGTGCTCGCCATCGACTTCGGCGATCTCGATGATCGACACGTCGAAGGTACCGCCGCCCAAGTCATACACGGCGATCTTGCGGTCGCCCTTGACCTTGTCGAGGCCGAACGCGAGCGCGGCCGCGGTCGGCTCGTTGATGATGCGCTTCACTTCGAGCCCCGCGATCTTGCCGGCGTCCTTGGTCGCCTGGCGCTGCGAGTCGTTGAAGTAGGCCGGCACCGTGATGACCGCTTCGGTGACTTTCTCGCCGAGATAATCTTCGGCGGTCTTCTTCATCTTGATCAGGATTTCGGCGGAGATCTGCTGCGCCGCCATCTGCTTGCCCTTGACCTCGACCCAGGCATCGCCATTCGGCGCCTTGACGATCTTGTAGGGCACCATCTTGATGTCCTTCTGCACCACCTGGTCTTCGAACCGGCGGCCGATCAGGCGCTTGATCGCATACAGCGTGTTGGTCGGATTGGTCACCGCCTGGCGCTTGGCCGGGCGGCCGACGACGACCTGGCCGTCTTCGGCATACGCGACGATCGAAGGCGTGGTGCGCTCGCCCTCGCTGTTTTCGATGACCTTGGCGGTGCCGCCTTCAAGAATGGCGACACAGGAATTGGTGGTGCCGAGGTCGATGCCGATGATCTTGGCCATGATGTCTATGCTCCGGAATCAGTGATGAGATGAATGGTTAGTGAGGCTGCGAGGCGCTGATTTCAAGGCCGCCGCGCTAAGGACTGCCCTACAAAAACTGCCCTACTGTGCTGGCGTACTGGGGGCTTTCGCGACCATCACCATCGCCGGCCGCAGCAGGCGATCGTGCAGCCGATAGCCCTTCTGCATCACCGACAGCACATGGTTCGGCGCGACCTCGGCCGATTCGATCGCCGACACCGCTTCGTGCAGATCGGGATTGAACGGCTGACCGGCTGGGTCGACCACCTTGACGCCGTGCTTCTCGAAGAACGCGCTGAGCTGCTGCCGGGTTAGCGCAAGGCCGTCGGCAATCGCCTTGACGTTGGCTTCCGGCGCAGCTGCCGCCTGCAGGCCGAGATCGAGACTGTCGCTGATCGCCAGCAGCTCGCCGAGCACGCGGTCGGCACCGTATTTCAGACTGTTGGAGATTTCACGCTCGGCGCGCTTGCGCACGTTGTCGAGCTCGGCCGCTGCGCGGAGTTGCGCGTCGCGCGCACTGGCGGCTTCGATCTTGGCTGCGGCGAGTTGCGCCTGCGCTTCGACGAGCTGCGTCTGCAGCAGGCTCACGTCATCCGCGGCATTGCCTTCGGCTGCGGACTGCTGCGGGTCGGTGATGTCTTCTTGCATGGTTCTTACCGGGCGGAAAAATGATTGCGAAAGGCGAACGAAACGCGCAGCGCCAGCTGGCCGGCGCCGCGACTGCTGAATCAGTGGGTCTTATTTTTCCGCTTTCAAGCCCACGCTGAGCAAGCGCGCGGTCTCGGTTACCAGTGGAATGATGCGATGGTACGCCATGCGGGTGGGTCCGATCACGCCGAGCACGCCGGCGACATGGCCATCGACGTAGTACGGCGCGGTCACCAGGCTGCAATCGTCGAGCACCTGGTAGCCGGATTCGCCGCCGATGAAAATCTGCATGCCCGGCGCCGCCAGGCATTGATCGAACAATTCCATCAGATCGCGCTTGCGGTCCAGCGCATCGAACAGCGCGCGCAGGCGATTGATGTCCGCCAGTTCCTGGAACGCCAGCAGATTGGTGCCGCCGGCCAGCAGGTAATCTTCGGTCGGCTCGCCGCGCAGCGCGCGCTCGGCCAGTGCCGAGGCTTCGCCGAGCACCTGGCGTACGCGCGTTTGCGTCTCCGCCAGATCGTCCGCCAGCATGCGGCGCAGCAGCGTCAGGTCGCGGCCGGCGAAAGCCTCATTGATGATGTTGGCGTAGCGCTCCAGCTCGCTGCTGGTATATTCGCGGCCCATGTCGAGCACGCGGTTCTGCACTTCGCGCTGGTTGACCACCAGGATCGCCAGCACGCGGCCGCCCGACAGCGGCAGGAATTCAATGCGCCGCAGCACCGCCAGATTGCGCTTCGGCACAGTGACCACGCCGGCCATCGCCGACAGCCGCGACAGCAAGGTCGATGCTGCCTGCAGCAGATCGGCGGGCGATTTATGGCCGGGGAACAGGTCTTCGGCGATGCGCTGCAGCTCGGCTTCGCTGAGCTGCTCCGGCGCCAGCAGCGCGTCGACGAAATAGCGGTAGCCACGCGCAGTCGGCACGCGGCCGGCCGAGGTATGCGGCGAACTGACGAAGCCCAGCTCTTCCAGATCCGCCATGACGTTGCGGATCGTCGCCGGCGACAACTCCATGCCGCCGACCCGCGCGAGCGTGCGCGAACCCACCGGCTGACCGTCGCGCACATAGCGGTCGATCAGCAATTTCAGCAGTTCTGCGGCGCGTGGATCAAGCTGCATCGGCATATTGGTAGACGTTCCCCGTTCAAGCGCAGCTAGCCACGCAGCAAAAAACGTGTCAAGCCCGTGTCACGCTGGGGCTGCCCATGATAATTTGCGTGAATACCGAAAACTCAAGCGCATGGGCCTTTTCAACTCCGTCGGCATCCTGGGCAAGCGACGCGATCCACGCGCCGCGAACGCCCTGCGCGCAATCGCCGAGCATCTGCTGCAGCGACGCGGGGAGTACGGCTTCAGTTCGCTGCTGGCACCGCTCGACCATGCCGACGAACTGCAGATGGCCGGGATCGAATTGCTGCCGCCGACGGAACTGGCGGCGCGCTGCGGTCTGGCGATCGTGGTCGGTGGCGACGGCACGCTGCTGTCCGCCGGCCGCCTGCTGGCACCGCAACGCGTACCGATCCTCGGCGTCAATCAGGGCCGCCTCGGCTTCCTGGTCGACGTACGGCCGGAAGATGTTGCGCAAGT
>JAQGNU010000122.1 GCA_028291645.1 Nevskia sp.
CTGCACAGGCGTACCACTTCGTCGTAGCGCCCGGTTTTTTTATAGCCGGACAGCTCGGCAACCGTCTGCAAACTACCGCTACTCGGCGCAGCGAACACGCAGACAGTCGCAAGGCTTGCCGCGCTGAAAAGCGCAGCCATCGTTAAGCGGGAAACAAGCATCGAAGAACTCGGCATGCGGACCAGTCGTCATGCTAAGGCTTTCCGATCGATCGCGACCGGCCTGCGGATGAACTGCGACAGCAGCCACTTCTCGCCGGACGACGGCGGCAGACCAGCGTGCAGACTTTGGCGATCCGGCTGACCGGCGCTGTCGACATTGAAGAAGCACACGGCATCGCCGGGCTTGCCTTTGTAGCGAATGCCGGCGAGCGGAAATTCGGTTTCACCTGCCGAGTAGCCGCTGTTCAGGTAGATCAGGCAAGTCGCGACGCGCTGACCTTGACGGGCAATGTCCTCGGCGAAACTCGGCATTGCCGGATCGAGAAAGTCGTAGTGCGGATCGAAGCGCTGACCCGGCGCGTAGTGCAGCACGTTGGTCAGTTCGAAGCTTGCCGGTGGCAAGGCAGCGGTCGCGGCAATACGTGCGCGCGCAATCAACAACACCAGATCGGTCTCGGCGATGTTAAAGTCGGTTTCGCTGTTGCTGCGCGCACTGGCGGAGCGCGCACCGCCCGTCGCGGAATCATAAATACGCGCCGGGCCGATACGCGGCCGCGCGCGCTCGATCAACCAGTCGCAACAGCTCTGTGGCAGCAGATGATCGATCGCCATGATGTGCGGCTGTTGTGAAAGCACGCGCGCCGGCGGCGCCTGCAGCCAGCCATCGATATCGATGCTGCGCCGCAGATTGCGCCAGAAGTCTGGCTCTGGCGGAATCTCGCCGAACATCTGCGCGACGCGCTTGTTGTCGTCGCAGAACAAGGCCAGCTGCCGGCGCGCCGATGACGAACCGAGCTTGGCCGCACGGACCAGGAAGTCGAAAGCGGTTGGCCAGCTCTGTGGCGTGCAGGCGCCGGCCCCCGCCAGCACGGCGATGCGCTCGCAGGCTGCCGCGCTGCCACGCTCCGCCGCCGCGCTGAGCATCACGGCACCGTCGTAAGCCATTGCGCCGAGCAGCAGATGCGTACCCAAGGCAGTCATCGCGTCGAGATCGCCGGCCTGCGCGCGCTGTTGAAGCTGTTCGGAACTGCTCGCGTCCATTTATGCCGATCGTCGGGGTGTCGCGGATCAAACTAAGGCACGCGCAAGGCGCCTGCAAGCTGGCGTGCTGAGCCGCTCCGCGCGAAGCTTCAGTTGCGCCGGTTCGCGCCGGCTTAGCTCCGTTCCGGCAAACCCGCGCGGCGCGCGGCGGCTTCCGCCAGCATCGACCAGTCCTTGTCGGTGCCGCCATGCGCGAGCGCATCCAGCAGCGCATCGCGCACCGCCGCTGCGAACGGCATCGGCACGCGGGCCTGGCCGGCGGCGCTCAGTGCGAGTTCCACATCCTTCAGGCCGAGCTGCATCTTGAAGCCGGCGGGTTCGTAGCGTTGTTCGGCGATCAGCTTGCCGTAGCCGATGTAGGCAGGCGCGGCGAACAGCGTCTGCGTCATCACCTCGAGAAAATCGGCGGCGCTGATGCCGTGCGCGCGCGTGAACGCGGTCGCCTCCGCCATCGATTCGATCGCGCTGGCGAGCATGAAGTTGCCGGCGATCTTGACGACGTTGGCGCGCTCCGGTGCAGCACCCGCGGGCCAGACCTTCTTGCCGATCGCATCGAGCGCCGGCCGTACGCGCGCGAGTGATTCCGCCGCACCCGCCGCGACGATATTCAGCTGTGCTGCGGCAGCAACGTCAGGACGCCCGAACACCGGTGCGGCGACGTAGCCCGCGCCTTTCGCAGTGACTTCGCCCGCGAGCGCCTTGGCATACGCCACCGACACCGTCGCCATGTTCACGAACACCATCGGTGCCTGCAAGGCGGCGAGCACGCCGCCTTCGTGCATCACATTTCGTAGCACCGCATCGTCGGCCAGCATCGCGAATACGGCATCGACCTGGCTTGGGGCCAGGCCATCGCAGACTGCAGCGGGCGTCGCCGCCAGTTTTGCGCCGAGTGCCAGCAAGGGTTCGGCACGCTGCGGCGAGCGGTTCCATACCGTCAGCGCGTGGCCGGCCTTGATCAGGTTGAGCGCCATCGGGCGCCCCATTTCACCGAGTCCGATGAATCCTATTTTCATCTGCCGTACTCCTTGAGCTTGAAGATTTGACCGACATTCTTAGTCAGGCGGACCGCCCGATCCAGACGACCGCCTGCGCGACGATCTGATCGAGCGCGTGCTGTTCGATGTCGACAACGCAGACCGCCGCCGCGCGGCCGGGTTCCTCCAACGCGGTGAATTGACTGTGCAGCAAGGCCGCCGGCATGAAGTGGCCGACACGCTGGCGCAGGCGCGCGGCGATGAACGCCTCGCTCGCACGCAGGTACAACAGGCGGACTTCCGCACGCCCCTGCAGCAGTTGCGCGCGATAGCTGTTTTTCAATGCCGAGCAAGTGATCACGCCGGATCGATCCGCGCCGCGGCATTGATCGATCCAGCCTTCGATCGTGGCAAGCCAGGGCGTACGGTCGACATCCGTCAGCGGCGTACCGGCGTGCATCTTGGCGATGTTGGCGGCAGAGTGAAACGCGTCGCCCTCCTGAAACGCCCAGCCGAGCTGCGTGGCGATGCGGCGCGCGACGGTGGTCTTGCCGCAGCCCGATACGCCCATCACCACCAGCACGCAGCAGGTTCGCATTTGATGTTCGATGGCGGCAGGCTCGACGCGCTATGAAATTCCTGCAGCCGCGGCGCGGCTTTAGCGCGCGCGCGCAAACGCCGCGAGCCCGATCAAGGCCGGCTGTGGATGCTGCATCAGCCAGCTCGGAATGGCCTTGACGTAGTCGCGTTGCGCTGCCTGCGCTTCGAACGCGGCGCGAAAGCCGGCGCGATCGAAGCGCGCGCCCCAGGCCGGAATGATGCCGCCGCCGATATAGACGCCGCCGCGCGCGCCGGCGATCAGCGCAACACTGCCGGCGAAGTGACCAAGCCAGCGCGTGAAGATCTGCACTGCGCGCGCGCAGGCCGAATCGGCGACGTGGCCTTGGGCGATATCGGACAGGCCGCGTTCGGCGATGTCGGCCGGCAGCAATGCCGCATCCGGCACGCCGCCGCTTTCGATCGCACAGGCGCTGTACAACAGCTTCAAGCCCGGCCCGCTGAGGATGTCTTCGGCCGACAGCTGCGCGCGTGCACCCGCCAGCAGCGGCCACAAGGCCTGCGTCTCGGCATCGAACGGCGCCAGCGCCGAATGACCGCCCTCGCCCGGCAATACCAGTGCACCGCGCTGCTGCGGCACGCGGATCGCAACGCCCAGTCCGGTGCCGGGTCCGAGCACGACTTGCGCAGCGCCGGCCAGCGCATGGCCAGCGCCGATCATCACGACGTCGTCGTCGACCAAGGCACCGATGGCATGCGCGACCGCGGCGAAATCGTTGATCAGCTCGGCGCGTTCGAGGCCGCAGGCTGCAGCCAGCGCCGAGGCGCGCACCTCGGTCGCACGATTGGTGAAGTGCACCACGGCATCGTCGCCATCCTGCTCGAGCGGGCCGGCTGCGCAGGCCGCGCAGGCGACGATAGGCGGCCGCCCGAGGCCGGCGTAATACTGCGCCAGCCACTGCGCCGGCGTCTGCGTCGGTGCCAGGCCTTCGGCGCGGAGATCGCTCAAGCTGATGCCTGCGCCATCGACCTGCGCGAGCGCGGCACGCGCATGCGTGCCGCCGAAATCCGCCACCAGAATCCGGCGAGCAGCAGTCATCGCTCAGGCCGCGGCCAGCGCTTGCAGATAAGAGCGACGCCAATGGGTAACGTCGTCTTCGAGCAAGCCTTGCATCAGCTCGGCATAGCGTTGGCGCCGCTCCGCCAGCGGCATGTAGCGCGCCGTCTGCAAGGCCTCGGCCACTTCCACCGTGTCGTAGGGATTGATGATCAGCGCCGCCTTCATCTGCCAGGCGCTGCCGGCGAAGCGCGACAGCACCAGCACGCCCGGATCCTCCGGATCCTGCGCAGCGATGTATTCCTTGGCGACCAGATTCATGCCGTCGCGCAGCGGCGTCACCAGACCGATCTTGCTGGCGCGATAGAGGCCGGCCAGCGCGCGCCGTGAGATCGTGCGATTGATGTAGTGCAGCGGCGTCCAGTCGACTTCGGCGTACTGGCCATTGATGCGCGACGCCGCGCCTTCGAGGCGGCCGCGGATTTCGGAATATTCGGCCACGCCTTCGCGCGACAGCGGCGCCACCTGCAGGAATTCGACGCGGCCGCGCGCGTCCGGGTAGTCCGCCAGCAGCCGTTCGAACGCAGCGAAGCGTTCCGGGATGCCCTTGGTGTAGTCGAGCCGATCGACGCCGATGATCTGCGTGCGACCGCGCAGCGCGGTCTTCACGCGCTGCCATTGGCGTTGACCGTCCTCGGTATAAACGAACTCGGCGTAGGCCTTGGCGTCGATGCCGATCGGGAACGCGCGCACTACCGCTTCGCGCCCGAAGGCGCGCAGGCGATCGCCGCTGTACTCCGCTCCAAGTTCGTTGACCATGTAATCGACAAAGCGCTCGACATCGCGCTGCGTATGGAAGCCGATCAGATCGTAAGCCATCAGCGACTTCGCCAGCTGACCGTGATGCGGCAGCGCCAGTACCACTTCGCGCGAAGGAAACGGGATGTGCAGGAAAAAGCCGACCTGGTGCTGCAGACCCATCGCGCGCAGCGTCTCGGCGAACGGGATCAGGTGATAGTCGTGCACCCACAGCACGTCGTCGGCGCGCAGCAGCGGCTGCAGCGCCTGCGCGAAGCGCACGTTGACGCGCTGATAGCCCTCATAGAAGCGGCGGTCGTAAGCGGTCAGATCGATGCGGTAATGGAACAACGGCCACAGGCACTGGTTGGCGAAGCCGTTGTAGTAATCGTGATGCTCGGCGGCGGTCAGGTCGAGCGTCGCGGTGGTGATGTTGCGGAACCGCTCCTCCTGCACGCTGCCGGCGCCCGCACCGGCTTCCGCGATGCGTCCGCTCCAGCCGAACCACAGCCCGCCGGCATCGCGCAGCGCGTCGACCAGCGCCACCGCCAGACCACCGGCACGCGAAGCACCGCGCACCGGACCGACGCGATTGGAAACGATGACCAGCCGGCCGGCCATCAGCGCGTCCACCGCAACTGGCAACCCTGCAGCGGGCAGCGGCACTTCTCGACACGACGACTCATATCCCGCATTTAAGCTCCATCATTCGCACCTGAATCTCTGCCTCAAGTTTTGGCGACGCCGCTGGCGCTTGGCGCCATCGCTAATCGCCGAGCTCGCGCCGCAACCACGCCGCCAAGGCGTGTGGATCGCGCAAGCGATGCACTGCCGCAGTGACACCATCGCCGACCTTGACTCCGAAACCACCCATTGCCTGTGCTGCGCGAATGCCATCCTCGTCGGTGACATCGTCGCCGACGAACACCGGCACCCGTCCCGCGAACGGCGTGCACGCCATTAAAGCGCGCACGGCACTGCCTTTGCTGACGCCACGCGCACGCGCTTCGAAAACGAATTTGCCGGCGACGATGTCGACCTCGTCGCCCAGGGTCGCCGACACCGATTCGACCGCTCGTCGCAGCGCGCGTTCCACTGCCGCTCCGTGCTGCGGATGACTACGGTAGTGCACTGCCAGCGCGGCACTCTTGTTCTCGATCAGCAACTCATGCTGCAAGTCGCCGAGTTCGTAGCGCAGCGCCGCTGCGGCGGCATCGAAATCGATCGCAGTGGTTTTCTCGATCGCCGCCTGCGGCACCGCTCGCAATTCGGCACCGTGCAGGCCCGCACCCGCCAGCTGCAGGGGATGCAGGAAATGATCGACATCGCTCAGACGGCGACCGCTGACGATCGCCAGCGCACCCTGGAGGCGGCCCGCGCAGGCTTGCAGCAACTCGGGAAGATCGTCCGGCACCGACACCAGTTCCGGCCGCTCGGCGATATCAACCAGCGTCCCGTCGAAATCGAGGAACAGGGCCGTGGTCGCGGCGGGTAATTTCAACTGAGCATCCACGCAGGGTGTCGTCCTTCGGCTACAACGCGCTCGACGCGTTTGCGCGGAGTCCCGCCGGCGCCTGCAATGCCGCGCTGCGCGCAGCCATTATCGTTATGAGACTGACCGCCTAAATCGCGGGAAGTTTAGTGCGCGGCCGACGCGCAACGCGCGCCCATGCGTGCATGGGCGGCGGCGGGGTACGGTTCAGGCTTGCGCGGCGCGCAGCAGCGGCGTGACTTTCGGACGCTCGTTGAGATGATCGAGCTCGACCCAGCGGATCACCGACAGCTTGCCGTTGAAATCCTCGGCCAGCGCGCTGCAGCTTTCGACCCAGTCGCCGCAGTTGTGGTACGTCACGCCGTGCAGATCGCGGATTTCGGCATGATGGATGTGGCCGCAGATGACGCCGTCGAGGCCGCGCCGTTTGCATTCGCGCGCCACCGCATCTTCGAAGCTGGAGATGACGTTGACCGCGGTCTTGACCCGGCTCTTGGCGAATGCCGACAGCGACCAGTAGCGCATGCCGGCGACGCGGCGCGCGCGGTTGAACCAGAGGTTGGCGATCATCGTCGCCTCGTAGGCGAAGTCGCCGGCCAGTGCGATCCACTTGTGGTAGCGCGTGATGACGTCGAAGTAATCGCCGTGCAGCACCAGCAGGCGGCGGCCGTCGGCGGTTTCGTGGATGACCTCGTTGGCGAGCTGGATATTGCCGATGCCGAGCCGGTAGTCGACGAACTTGCGCAGGAATTCGTCGTGGTTGCCGGTGATGTAAAACACCTTGCAGCCGCGCTTGGCCTTGGTCAGCACCTTGCGGATGACATTGGTATGTTCCTGCGGCCAGAACCAGGTGTTGCGCAGTTTCCAGCCATCGATGATGTCGCCGACCAGGTACAGCGTCTCGCACTCGGTCTGCTTGAGGAAATCGACCAGATGCTCGGCCTTGCAGCCGGCGGTGCCGAGATGCACGTCCGAGATCCAGATGCTGCGGTAGCGGTGCACGCTCTTATCGGCGCGTTTGTCGGTTTTCGGACTCTTGGCCATGGCACTCTCACTTTTTTGGCGCCTGTATTGTCGGCAGGCTGTGTGACAGGCAGAAGAAGGCGCGCGCGTATTGAAAGCGCTGCCGGCGCCCCCAGTTTTCAGGGCCTGAGGCACCCCGGCGCGGATTCGGTGTCTCAACCGTCCGCGCAGCGGCTGCGCGCCGGATTCGCGCACCACCATTCAAGCACTGGAATTTCGATGAAACCCGATCTCGATCAAGTCAATCTGCAACTCGGCACACAGCCGCAGGCGCTGATCGAATGGGCCTGCGGACTCGGCGGCAAGATGCTGGTGACAAGCAATTTCGGGCCGTTTTCGGCGGTGCTGCTGCACATGCTGACGCGCGTCGAACCCGACATCCCGGTGATCTGGATGGATTCCGGCTACGGCACCGAGGCCACCTATCGCTTCGCCGATGCGCTGACCCGCAAGCTGAAGCTGGACCTGCACGTCTACGTACCGGCACGCACGCGCGCGATGCGCGATGCGCTGAACGGCGGCATCCCCGCGCCGGACGATCCGCGCCACGCCGAATTCACCCGCGAAGTGAAGCTGGAACCGTTCGAGCGCGCAATGCGCCAACTGCAGCCGCAAGTCTGGTTCACCGCGATCCGCAAGGAGCAGACCGCATTTCGCGCGGGCCTGCTGCCGGTCAGCCTCGCCAGCGAAGGCATCCTCAAGGTGGCACCGGTGTTCCACTGGTCGTCAAAGCAGATGAACGACTACCTGAAGCAGCACGGCCTGCCGAACAACTTCGACTATTTCGATCCGACCAAGATCGAAGAAAAGCGCGAGTGCGGCTTGCATACCGCGGCTTGAGCTAAGTTCAACGCCCGTCGAAATGCGCCTTCAAGCGCCGCGCCGCTGTGCGGCGAACCGCGCTCAGGTGCCAATACCAAAGTCGAAGCGCGGGTACGGTTTGCAGGCTGCGGCTTTAAAAAACTCTGCATAAGTTCCCCTCACCCTGCGCTGCGCGCCGACCTCTCCCGCAAGCGGGCGAGGCAAGCACTAAATGAGTGACTTATGGGAGTACTTCCTCAGCGCCCGAAGCGCCGCTTGCGCTGCTGATACGCACGGATCGCGCGCAGGAAATCGATGTGGCGGAACGCCGGCCAGAACACGTCGGTGAAGTAGAACTCGCTGTAGACGCTCTGCCACAGCATGAAACCGGATAGCCGAATCTCGCCGCTGGTGCGGATGATCAGATCGGGTTCCGGCAGATCCGGTGCGTAGAGATAACGGCTGATCGCCTCGGCGCTGAGCGCGTCGGCAACTTCGCCGAGCGGCGTGCCGGCGGCCAGTTCGTCGCGCAGCAGCGCCTTCATCGCGTCGATGATTTCCTCGCGGCCGCCATAGGCCGCCGCCAGCGTCAGCTGCACGTCGGCATAGGCCTGGGTTGCGGCTTCGGCGGCGCGTACCGCGGCGCGGATCGGCGGCGGCAGCAGGTCGAGCCGGCCGACCGCACGCACGCGGATACGGCGATCGTGAATGCGCGGATCGGCCGCCAGATGCTGCAGCTTGGCTTCGGTGGCAGCGCTCAGGCCGGACAGTTCGTCGGCGCTGCGGGCGAAGT
The DNA here is from genome assembly GCA_028291645.1 of Nevskia sp. GTDB lineage: Bacteria > Pseudomonadota > Gammaproteobacteria > Nevskiales > Nevskiaceae > Nevskia. The sequence goes on from JAQGNU010000122.1 coordinate 8,702, forward strand.
TGTCGGTCGAGAAAATCCACAGCGTGATTGCCGAAATGCCGAGTTCGACGCACCAGTCGAGCAGTTCGTCGAGCTTGTCGGCGCCGGCGCCGTAGGTTTCGCGCGCGTCTTTGAGTCCGTGCAGCTTGCCGTAACGGCGGTTGCCGTCGAGGATCAAGCCGACGTGCTTCGGCACCGGACCGCGACGAATTTCGCGGCATAGACGCCGCGCGTAAACACGGTAGAGCAGATCCGGCAGAGACAGCTTCACACGCGGTGGTACTTCCCCATTACAGCTTATTAGAACTTATTTTTTGATGCCGGGCGCAGTAGCTTATTCAGAGGTTCCCTGGGTCAGGGCGAATCGGTGCTGCGCCGCAGCGGTAACCACCAGCGCCACCGACTGCCATCGCGAACCCGCGGGCGATGCCAGCCCAGCGTCACGGCATACAGTGCGATGCAGCCGAGCAGCAGGCCGGCAACCAGTCGGTGTACCTGTTGCAGTTCGGCGGCCAGTGCGCCATCGCTCTGCAAAATCGATGGCAGCGGGATCGCGCCGAGAAACAGCGCAGTCTGGCCGCGTGCCGAGGTCAGCGCCCAGCCCAGCAACGGCGTCGCGATCAGGGCCAGGTAGAGCACCGCATGCGAGGCCAGCGCGACGATGCGCAGACCGCGCGAGCGCGACGCCTGATCGTAACGCTGCGCCGGCAGGGTGACGATACGCAGCAGCGTCACCAGCAGCACTGCCAGTCCGGCGCTGCGGTGCAGCGTCAACAAGGAGCCGCGCAATTTATGGTCGCCGACGACTGCGTACCCGAGGATGCCGAGGAAGCCGACCAGCAGCAGCGCCACCGTCACCCATCGCAGCAGCGATGCCCAGCGCGGATGGAGCTCATCGTCGAACGCAAAAGGACTGCGCAGCTTCATGCCGGGGAAACTAGCGTGACGGACTTAACCGCAACTTAAAAGCGCTGCAGGCGGCAGCCACTGGCGCTATCGTTGGTGAATTAGAGTCGCGCTCGCTATGAAAATCCTGCTGGTCGAAGACGATGCGCTGCTCGGCAGCTCGCTGCAAAGCGTGCTCGAAGAGCATCGCCATGTGGTCGAATGGGTCGACCGCTGCGGCGCCGCGCGCGCGGCACTGGAAACCAGCGCCTACCAACTGGTGATTCTCGATCTCGGCCTGCCCGACGGCGATGGTCGCGACGTCATCCGCTGGATGCGCCGCGGCGGTCATCAGCAGCCGGTGCTGGTGCTGTCGGCGCGTGGCGAGATTCGCGACCGCGTCGCCGCGCTCGATCTCGGCGCCGACGACTACCTGACCAAGCCGTTCGACCTGGAAGAGTTGCTGGCGCGCGTGCGTGCCACCGGCCGGCGTCCGCATGGCGTGCTGAGTTCGCGCATCGTCGTCGGCGATGTCGAAATCGATCTGGCCGCCTGCCGCGTCTGGCGCGCCGGCGAGATCGTCAGCTTGCGCCCGCGCGAATTCCAGATTCTGGCGACGCTGGTCGAACGGCGTAACCGCGTGGTCAGCCGCGGCGATCTGGAAGAGCTGATGTCGACGCGCGAACAGAGCGTCGAGAGCAATACCGTCGAAGTGTTCGTGCACCACCTGCGCAAGAAACTCGGTGCCGGCCTGATCGAAACCGTGCGCGGCACCGGCTACGTCGTCCGCATCGATTGAGCCGCACATCGCAGCGATCCGATCAATGCCGACCGATCTTCGCCCCTGGAGTCTGCGCGGCCGCCTGATCCGTCTGTTTGCGGCCGGCGGGTTTGCCGCCTGGCTGGTCAGCGGCGCCCTGGTGCTGGCAGTCGCCGAGCGCGAGGACGACGACGACTGGGACATCGCACTCGAGCGCAGCGCGCTGATCGTGCTGCGCTGGGCGGCCGACGAGTACAGCGAGACCGGCGGCGGCCTCGAAGACCTGCGCGGCAGTTCACCGATGCGCTTTGCCGGCCAGATGATTCAGATCCGCGATCCCGATGGCCGCCTGCTGCTGCGTACCGAGGATGCGCCGGAGACGCCGCTGGCGCCCTCCGGACAGCGCTTTTGCGACATTCATCTCGCCAGCGGCGATTGGCGCGTCGGCACGTTCCGCGACGACGCCACCGGCCTGGTGATTCAGATGGCCGACAGCGAATCGCGCCGGCAGCGCGAGTTCCTGCAACTCGGCGCCGCACTGCTGGTGCCGATCATCATCGGGCTGCCTTTGCTGATGGTGGGAGCCTGGCTGCTGGCAGCACGCGCGCTGCAACCGCTGTACCGGGCCGCGCGTCATCTCGGCGAGCGGCCGGGCGCCGATCTCAGTCCGATCGGCGCCGGCGAGCTGCCGCAGGAAGCGATGCCGCTGGTGGACGCGTTCAATCTGCTGCTGCACCAGCTCGCCGAATCCTGGGAAGACGAGCGCCGCTTCGCCGCCAGCATCGCGCATGAACTGCGCACGCCGCTGGCCGGCATCCGTCTCAATCTGCAAAGACTGCAACACGGCTCGAGCGATCCGGTGCTGCAGTCGCGGCTGCTCGTGCTGATCGGCGCGGTGGATCGGGCGACGCGCGTGATCGAGCAATTGCTGACGCTGGCGCGGCTCGAACGCAACGTCAGCCGCGAGCTGACCAGCGAACCGCTCGATCTGCGCCGCATCATCGACGAAACGCTCGGCGAGTTCAGCAGCCGCGCGAGCGAACAAGGCATCCGCTTCGAAGTGCGCGCCGATGCCGCACCGGTGCGGGTGCCGGCGCAGGCGTTCTATCTGGTGCTGCGCAACTTCGTCGAGAACGCGGTGCGCCATTCGCCGCGCGACGGCAGCATCCGCATCAGTGCCAGCCGCGACGCCAGTCAATGGTGGCTGCAGGTCGAGGACGCCGGTCCCGGCATCGTGCCCGCACCGCTGACCCGCACTGCGGATAAATCGGACGACGCACCGCTGCTGACCGAGAACCTGCAGATCGGCCTGAGCCTGGTGCGCAAGATCGCCGAACTGTTCGGCGGCCAGGTCGACAGCGGCCGCAGCGCAGCGCTCGGCGGCGCCAGTTTCCGTTTCTCGGCGCCGCTGCGCGGCGACGACGGCAGCGGCGCGCCGCCGGCGGCGATCGCCGCGTAAGGCGATCCGGTGGCGCCCGGCCACGTGATGGCCGCGTGATGATCGTCATATCGGCGGCATGATGCCCGCGAGTGGTCGGCCCGCAGCGCGCCGTCCACACTGCCAGCACTCCCCAAGCCACGACAGACGAGCCGCGTTCTTCGTATGCTTGAAGCCGGGAGCACACAGACAACAGTTCGAATGGACGAGAAATCCGCCCTGCTGCACCAGTTGCGCATCGATCGCGGCACCGCGCCTGCTGCCGGTGGCGACGGCGGCAGCTGGCGCAAATGGCTGATCGCCGGCGTCATCGTGCTGCTGCTGATCGGCGCCGGCCTGTGGCTGGGCTTGCGCTCGGGCGGCGTGCCGGTACATGTCGCCACCGCGCAAGCGCTCAGTTCCGGTGCCGCTGCAGCCGGCTCGCTGCTGGATGCGTCGGGCTATGTCGTCGCACGGCGCCAGGCGACGGTGTCGGCCAAGATCACCGGCAAGGTGGTCGAGCTGCTGATCGAGGAAGGCAGCCATGTCGACGATGGCCAGGTGGTGGCGCGACTCGACGACACCAACACGCGCGCGGAACTCGGTCAGGCGCGCGCGCAGCTCGAATCGAACCGCGCCACGCTGGCCGAAGTGAAAGTGAACCTGGCCAATGCCGGACGCGATCTGCTGCGCAAGAAAGGCCTGGTCGCCGAAAGCCTGATCAGCGTGTCCGATATCGACACCGCGCAGACCGCGCTCGACAGCTATAAAGCCCAGCTGTTTACCGCCGAACGCAATATCGACACGGCGCGCGCTGCGGTCGAAGTCTCGCAACGCAACGAGGACGACACCGTGGTGCGCGCACCATTCGCTGGCGTAATCACGGTGAAGGCCGCGCAGCCGGGCGAAATCGTGTCGCCGTTCACCGCCGGCGGCGGTTTCACCCGCACCGGCATCGGCACCGTGGTCGACATGGATTCACTCGAAGTGGAAGTCGACGTCAACGAGAACTTCATCAACCGCGTGCATCCGGATCAGATCGCACGCGTGCGTCTGAATGCCTATCCAGACTGGGAGATTCCGGCTTACGTGATCGCGGTGATTCCGACCGCCGACCGCGCCAAGGCGACGGTCAAGGTGCGCATCGGCTTTAAACAGAAAGACCCGCGCATCCTGCCGGAGATGGGTGCACGCGTCGCCTTCCTCAGTGACGCCCCGGCCGCCGACGCGCCAGCGGCGAAGAGCGGCGTCAGCGTACCGGCCGAAGCGGTGCAGGCGAACGGCGATACCGGCGTGGTGTTTCTGATTCGCGGTGACCAGGTCGAACGGCGCGCGGTCAAGCTGGGCGCTGCGACCAGCGCCGGCCAGACAGTGCTGTCGGGTCTGAATGCAGGCGACAAGATCGCGCTGGGCGATCTCGGCAAACTGAGCGACGGCACGGCAATCCGTATCGAACCGTAGCGGATGTAACGCGGATCACCCGCTGGCGGTCCGCACAACGAAGAGGAGTGGACGATGAGCGAAGCGATTGTATCTCTGCGCAACGTGGTGAAACGCTACCAGCGCGGCAAGCAGACGGTGGAAGTGCTGCACGGCCTCAATCTGGAAATCGCCAACGGCGAATTCGTCGCACTGATGGGCCCGTCCGGTTCCGGCAAGACCACGCTACTGAACCTGATCGGCGGACTCGACCGCGCCACCGAGGGCGAAGTGATCGTCGCCGGCGAGCGCATCGACCAGCTTTCCAGCGGCGGACTCGCCAAATGGCGTGCGCGCCACGTCGGCTTCGTGTTCCAGTTCTACAACCTGATGCCGATGCTGACTGCGGAACGCAACGTCGAACTGCCTTTGCTGCTGACCTCGCTCAACGGCGCACAGCGCAAGCAGAACGTCGCGGCCGCACTCGCCGTGGTCGGCCTCGCCGATCGTGCGCGGCACAAGCCTTCGGAGTTGTCCGGCGGTCAGGCGCAACGTGTCGCGATTGCCCGTGCGCTGGTGGCCGATCCGACCTTGCTGGTCTGCGACGAACCGACCGGCGATCTCGATCGCAAGACCGCCGACGAGATTCTGCATCTGCTGCAGGTGCTGAATCGCGAACACGGCAAGAGCATCGTCATGGTCACGCACGATCCGAAAGCCGCCGACTACGCCAGCCGCCAGATGCATGTCGACAAAGGCGCGCTGGTGCAGGCCGAAGCGGCGTGAACTGTACGCAGTACAGGCGCAGACTTAAGGAGTAATCGTCGATGAAATTTTTTCCATTGATCTGGAGCGCTTTGTGGCGCAAGAAGCTGCGCACGATTTTCACGCTGCTGTCGATCGTCATCGCCTTCCTGCTGTTCGGCATGCTGCAAGGCGTCAACGCCGCGTTTCAGCGTGGCGTCGACAACGCCAACGTCAATCGCCTGGTCGTCACCAGCCGTATCTCGCTGACCGAAGCCTTGCCGATTTCGCAGATGCAGTTGCTGGAGTCGGTCAAGGGTGTGGCTGCGGTCGCACACGCAACCTGGTTCGGCGCGTATTACCAGGACCCGAAGAACTTCATCTTCGCAGCGCCGGTGGAGATCGATCGCTATCTGAAAGTGGTGCCTGAAATAAAGTCTGCGCCGGAACAGCTCGATGCGCTGCGCCACACGCGCGACGGCATCCTGGTCGGACTGGTGGCGGCGAAGAAGTACGGCTGGAAGATCGGCGACCGCGTGCCGCTGCACTCGACCATCTGGACACGCAAGTCCGACGGCCAATCCGATTGGGACTTCCAGGTGGTCGGCTTCTACGACTTCACCGGCAACGCCAGCCAGACCGATGGCGCACTGTTCAACTTCGACTACTTCGACGAAGCGCGCGCGTTCCGCCGCGGCAGCGTCGGCTGGTGGGTGGTCAGCCTGAGCGATCCGAATCAGTCCTCGCAGGTTGCCGCTGCGATCGACAAGCTGTTCGAAAATTCCGCCGACGAAACCAAGACGCAGAGCGAGAAGGAATTCGCGCAGTCGTTCCTGAAGCAGTTCGGCGACATCAATTTCATCGTCAAGGCGATCCTGTTCGCGGTGTTCTTCACGCTGCTGTTCCTGACCGGCAACACGATGATGCAATCGGTGCGCGAACGCGTGCCGGAGCTGGCGGTGCTGAAGACGCTCGGCTATTCGGATACCGCGGTGCTGACGCTGGTGCTGGTTGAATCGGTCTTGCTGTGCCTGCTCGCCGCCGCCATCGGGCTCGGCATTGCCGAGTTGCTGTTCCCGCTGCTGAAGAGCGTGGTCGGCGAAGTGCGGCTGCCGCCGAGCGTGCTGCTTGCCGGTGGCGGCGTTGCGCTGGTGCTGGCGATTCTGACGGGACTGCCGCCGGCCTGGCGTGCAAAGCGGCTCGACATTGTTGATGCGCTGGCGGGGAGATAAACATGTTCAAGCAAACCTCAGCAGTAACGGCGATGAACCTGCGCGCGATCCCGCAGCGGCTTGGCACCTCGTCGGTGATCGTCATCGGCATCGCCGGCGTCGTCGCGGTGCTGGTATCGGTGCTGGCGATGGCGGTCGGCTTCCACAAGACCGTCTCCAACACCGGCCGGCCGGATCGCGCAATCGTGCTGCGCGGCGGTTCGCAAGCCGAGATCAACAGCAGCATCTCGCGCGACAACGCGCTGACTGTGCTCGATGCGCCCGGCGTCAAGAAAGATGCGAACGGCAAACCGATCGGCTCGGCCGAGATCGTCACCATCGTCAACCTACCGAAGATCTCCGACGGCAGCGATTCCAACGTCACGCTGCGCGGCGTCGGCCCGCAGGCGTTCGCGCTGCGGCCGGAACTGAAGCTGATCGAAGGCCGCATCTTCCAGCCGGCAGTGCGCGAACTGATCGCCGGCAAGTCCGCCGCCAAGCAATTCCGTGGACTGACGCTCGGCAGCAAGCTTTCGTTCCGCGAATCGGACTGGACCGTGGTCGGCATTTACGACACCGACGGCGACGCGCACGAATCCGAACTGATGGCCGACAGCGAAACCGTGCTGTCGGCGTTTCGTCGGATCGGCTTCCAGTCGATCACCGTGCTGCTCGATGCGCCGGCGACGTTCGATACGTTCAAAGATTCGCTGACCACCAATCCCACGCTGACGGTGGACGTCAAGCGCGAGCCCGAGTACTACGCCGAGCAGTCGAAGCAGCTGACCAAGCTGCTCAACTTCCTCGGCTTCTTCGTCGGCGGCATCATGGCGGTCGGTGCGATGTTCGGCGCGCTCAACACGATGTATTCGGCGGTGTCCGCGCGCAGTCTCGAAATCGCCACGCTGCGCGCGATCGGCTTCGGCGCGCTGCCGGTGGTGATCTCGGTGTTTGTCGAAGCGCTGCTGCTGTCGCTGCTTGGCGGCGTGATCGGCGCCGCGCTGGCGTGGGTGTTCTTCAATGGCAATACCGTCAACACGCTCGGCGCCAATTTCTCGCAGGTGGTGTTTCGCCTCACCGTGAGCCCCGCCCTGCTGATTTCCGGCATCGTGCTGGCCTGCCTGATCGGCATTGCCGGCGGCCTGTTTCCGGCGATCCGCGCGGCACGTCTGCCGGTGGCGACGGCGCTGCGCGCAGGCTGAGGCGTCGCGCGCCGGCGCGAACCCGGAATGCCGCTGCCGACTCCGCGTTTACAGCGCGGGTTCGGCAATCCGACTTGCGGCCACGTCGATTCGCGGACTTTTTGCGATCGCACGTTCCATCGCACTGATGCGCGCCGGATCGGCGCCGACGGCTCTGGCCGTTGCAACGCTGTCCCAGACGGCGCCATCGACGCCCCAGGTCCCGCTCGGCACTTCTTCGACGATGCAGAACACGCGCGGCCCGCTGCCGTCGCCGCTGCCGCCATCGGCGCGCAAGATGGCCTTGGTGAGGTCGTCGACCATGCCGGCGATGCGCGACTGGTCCATGAAGCCCGACATCACGCGCACATGCACGCGATAGATGTTCTGGCTGAGCTGCGCGCCGCCGACGCTGATGCTGCCCGCTGGCCGTTCATCGAGATAGACCCAGGCGATCGACGCGGTCGCCGCCGTCTCCGGCACCGCCTCCCAACGCAGGCAGGTCGACCACAAAGTCTCCAGCAATTCGCCCTTGGCCGCTTCGGCCAGCGCGCCTTGCGGATAAATCACATCCATCAATGGCATATCGGTTCTCCGGTGTGCAGGTTCGACGCGGTCACGGGCAGAGCACCGCGCCTCGGTATGGCGCCTTGCGCGCTCATTTGTTCGCAGACATCAGCCGCTGCGTAATTGTCGCCACGCGCAGCCCCAGTCTGCGCGCAGTCAGCAGATCCGCTGCCGGTGGCGCTAGCTCCGGCGGCTGATCGACATTCGATTGGGCCATCGCGCCGAGAAAACTGCCGAGCCGGTTCAGGTCCTGCGGCGAGGCGGTGCTGGCGTTGTTGCCCGGCAACAGGCCGAGGCCGACCCAGATCATGCCGTGCTGTGCCGCGAACACACTCAGCGACATCAGCGTGTTGAGCTTGTCGCCGCTTTGGCTCGACGAATTGGTGAAGCCCGCGGCGATCTTGTCGGCCCACGCCTGCTTCATCCAGCGCGACGATGAGTCTTCCATGAACTTCTTGAACACCGCGGAGGGGCCGCCCATGTAGGTCGGACAACCGAAAATCAGCGCGTCGCTGCGCTGCAGCTCGTCCCAGGGAATTTCCTGCGCGACGTCGACCAACAGGCTCTCTGCGTCGCCGGATTGCTCGACGCCTTCCAGCACCGCCGCGGCCTGCTTCGCGGTATGGCCATAGCCGCTGTGATAAACGACTGCGATCTGCATATGCAGACTCTCCTCGGTTGATTGCCGATCCGCTATACTTCTATACCGGTCGGTACATCACACTATACCGGCCGGTACAGTAACGCAAGGCGAACAACCGCAACGCCGCTGACGTCAGCTAGGGAATCTCTGAAGAAGCGTCGCGAGCGAAGGCAGGTTCGCGAACCCGGAGCGGAGGAACCGCAGCATACATAGGAGTATGTGAGGATTCCGAGCACCGGATTCGCGCGAGATGCCAAGCGCAGCAGCTTATTCAGAGGTTCCCTGACGCGCTTCTGGATAATGGCCAGCGGCGCACAAAGCACCCATAGGACCCCATGCCGAGAAAGATCGAGAAAGATGCCGCACTGGAACACGCGCTCACGCTGTTCTGGGACCACGGCTATCGCGGCACCTCGATGGACATGCTGACCAGCACGCTCGGCGTCGAGAAGCCCAGCATCTATGCCAGCTTCGGCAGCAAGCAAGCGCTGTACCTGGCAGCGCTCGCGCAGTACCGCAGCTGGCTGATCGGATGGGTGCAGCGCTCGTTGCGGGATGCGCCATCGGCACGCGCCGGCATCGATCGCACCGTGCGACTGATGATGGCGCGCAGCAGCCGCAAGAGCCGCAAGGGCTGCTTCGCGACGAACTCCGCACTGGAACTCGCCGATCACGACCCTCTGGTGCTGAAAGAGGTGCGGACGACGTTCGCGCAGCTGGTCGCCGTGTTCGTCACCGCAGTGCAAGCCGCGCAGGCGGACGGCGACGTTCGCAGCGATCGCGCGCCGCAGTTGTTGGCGCAGTTGCTGGTCAATGCGATCGAGGGCGCACGGATCATGGAGAAGTCCAGGGCCGTGAACGGTCACGGTGCAGCGATGGCCGATCTGATCCTGTGCCTGCTCGATCGTCATTGAAAGCCTGTCGGCCGAACCCGCATCCAGGCTGAGGCGTCGCGGTCGGCTCGATCAGGCGCCCGACAAAGTATTTGGGCGCTTTCAGTCCTGGCCTAGGTTTCCGGCGTGCCGGTATCTTGCACGCCGCGGCCTAGCTCGGTTCTGGCGGCCGCGGCCAGCGCCTGATACTTGGTTCGAAACACATCGAGACCCTCCTGCTCGAGTTCCTCCAGATCGAGCAGCGCATTGTGCGCACCCTGGGTGGCGCGGATGAGTTCGTCGAGCTTCAACTGAATCGCTTCAGTGTCGCGGTTCTGAGTGTTCTGAATCAGGAAGACCATCAGGAAGGTGATGATCGTCGTTCCGGTATTGACGACCAGTTGCCAGGTGTCACTGAAATGGAAAATCGGCCCGGTGGCGATCCACGCGACGATGATGCCGACGGCGACGACGAATACGGCGGGCCGACCACAGAAGTGTGCCGCCACCTTGGCAAACCGCGAGTACCGGGAACTGTTGCGCATATTGCACCTCGTTGTGGGCATATCAGCTTGGCCACGAGCCACTGATCGGTACCGGAAAGCGGTCTGCTTGAATGGATTGGTTTGCTCCGCTACTGCCCAAGCTTAAGCCGTGGCACGTCGGCGGCATTGCGATCGACCGGATGTTGCGCGCCATTTTTACTGCACACGCCGGACGGCCGTAGCCGTCATTTCGCCCCGGCACCTTGCCGGCCCGCCTGCGCGAGCGCAGGCGCGAGATTGCGGCCGAGTGACTTGATGAACTCGAGCTTGCGGAAGCGCAGCGCCGACCAATCGGCGTCGATCGCAACCATGCGCACGCTGTCGTAGCCTGCAGTTCGCAGCACGTCCCAGCCGGAGTCGCGGTTGAACTCGCAGCGGTATTTCTTCGAACTCTTCTTCGGATAGGCGAACCACAGCGTCGCGTCGGCCACGGCCTTCGTCGTCAAGGCTGTCGACAGCGCATCCAGATCGGCTTGCGTAACGACGAATGCGAGCGCGAAGTTCAGGTTTTTGATGCGCTGCAAGGAGCGCAGAATTTTTACGCCGACGAGCAGCGCCAGCTCGGACTCGAAGCTCGACGGCGCATTCAGCACGACGATCTCGCGCGCGTCCTTGATGTTGAGTTTTTCGAAGATCGATGACATTCGGCAGCGGCCGGGTTGGCGCCTCGCAAGCCCAGGTTTGCGATTGGGTTCGCCCCTGGATTAGCGCCTAGATTAGCCGACTAATTAGCCGACTGGGCGCGCCGCGCGCCGTCCGCCCCAGCCGGCGTTGCAACCGCGATAGGACTAGACTTTCGCCAGTCCACCCAGGCTTAACCCCATGGCCAGCTTGCTTCCCCCGCACATCCTGCGCGAGCGTTTCGTGCAGACCGCAACCGCCCGCTTCGCCGGCAATGTGCCCGACTTCGTGCGCCTGCAGAAACTGGTCGCCGACAAGGGCGGTCGCTTTCACAACGACCACGGTGCAATCCGCACGGCCGATCCGGCGGTCTGCGCGCTGTTCGTGCGCGCCGCGCGCGTGCTCGGTCTGCAGCGCGAACTCGATTACCGCTTTCCGGCGAAGAAGCTGGTCAGCTTCGATCTGCAGGTGATCGGCGAAGACGCGACGCCGTTCAAGGTTTTCGTCAGCGAGGTCGAGCTCGATGCGTTCCCGCCGGCAGTCGCTGCGCTGATCCGCGAAGACTGCGCCGAGCAGGCAGCGGCGGTGGATCACGCACCGTTCATTGCAATGATCGCAAAAGCGGAAAACGCCGGCGGTCTGGCCGAAGCGGATGCGGCGGTCTTGATCGATCACTTCGTGCATCGCCTGATGTCGCGCCCGGGGCCGCCGCTGAAGCGCAGTACCCTGGAAGCGGTCGCCAGCGTCTCCGGCGAAGCCGCCAGCGCGCTGGCGCTGGGGCCCGATTTCAATCACGTCACTATCGACGTGCGTGCCGCCGGCTTCGGCGGCATCGAGGCGATGGCGCAGGCGATGCTCGCCGCCGGCCTGAAGCTGTTGCCGGCGATTCAGGGCGCGCCCGGCACCAAGCTGCGGCAGACCGCGACGCTGGCGGCGACGATGGATACACCGGTGCGCGAAGCCGACGGCTCGCTCGGCATCGCGCAGACCGAGAAACAGTTCGTCGAGATCATCGAACGCGCGCAGGCGCACGCGACCGATGGCGCGCCGCTGTGGACACAAGACGGCGCGCCGCTGGTATTCCGCAACTTTCTCGCGGCGAACGCCGAAAAGATTTTCGATGCGGCTTCGACCAAGGCGACAGCGAGCAGTTGCTAGGACCTGTTAACAGGCCCTAAAGCCCAACCGGGTATGGCCGGCGTGACGCGACGGTAGTCGCTCGCGCAAGGAACGCTAACCACGCGAAACGGCGGCCTGCGGGGCGGTCATGCTTCACGCCGCCCTGGCCGGGCTTTTGGAGTAGCCTGCCGGGCAGGCTTCGGGGCCCCGGTCGCGGGCTCCAAAATGGCGCTGGAGCGCACTTTCTGCCGGCTGCTTCGGTCGGCTTCCGTGAGGCCATTTGCCGTTCGTCGGCTGACTGCAATGCCCAGGTCCGGAGCGGTCTAAAAACTTAGAGTGATAACCCTAAATAGCTCCGTTACTTAGCGATTTTACACACAGTTTTTGCACCGGCTATCCGGGGTCCATGCACACTTTTGGACACAGCATGTTGGGGTTGACCACAGCCCGAACCACTATATATTGGTATCCGAGATTCGATTTCCTTCACCACAATCAGTTGCAACGGGGAGAGCGGCAACCCATGTACACCACCCAGACGACTTCAGCGTCGCCGGCACGTCTGCCGGCAACAGAATCGGGCAACGTCAGCGCAGAACTCGCCGCGACGGCCCCGGGCGCCATTAAGGTGATCCGCCGCAACGGCAAGCTCACCAATTTCGACGCGCGCAAGATTTCGATCGCGATGACCAAGGCCTTCCTGGCGGTCGAAGGCGGCCAGGCCGCGGCCAGTTCGCGCGTGCGCGACAAGGTCGAGGAACTGACCGAGGCCGTGGTGCAGGCGCTGACGCGTCACCTGTCCGGCGGCGGCACGCTGCATATCGAAGACATCCAGGACCAGGTCGAGCTGGCGCTGATGCGCGGCGGCGAGCACAAGGTCGCGCGCGATTACGTGATCTACCGCGACGAGCGTGCGAAAGCGCGTGCCGCCGAAGTGGCGGCGAAGAAGGCCGACAAGTCGGCACCGGTGGTCGCCGCGCTGACGGTCAAGCTGGACGACGGCCGCAGCCTGCCGCTCGACGAAGCGCGCCTGCAGCGCGTG
>JAQGNU010000205.1 GCA_028291645.1 Nevskia sp.
GTCTGCAGCATCGGCAGGTAGGCGTGCTGCGACTGCGCAATGACGTTTTCGTCCTTCTCCTTGAGCGCCCACTCCAGATACGGCAGCGACAAGGCGCTGACATTTTCCGAGCCGCCGGCGACGACCACATCCATGCTGTCGACGATGATCTGCTTGGCACCGGTTGCAATCGCCATCAGCCCCGAAGAACACTGGCGATCGATGGTCTGGCCGGCGGCACCGTCGCCGAGGCCGGCGGCGAGCGCGGATGCGCGCGCGAGGTTGCGTCCCGCGGTGCCGGCGGTCAGCGCCGCACCGATCAGCACATCCTCGACTTCGCGGCCTTCGATGCCGGCACGCGCGACCGCGTGGCGGATCGCATGCGCCGTCAGAGTGGGCGACTTGATGTTATTGAAGGCGCCGCGATTGGCGCGCCCGATCGGCGTGCGCGCGGTGGAGACGATGACGGCTTCACGCATGGCGGCGCCCGCGCTCAGGTGATTACGGACGGATGCGGGATACGCGGCGCACCGAGGTATTCGCGGTAGCTCGGCGGCTCCACGCCGTCAGCGTCCTTGATGCCGTATTCCTTGGCCATTTCGGCGACGATGAAGGCATTGCCGGAACGCGTCATCAACTCGGGATCGTGGTACATCGCCGCGAGTACGTGACCACCGAACTCCGGCGTCTCGGTCACCTGAAAACTGCCGGCATCGCCGGCGGCATACCCGTCCCTCATGCCGGCGGTGACGATCTTGAAACGCTCAGTCGCCACCGCGCCGAACCAATACGACACCGCAGCGACGCCGTGATCGCGGAAATCCACCGCCATGTCGGCGGCCAGCTTGTCGTGACCGGCTTTGTGCACGCCGTAGGCCGGGCCATGGATATAGGACACCGCACCATAGGTCGAAGTGTTGACGATCAGGCCGCGCTTCTGGCGCACCATCAGCGGTGCGGCGTACCAGCTCGCGATGTACGAGGACCGCAGGCCGACGTCGAGCAGCCGCACGATGTCCAGCGACTTCGACCAGAACGGGCCGTGCGCATAGATGTCGTTGTTCAGATACGCGGCGTTGTTGACTAGGATGTCGAGCCGGCCCTGCTCCTGCTCGATCCGTGCGAACAGCTGCTTGATCTGTTCGTCGTCGCCGAAGTCGCAAGCGACGCCAATACCCTTGCCGCCGGCCGCCGTCACCGCCTCGGCCGCCTCGGCCACCGAACCGGGAAATTCCGACTGCCCCGGCTTGGCGGTGCGGCCGGTCACATACACCGTCGCGCCGTGCGCGCCCATCGCTACCGCCATGCCGCGGCCGATACCGCGGCTGCTGCCGCTGACGACCGCGACCAAACCTGTCAAATCCTGTTTCATGCTGTTCTCCTCGCAAGCATCGAATGATGAGTTAATCCCTGGAGACGATCCCGCTCCACAACTCGGCACCGCCTGCAGCCAGCAACCGATGGCCGAGCCACTCGGCCCACCAGGCTTCGCTGCCGGCCTCGTCGCGCCATTGCCACAGCCGGCGCGTGTGGTAATGCAAGATGTGCTCGTCGGTGGTGCCGATGGCGCCGAACACCTGATGCGCAATCGCCGCACCGCGCGTGGCCGACAGGCCCGCTCTGATTTTGGCGACCGCCGCGCCACGCTCGGCCGAGTCCGCGTTGCCGCTGTCGAGCTGCCGCGCTGCATAGCCAGCGGCGACCTGCGCAGCCGCCGTCAGCTCGGCGAGTTCTGCCAGCTGATGCTGGATCGCCTGGAACTTGCCGATAGTTTTGCCGAACTGGCTGCGCGTATTCGCGTAGTCGACGCACAAGGCCAGAACCTGCGCGAGACCGCCAGCAAGCTGCTGCGCGCGCAGCACCGCCAATGGCGCAAGCAGGCCGGTTGCACCGAGCACGGTAGGCGCCGGCGCGATGTTCAGCGGCTGCACGCCGCGCATCGCGACACGCGCAGCGGGCAGACGATCCAGGGTGCGCTGCGCTGTGAGTTCGGCGTCTGCTGTCGCCAGCAGCACCAGCTGTCGCCCGCCTGCGCCTTGCGCCACGGCGACGATGGCTGCGGCATGCGGCGCCCAGGACAGCAGCGCGTCTTCGCCGGACACGCGCCCTTCGCCATCGACCTGCAGCAGTCCACCTGCTACGGTAAGTGGAGCGCCTAGCGCTTCAATTCCGGCCAGGGCCAGCATCCACGATGCAAGCATGGTTTCACCCAGCGGCACCGGCGGCGCATGCGCGCCCAGCGACTGCAGCAGGCCACCGGCCTGCGCCCATGACAGGCCGGCGCCGCCAACCGCTTCCGATGCGAGCGCGGAGGCTGCGCCGATGTCGGTGATTTCTTTCCACAATGCGATATCGAATCGGCCCTGCTCTGCCGCGGCCAGCGCTTCGCGTGTGACCTTCTTGATGAACAGCCGCGCGAGCTGATCGCCCAGCAGGTCGGCGATCTCCGCGCCTGCGTCGCTGGCTGCGGCGCTGCTCATCGCAGACCCAGCCCGCGCGCGATGATGCCGCGCATGATTTCGCGCGTGCCGCCGCGCAGCGAATAGCTCGGCACGCTCTGCATCAGATAGGCTTGCATCTCGGAGAGCTTGTCTCCGGCAGAGATCACCGGCGCGTTGTCGGTGATCTCGCGAACGAGTTCGGGCAGCCGCTGTTCGAACGTGGTGCCGAGATCCTTGGTCAGCGCCGCTTCCTGCGCCGGCGTGTGGCCGGCCGCGAGCTGGCCGAGAATCGACAGCGACATTTCACGCAGCGTCACGATGTCGGCCAGCGCTTCTCCGATGCGGCGTGCGGACAGGCGGTCGATGGTGCCAGCCTCACACACCGCATCGATCGCGAGCGGCAGCAGTGGGAACGAACTCATGTAGCGATCGGGTCCGCTGCGTTCGAACGCGAGCTCGGCGTTGGCCTGCGCCCAGCCCTCGTTCTCGCGGCCGACCAACAGCGCGTCGGAGACGAACACATCGTCGAACACGATCTCGTTGAAGTGCGCTTCGCCGGTGAGATCGACGATCGGGCGAATTTCCAGGCCCGAGGACCGCAGGTCGATCAGGAATTGCGACAGACCCTTGTGCCGCTCGACTTCGGCCGTACCCTGCGAGCGGAACAGGCCGATCATGAAATCGCAGTGCTCGGCGTAGGTCGTCCAGATCTTGCGTCCGTTCAACTTCCAGCCGCCGTCGACGCGCGTCGCACGCGAACGCAGTGACGCCAGGTCCGAACCTGAGCCAGGCTCCGACAGGCCGATGCAGAACGCCGCTTCGCCGGCCGCAATCTTCGGCAGGAAGCGCTGCTTCTGCGACTCGCTGCCGATGCGCAGCAGCAGCGGTCCGCTCTGGCGATCGCCGACCCAATGCGCGCCCACCGGCGCGCCGGCCGCGAGCATTTCCTCGACGACGACGTAGCGCTCGAGCGCGGAGCGCCCGTGGCCGCCATAAGCGCGCGGCCAGGTCATGCCGATCCAGCCGCGCTGTCCGACTGCGCGGCTGAAGGCGCGATCGAAGCCCATCCACGAATGGCCGATGTCCCAGCCCGACCATTGCTGCGAAGCCTCGCTCAGGAACGCGCGCACTTCGCGGCGCAGGCCATCCAGCTCAGGCGGGATCTCGAACGGCGGATAGTGGAAGGCAGCGCTCATGCGTAAACCATCAGATCACCTTCGCGGCGCGCAGCCGTTCGAGCTTGGCGGCATCGAGGCCGAGCCATTCGCCGAGCACTTCGTCGGTATGCTCGCCGGTCAGCGGCGGCGGCGTGCGATACGTCACCGGCGATTCCGAAAAGCGCATCGGGCTCGCCGCCGTCTTCACCTTGCCGAGGATCGGGTGCTCCAGTTCGACGACCACGCCGCGTGCCCGCACATGCGGATCCTGCTCGACGTTCGCCATGTTGTTGAGCGGGCCGCAAGACACCATGCCTCGGTTGAGCGTCTCGACCCACTCGGCCATGGTTTTGCCGCGCAGCGCCTCGCCGACGAGCTGCTTCAGCAGCGGACGGTTGGCGACGCGCGCCCCGTTCTTGGCGAAGCGCGGATCTTCCGCCCATTCGGGATGGCCCAGCACGCGCGCGAGACGGCCGAATTCGCGGTCGTTGAAGGTCGCGATCAGGATGTAGCCGTCGTCGACCTGGTAAACACCGTAGGGTGCAGCACTCGGATGATCGTTGCCGGTGCGGCCGAGTTGCGTGCCGCTGTTGAACCAGGCAGAGAAAGTGTTGAGCATCGCCGCCAGTTGCGATTCGAACAGAGAGACGTCGATGTGCTGGCCGACACCGCTGATATGGCGGCGGTTGAGTGCGGCGAGAATGCCGATCGCGGAATACAGGCCCGCGCAGATATCGGAGATCGGCACGCCCACCCGCATCGGCCCGCTGCCGGGCTCGCCTTCCGGATAGCCGGTGACCGACATCACGCCAGCCATCGCTTGCACCAGATAGTCGTAGCCCGAGCGTTCAGAGTACGGCCCGGTCTGACCGAAGCCGCTGACCGAGCAATAAATCAGCTTCGGATTGATCTTGGACAGCGCCGCATAGCCGAGGCCGTACTTGTCGAGCGTGCGCGGGCGGTAGTTCTCGATCAGCACGTCGGCCTTGGCCGCCATCGCGCGCAGCAATTCAGCGCCTTCCGGCTGCGCGTAGTCGAGCGTGATCGAGCGCTTGTTGCGGTTGACCGATTGGAAATACGTGGACTCGGGCGTGTCCTGACCGAGGCTGTCCTTCATCCACGGCGGGCCGACGCGGCGACAATCGTCGCCCTCGCCCTGGCGCTCGATCTTGATCACCTCGGCACCGAGATCGCCGAGAATCTGGCCCGCGTAAGGGCCTGCGATCACGCGCGTCATGTCGAGAATGCGAACGCCGGTCAAGGCTCCGGGTGCGAACATTTGCTGTTTACTCCTCTAGGCTTTCGCCGGCTCGCCGGGCAAGCCGAGCACGGTCTTCGCCAGAATGTCGCGCTGGATTTCGTTGGCGCCGGCGAAGATCGTCACCGGGCGCGCCATCATCAGTTGCCAATGCAGATCGGTCAGTGTCGCGCCGATCCGCGCGTCGCCGACGATGCCACCGTATTCGGCCGCGACTTCCTGGTTGAATTCGGACAGGCGATGCAGCAGCTCTGAGGCATAGACCTTGAGCATCGACACTCCCGGCCCGGGCTTGTCGCCATCCGCGACGACATCGCAAATTTCGGTGTACAGCAGACGATAGTCGTGCAAGTCCGCGGTGAGTTCGGCCAGGCGATCCATCACGCCGGCGTCTGCGGTCAGCGCGAGTTCGCGCACCAGCGTGTTCGCCAACTCCAGCGCTTTGCCCGCGAGTGCGGGACTGCCGATCCAGATGCGCTCGTAGCCGAGCAGCGCCTTGGCCACGCTCCAGCCCTGGTCGAGTTCGCCCACGAGTTGCGAGACCGGCACGCGGACGTTATCGAAGAATACTTCGCAGAACTCGTCTTCGCCAGCGAGGTTCACGATCGGCCGTACGCTGATGCCGGGCGCCTGCAGATCGATCAGCAGGAAGCTGATGCCCTGCTGCTTCTTGGCGAACTTGCCGGTGCGCACCAGCGCGAAGATGTGCGTGGAGTCGGTCGCATGCGTGGTCCAGATCTTCTGGCCGTTGACGATGAACTCATCACCTTCGCGCACCGCGCTCGTGCGCAGGGATGCGAGATCGGAGCCCGCGTTCGGTTCGGAATAACCCTGGCACCAGACATCATCGCAGGCCAGGATGCGCGGCAGGTAATGCGCCTTCTGCGCCTCGCTACCGCACAGGATCAGCGTCGGCCCGAGTTGGGTCTCGCCGAGATCGATGATGCGCGCCACGCCGGCGTGCTCCAGCTCGTCGTGATAGATCAGCTGCTTGCGGAAGCTCAAGCCCATGCCACCGTATTCGCGCGGCCAGGCCGGCGCGCGCCAGCCGGCTTCGTGCACTCGCTTGAGCCAGTTCACTGCAGCGTCACCGCGCAGGCGACGAAACGGTCGATGCGAATCCTGCCTGAGTTCCCGCGGATAGTTGGCGGCGAGCCAGCTGCGAAAGCCCTGGCGGAATTCCTCGTCGGACAGCCGATCGAGATCGACGCTTTCGGTCTCAGACATGGGTGGCCGCCGCGCCGGGCGCGCGCGCCATGAAGTGCCGACGATGCTGCAGCGGCGTGCCGAGCCAGGCATAGGCTTGCAGGCCGCTGCGCACGTACAGACCGATGTCGGCCTCTTCGGTGAAACCCATCGCGCCATGCATCTGAATTGCTTCGCGGCCGACGCGCTGCGCGGTATCGGCACAGCGCGCCTTGGCGGCGCTGATCGCCGCCGCGGCATCGCCACCACGTTCATACGCGCGCAAAGCGTTGCGCCAGCTGGCACCGGCGAGTTGTGCCGCGATGTAGAGATCGACACAGCGGTGCTGGATGACCTGGAACGAACCGATCGGACGGCCGAACTGGACGCGGCCCTTGACGTACTCGACGGTGCGATCGAGCATGCCGCTGGCCAGCCCCTCGAGTTGCGCGGAGAGCGCGATACGTCCCGCATCGAGTGCACGTTGCAGCGCCGCCGATACGATGTCGCCGACTAACAACGGCGCATCGAACAGGATCGGCGTACTGTCGAAGCGCAGCGTGGCAATCGATCCCAGGCCCGCCGCCTGGTGCTCGATCGTCAAGCCCTTCGCATCTGCGGCGACGACCACGACCGCCGTACCCGCTGCATCGCGCACGCTCACCAGCAGAAGGCCATCGCACTCGACCGCGGGAACGAACCGCTTCAGTCCGCTGATGCGCCCGTCCTGCAGACGCGTGCGCGGCGCATCGAAACCGAGTTCGCCGACCGCCTCCTGCCAGGCCAATGTCAGAACTTTACCGCCGTCCTGCAAGGCCACAGACAATTCCGCAGCTGCGGACGCATGGCCGGCGAACGACAGCAAGCTTGCCGGCATGACGGATGAGGCCACGTAGGGCGCCGCGAATGCGCTACGGCCAAATTGCTCGGCCAGTACGGTGGATTCACGCAGCCCCATGCCGGTGCCGCCGAGCGACTCGGGCAATTCCAGTCCGAGCCAGCCGAGTTCACCCATTTCGCGCCACAGCGCACGATCCACCAGCTGCGGCTTACCGATGCTGCCCTTCAGGCGCGACCGGTCATGACGACCGGCGAGGAAATCCGCCGCGCTGTCACGCAGCATGACCGAGATGTCATCCATCGTCGTGCGTGCGATTCGAACTAGACCGCGATCGTGAAGCCGCCATTGACCGACAGCACTTGACCCGTCACATAGGATGCGCCGCCGGACAACAGGAAACATACGGGTACTGAAACTTCTTCCGGCGTCGACCAACGGCCGAGCGGAATCTGCTGCAGGTAGTTCTCGCGGAAACGCTCGTCGGTGCGCACCGTTTCGGTCATCGCAGTCTCCACGACGCCGAAGCACACGGCGTTGGAACGGATGTTGTATTGGGCCCACTCGCGCGCCACCGTCATGGTCATGCCGAACATGGCCGATTTCGCCGCCGCGTAATTGATCTGTCCCAGGCTGCCGCGGCGTCCGGCATCGGAGGAAATGAACACGAAGCTGCCTGGATCCTTGTCGCCAGCCTTGGCGCGCTCGATCATGTGCCGCCCCACAGCCTGAGTGAAATAGAACGAGCCGTTGACGTGTACGTCCATCACCAACTGCCAGTTCGCCTGCGACATCTTCTCGATCAACGCCGGCCGGCCAATCCCGGCATTGTTGACGAGGCCGTGCACGGCACCGAAGGCTGCGACTGCCGCGCTCACCACCTTCTCGGCGACGGCGGGATCGGCGACATTACCGATCACCGGCAGATAGCGGCCCTGCGGCAGTTCGCCCTTGGCCTTCTCCAATGTGTCGCCGTTGAGATCCACCGCCACGGCATTACCGCCGAGTTCGATCACCAGCTTGCCGATGGCGAGGCCGATGCCCTGCCCCGCACCGGTGACGATGACTGTGCGGCCGCTCAATGACATGGGGTTGTTCATGTGGGTTCCTGATTGAGTTTTGCTGACAAGGCCAGACACCCGTATCGGGTATATGAAAGAAGGACTTCAAGCCGGGTCGAACACGACGAAGGCAAAATCCTGCTGCTGAACGATGCGCGCCTTCACGGGCATATCGATGCGCACCTCGCCGGGATCAATGCTTTCGACGCGCGTCATCAACCGCGGTCCTTCCTCCAACTGCACGAGCGCGACGTTACGGGACGGCGCCGGCGGCTTGCTCCGGATCACGGTCGTGGAATAGACGACGCCGCGTCCGCTGGCTTCCACCCATTCCAGATCTTCGGCGCCAGTGCAGGGGGCAATCACGCGCGGATAAAACACGTAACGCCCGCTGGAGGCGCTGCGCTGGATCATAAAGCGCCCCTGCTTGAGAAATGCTTGGTAGTCCTTATCCGGACAGAGTGCCGTGCTCATAATCGCTTTATCGCTGTTCCATCGTTTGTACGTGGATCGCCTCCAACAGCGGCGCGGGCTCCTCGTCCCTTCGCCGCATAACTGACATGCTATCATTTTTCACCGCGATTGAATCAAGCCTCATCGCAGCGCATCGGCAAAGAGCTTCTGGCTGCAGCTGTTACAGCTGCAGCGTCGGCGCTTCTTCAGGTCAATACTCAATCCACGAGCGTCATGTGTTGCGAGCAAATAGCGATAGAACGCATACGGACGTGCCAAGTTCGAGGCTTGCTATTACTCAAAACCAAAACTAACATTCAGTCAGTCTTAATACATCGCGTCGCTTTGCGTCGCGCCGCGCTTCGGAACATCGAGGCCGATTCGGAGATGCGCATAAAGGCCGCTTGTGTAGGAGGATGCATGTTTCAATCACCCCCGATCGGCGATCGCGCTCCTGTCGCGCCGTGCGCGCATCGCTTCCCGCGCAAGCATCCACTTTTCATTCGCGGCAATAGTCGCGGGCCGTTCAGCCCGTCGATGCCAGCGAGCATGAATCAATGCGTGCGAGTTCTTATCACGGCGCGCAGCGCCACTTCAGCAGGAGCGAATCGATGAAAGGGCTTCGGGGCAAACGCATGGTCGTCGCAGGGGCCGGTTCCGGCATCGGCGCGGCAACCGCCGAACGACTCGCCGCGGAGGGCGCGCGCGTGATCGTCGGCGACATCAATCTGGACGGCGCCAAGGCTACCGTCGAACGCATCGCCAAGGCCGGTGGCGAAGCCAAGGCAGTGCAATTCGATATGGCGGAGCAAAGCTCCACGCAGGCGCTGATCGACTCGGCAGTGTCGAACTTCGGCGGCATCGACGGGCTGGCCAATGTCGCCGCCGATCTGTCACCGCAAACCATGGGCGCCGACGCCGATTTGTTCAACATGGACGTCGCGATCTGGCAGCGCACTTTCCGCGTCAATGTAATCGGCTTCGCGCTGACCTGCCAGGCCGCGATCCGCAACTTCGTCAAGCAGGGCACCGGCGGCGCCATCGTCAATGTCGCATCCGAGGCCGCGAACGTGGGCGAGGATACCCGGCCGGCGTATGCAGCCTCGAAGGCGGCGGTCACCGCGTTGACGCGCCATATCGCCTTGCGCTGGGGGCCGGAAGGGGTGCGCTGCAACAGCGTGGCGCCGGGCATCGTACTGAGTGAAACCGCGATCGAGCAGATGCCGGAAGACTTCAAGCAGAAGTGGCTGATGATGACCACAGCGCGCCGCTTCGGCCGGCCCGACGATCTCGCCAGCACCATCAGCTTCCTGTTGTCCGAAGAGTCCGGCTACATCCACGGCCAGGTCTGGCACGCCAACGGCGGCAGCCACTTCCACGGCTGAGCCGGAGCACAGCATGTTCGACATCTATTGCACGCAGTTCGGCGCCACGCCCAACGTCTACAAGGTGCTGGTGCTGCTGGAAGAGCTCGGCCTCGAGCACAACATCATTCCGGTCGATATCCGCCGCGGCGAACAGTTCCGGCCGGAGTTCCTGAAGATCAGCCCCAACAACAAGGTGCCGGTGCTGATCGACCACCAGGCGGTCGACGGCGGCGCGCCGTTGGCGGTGTTCGAATCGGGTGCGATTCTGGTCTATCTGGCTGACAAGCTCGGACGCTTCATCCCACCGGTGAGCGAGCCGCGGGCGCGCAGCGAAGTGCTGCAGTGGGTGTTCTGGCAGATGGGCGGCTTCGGGCCGCAGTGGGGCCAGTTCGCGCATTACACGATGTACGCGGCCGAGCCGATGCCCTATCCGACCGAGAAGGCGCGGCGCGAGCTCGATCGGCTGTTCGGCGTGCTCGATACGCGGCTCGAAGGCCGCGAGTACGTCGCGCAGGATCAATACACGATCGCCGACATCATCATCTTCGCGTCGACCATGTCGTACGAGCGCTTCAGCGCGCAGATCGACCAGCTGTTCCCGAACTTCTGGCGTTGGTGGAGCGCGCTGCGCGAGCGTCCCGCGGTCAAGCGCGCGTTCGACCAGCAGGCAATCCGCAACGATACCGGCGGCAAGCCTTACGTGGAGGATCCGCTGGCGATGAAGATGATCTTCCAGCAGACCAGCCGGTATCTGAAAGGCGAGTTGCCCACGGCCTGAACAAAGGCAAACCGACACCGTGGTATTGCCCCATAAACTGACATTTAGTCAGTTAATCCACACACCACAGCGAGGCTGCGCACCGCCGGCCTTCAACTGGAGAAATGAAGCATGGATCTTGGAATAGCAGGCAAGGTGGCACTGGTCACCGGCGGATCGCACGGCATCGGCCGCTCGATCTCGGATGAGCTGGGCCGCAACGGCGTCAAGGTCGTGGTCGTGGCCCGCGGCCGCGAGCAGATCGACGAAACGGTGGCCACGATCAAGCAGGCCGGCGGCCAGGCAGTCGGCGTATCGGCCGATCTCACCGAGCTGGACGGTTATCCGAAGATGGTCGAACAGGCCAAGGCGGCTTTCGGGCTGCCCGACATCGCGATCTACCAGCCGGTGGCGCCGCCGCCGGGTCCGTTCGAGCAGTTCACCGACGAAGACTTCGATCTCTCCTATACCTACCTGGTGAAGGGCTTCGCCAACTTCGTGCGCGCCGTCGCGCCGGGCATGAAGGAAAAGCGCTGGGGACGCATCGTGACGATCGGCTCGGGCTGCGCCAAATGGCCGGTGCGCAATTCCACCGCCGGTTTCGACTACGTGCTCGCCAACACCAACCGGCCCGCGGCGCTGGGCTTGAGCCGCAGCATGGCGGATGCGCTCGGGCCCTACGGCATCACGGTCAACCAGATTCCGCCAGGCTTTGTCGACACCGGCGAAAGCTATGAGGCCTGGTTCCAGCACTGCGCCGACAACGCCGGCCAGACCTACGAGGAATTCATGCAGAACCTGCTCAAGCGCATTCCGCTGAACCGCTTCGGACGCGCCGAAGAAGTCGGCCACCTCGCCGCCTTCCTGTGCTCGCAGAACGCCGGCTACATCACCGGACAGTATTTGGTGGTCGATGGCGGCAACATGGAAACCTACTACTGAAGCTGTAGCGCGCCGTCGCCTCGGCAAGGAGAAGAACATGGGCAAGCTGAACGGAAAAGTGGCCGTCGTCACCGGTTCGGGCCGCGGCATCGGTCGCGCCATCGCCCTCGCCTACGCAGCCGAAGGCGCCAAGGTAGTGGTTGCCTCGCGCACGCCGGCGACGGTCGAGCGCGTGGTGCAGGAGATCACCGCAGCCGGCGGCACCGCGCTGGGTGTGGTTTGCGATGTCGCCCAGCGCGAGCAGGTGTTCACGATGATCGAGCAGGCCGCCAAGACTTTCGACACGATCGACATCCTGGTGAACAACGCGCAGGGCTTCGGCAAGGAAGGCGCGCTCACCCATGCGCCGGTATTCGTACCGATTCAGGATTTCGACGAGGAGATCCTCGAGTTCACCTACCGCTCGGGCTTCATGTCGGCGCTGTGGGCGATGAAGGCCGCGTTCCCGTACCTGAGCAGGCGCGGCGGCAAGATCATCAACTTCGGATCGCCGCAGGCGCAGATCAATCTCGAAGGCGGCATGGCCTACAACATGACCAAAGAAGCGGTGCGCTCGCTGTCGCGCACGGCGGCGCGGGAATGGGGACCGTTGAAGATCAATGTCAACGTGATCAACCCGATCATGCTGACCGATGCGCTCAAAGAAGCCTACGAAACTGCGCCGACGACCTTCGACGGCACCATCGCGCAGGTGCCGCTACGCCGCTTCGGCGATCCGGTCAAGGACTGCGCGCCGGTCGCGGTGTTTCTCGCCAGCAGCGAATCCGACTTCCTCACCGGCATGACGATGCAGGTGGACGGCGGCTTCTTCATGCGGGCCTGAGTCTTCGTATCCAGTCGACATGGAAACAGCGACCATCCCAATCTTCGATGTCATCGTCGTCGGTTCCGGCAGCGCCGGCATGGCGGCGGCCATCGTCTGTGCATTGCACGGACTCAAGGTCGCGCTGCTGGAAAAGACCGGATATTTCGGCGGCGCCACCGCCTGGTCCGGTGGCGGTTGCTGGGTGCCCGGCAATCACTTGATGCAGCGGGCCGGACTCGGCGACAGCGCTGAAGCCGCGGCGACTTACGTGCGGCAGGTCGTCGGCGACGCGCTGGAGGAAAAGCTGCTGCAGCAGTTCCTGCGCAACAGCCCCGAAATGCTGCGCTACTTCGAGCAGCACACGCAGCTGCGCTTCGAGCTGATCGGCGCGATGCCCGACTATCACCCGGAACTCGCAGGCGCCTGCGAACAAGGCCGGTTGCTGGTGCCGATCGTATTCGACGGTCGCCGTCTCGGCGCCTGGTTCGCGCAACTGCGTCCACCACTGCAGGAATTCAATGCGCCGGGCGGCATGATGGTCGGTTTCGCCGACGCCGAGCACCTGATGAATGCGGCGCGCTCCTGGCGCTCGCTGCGCTATACGCTGCGCCTGCTCGCACGTCTGGCACTGGACCGGCTGCGCGGCTATCGACGCGGCACCCGATTGACGATGGGCAATGCAATGGCCGCGCGTCTGCTGCGCTCGGCACTCGATGCCGGCGTGACGCTGCGGCATCACAGCGCCGCTGTCGAACTGCTGCGCGAGAACGGGCGGATCAGCGGCGTGCGCGTGCAACGGCAAGGTCGCGAGCAGTTGTTGCACGCGCGTCGCGGCGTGGTGCTGGCGAGCGGCGGCTTCTCCGCTGATCCGCAGATGCGCGCACGCTACATTCCGTATGCCGAGCAGCATCAATCCCTGATGCCCGAAGGCAATACCGGCGACGGCTTGAAGATGGCCTGCAACGCCGGCGCAGTGATGAACCAACACAATCCGAGCAACGCTGCCTGGAACGTGATCTCGCTGCGACGCCGACCCGACGGCAGCCTGCAGAAGTTTCCCCATTTGTTTCTCGACAAGCCCAAACCCGGCTGCATCGCCGTGAATCGCCAGGGACGCCGCTTCGGCAACGAGGCCTCGCTGATGTTTACCGAGGCGATGCATGCCAGCGACTCGGTGCCAGCGTGGCTGATCTGCGACCGCCGCTTCATCCGCCAATATGGGTTGGGGCTGGTCTATCCCGGCGGTTTCGGTCTTCGACGATTGCTGCGCGAAGGCTACGTGACCGTGGGCGCGACGCTGGCGGAACTGGCGCAGCGACTCGACCTATCTGCCGAGTCGCTGAACGCGACCGTCGAGAAATTCAATCGCTACGCCGCCGCAGGCAAGGATCTAGACTTCGGCCGCGGCAACACAGCCTTCGATCGCTCGATGGGCGATCCTGCGCATCAGCCCAACCCCTCATTGGGACCACTGGCGACTGCACCCTTTTACGCGGTGCAGATTTTTCCCGGTGATGCGACGACGACGCTGGGTCTCAAGGTCGACGGGCACGGCCGCACGCTCGATGCGAACAGCCAACCGATTCCTGGCCTATACGCCTGCGGGCTCGACATGAATTCGCTGTGGGCCGGCCGGCCGCCGGCCAATGGTTGCAACCACTCGCTTAATCTGACTTTTGG
>JAQGNU010000029.1 GCA_028291645.1 Nevskia sp.
CATCACCACGCAGACGACCGTCGCCGACGGCGATGCCGATGCCTCGGTCACGCTCAGCAACAGCGGCGGCGCACTGCAGCTCGGCACCATCGCGACCCAAGCCACGGGTGATAACGCCGACGCCCGCGTACAGCTCAGCGCTGGCACCGGCATCAGCGTCGGCAGCATCGCCACCGCGGCGCACGCCCAGGGCGAATCGGCCAATTCGCTGGCGTCAATCGACATCGCCGCCAAGGCTGGCGCGTTGACCGCAACCGGCGCGTTGAGCACGGTCATCATGTTCGACCAGGGGACCGTGGTCGACGGCGGCATCCGCCTCAGCGCCAGCGGCGGCGACATTCACACTACAGCTTTGAGCACGCAGTTCGGCGGGATCGACGTCAGCGACGTCGGCGGCAATGTAGTGCTCGGCAATCTCACCACCACCAAGGCCTTCGGCAATGTGCGGGTGCGCGGCACCGACGGCCTGGTGACTGTCGGCGATCTCAACACTTTCGGCGGACCCGTGCAGCTCGATGGCGGCACCGGTCTGCAGACAGGCAATCTGATCGCGCTATCCGATCCCGGCCTGGCCGGCGACCGCGACAGCTCGATCAGCCTGAGCACGCTCGGCGGCACGCTGCACACCGGCAACATTTCCGCATCCGCCGACGGCGGCGGCAGCGCGCATGCAGCACGTGCCAATGTCTCTCTCACCAACCAGGATGTCGACGGCCACGGCGCCATCGTCACCGGCAACATCACGGTGGCCGCGACCGGCGGCGTCTCACAGCAGGCGTCGATCAGTATCGACGGCAGCTATGGCAATGGCTCGACGGTGAACGTCGGCAATCTGAGCGGCAGCGACGCTGCGATCACCGTCTACGGCAAGTCCATCCAGCTCGGCACTTTGTCCGGCAACGGCGGAACGCTCGGCGCTGTGCTGATCGACTCGCGCAGCACGCTCACGCTGGCCAACAACAGCCTCACCGCCCAATCGATCGACCTCACGGCCAACAGCGGCAACTTCGTGTTCGGCGACCTCACCACGACGCACGGCGCACTGTCGCTGAACTTCGGCGGCGGCAGCCTGAGCGTCGGCCAGCTGGTGGCGGTCGGCGGCTCGGTCGAGCTCGACGCCGGCGCGCAACTTACCGCACTCGATATCAGCAGCGATCACGCGGTGACGCTCAGCGGCACACAGGTGAGCACGCACGACATCGTTGCCGCCGCGGGCATTTCCATCGATGCCGACAGCGGCGTCGGCACCGGCGATCTGAGCGGCACGATGCTGAGCCTGAACAGCGGCGGCACGGTCACGCTCGGCGACATCAACACCAGCGGCGACACCCAGCTCAGCCTCAGTGCCGGCAATCTTAAAGTCGGCGACGTCAGTGCCGCCGGCCTCAGCACGACGATCACCAAGGGCAATCAGACGCTGAGCAATCTGCATATCGGCGCGCACGGCTACCACTTCGGCTTCGACGATATCGCTGGGCAGACCTTGATCATCGGCAACATCAACGAGGCCGGCGCGGCGGCGCTGAACTACAACAATCTCAGCCTGCACCTTGGCAATATCAGCGGCGGCAGCTTCAGCGCCAGCAGCACGCATGGCCAATTGACGGTCGGCAACATCACTTCGTCCGGCGTGGTAAACCTCGCCAGCGGCCAGGGCCTGCTCAAAGCCGGCAATGTCAGCGGCACGGGCGCAGTCGCGCTAACCAGCGCGGGCGCATTGCAGGCCGGCACGCTGGCCGGCAGTTCGCTAACAGTCATCGGCGGCGGCGACGTGGTGACGGGCGCTATCACCAGCCCCGGCACCGTCAGCCTGAGCGCGGGCGGCGATCTTACCGGCGGCAACGTCAGCGCAGCGCGGCTGGTCACCACGCTGACCGGGGGCAACGAGACGCTCGGCGACCTCGTGCTCGGTAGCGGCGGCTATCAGTTCAACCTCGGCGATCTCACCGGTCAGACGCTGAGCCTCGGCAATCTCAGCTCGATTGCCGGCGGTGCGTTCGAGTTCGCCAACGCCAGCCTCGCAATCGGCAATGTCAACGGCGGCGGGTTCAGCGCGAATCTGACGCATGGCCAATTGACGGTTGGCAACATCACTTCGTCCGGCGCCGTAAACCTCGCCAGTGGCCAGGGTCTGCTCGAAGCCGGCAATATCAGCGGCACGGGTGCAGTTGCCTTGACCAGCGTCGGCGCACTGCAGGTCGGCACCCTCGCCGGCAGTTCGCTAACGGTCATCGGCGGCGGCGACGTGGTGACGGGCGCTATCACCAGCCCCGGCATCGTCAGCCTCAGCGCAGGCGGCGATCTTAGCGGTGGCAACATCAGCGCAGCACGGCTGGTCACCACGCTGACCGGCGGCAATGAACAGCTCGGCGACCTGGTGCTCGGTAGCGGCGGCTATCAGTTCAACCTCGGCGATCTCGCTGGCCAGACGCTGAGCCTCGGCAATCTCAGTTCGATCGCCGGCGGCGCCTTGCACTTCACCAATGCCAGTCTCACGGTCGGCGATGTCAGCGGCGGCGCATTCAGCGCCAACCTGACGCATGGCCAGCTCAGCACCGGCGATATCGATT
Organism: Nevskia sp.; assembly: GCA_028291645.1. Lineage (GTDB taxonomy): Bacteria > Pseudomonadota > Gammaproteobacteria > Nevskiales > Nevskiaceae > Nevskia. Next base: position 2,571 of record JAQGNU010000029.1, read on the forward strand.
CGAACGGCGATGTCGCGCTCGCGGTCGGCAGCGGCATGCTCGCCTTCGGCAATATCTCCGGTCACAACCTCAGCCTCAGCAGCGGTCACGACCTCGCCCTCAGCAATCGCTCGCTGGATGCCAGCGGCGCGCTGCTGGTCGATGTCACCGGCGCGTTCAGCGACAGCGGCTCGCAACTGCGCGGGCAGATGGTGGCGCTGACTGCGACGACGACGCTCGCGCTCGACCACTCCGCCATCAGCGGTGCCGGTGGCGGCAACGCCGATGCGGTGACGCTCAGCTCCGGCGGTGCGATGTCGCTGAACCAGGTCGCGGCGTTCGGCGACAACGTGCACCTCACGTCCGGCGGCGATCTGTCGATCGACAACAGTCAGCTCGGCGCGACCACCAACAGCGATGCACTGCAGCTGAAGGCGGACACGACGACGCGCCTGCAGCTGGATAGCGCCGCTGCGATTCATCTGGCGAACAGCACCGCGCTGAGTGCCGACCAGGTCGCGCTGACCGCCGTCGATGTGGTCGATGCCAGCGGCGCTGCCGCCGTCAACGCCGGCGCGCTGTCGGTGAAGGGCAGTGCAATCGATCTGCATACGGCCGTCCTCACGATCGGCAGCGGTCTTGCCGATTTCGGCAGCGACCCCGCGGTCCTCGCGCGTCTGAATGCGGTGGCGCCGGAGCTGATGCCGGGCTCGCCGGGCCCGAACGCGAGCTTCGCCGCCAGCGGCAACGTCAGCATCGGCAGCATCAGTCTCGCCGGCGGCTACCTGTTCGTGCAGTCCGCCCAGCTGGCGCTGCCGACACCCACCGGCCCCGGTGCGATCTTCATCAACTACCTGCCGTCCAGCTCCGCTGCAGCGTTCGCGCTCAACACGCTGCCGCCGCCGAACGGCATCACCACCATCATGATCGGCGGCAGCAGCGAGACCGGCGACATCCAGATCGGCGACGGCGCGCAGAACCTGACGATCGGCACCGGCACCAACTTCGTCTTTGCCACGCAGGGCATCACCCGCTATCCCGATGCGGTCGACACGTCCGGGCGCGTCGTAGTGCTCGGCGAGTCGGTTTCGCGGATCTCGCAAGCGGATCTCGACGGCATCCCGCTCGACGACAGCCAGTACCGCACCGAGCAGCTGACGCAAACCGTCAATGCAGCCGGCGGCAACGGCGATCTGATCGAAATCCACTGGACCTCCGGTCTGGTGCAGGCCTGTAGCGCCGGTGGTGCCCCATGAGCCTGCGACGACGCGCTGCTCGGCGCTGCATCGGCACCCTGTTGCTGGCGCTGGCCTGTTCTGCAGCGCAGGCGGCTGCGCCCGCCGCCGGTACTGTCGTGATGTTGACCGGCGCAGCCACCGCCGCCGCCCCTGCCGGCAAGATCCGGCCGCTGGCGAAGGATGCGCCGGTGTACGCCAGCGATATTCTCAATACCGCCAGCAATAGCTTTCTGAACCTGAAGTTCAGCGACGGCGGCTACATCCTGATCCGTCCCGACAGCCGCTTCGAGGTGCGCGACTTCGTCGACATCAGCGCGAACGCGAGGGCGGCAGCCGCCGAAGCAGCGGCCCGCGACGCCTGCGCTGCCGACCTGCAGATGCACATCGACGCCTGCCCACTCGGCGCCGTGATGCCGCTGCGCGAGGTCCGCTTCGTCACCGCTACACAACTAGCTCCGGCCGCGCTGGCCGCACTCGCGCGCTTGGCCGATGCGCTGCAGCAGCAGCCGCAGATCGTCGTCGAGATCGGCGTGTACACCGCCGATCCGCGCAGCGCTGCGGTGAATCGCGGACTGGCGGCGGATCGCGCGGCTGCGATCAAACAATTCCTGACCAACCGCGGCGTCGCCGCAGAACGCCTGTCGGTGCAGGGCTACGGTAAGCGTAGCGCGCCGGGCGCGGCGCACGAGGTCGAGCTGAAGTTTCTCGCCGTCGCTGCGACACCGTCGGGCGCTACCGACGCAGCCGTCGCCCTCGCGCCGTTTGCCGCGCGGCCAACGCAAGCCGCCGAGGGCGTCGCGCCCGCCACCGAGGCGGAACCCGGTTCGCACGCGTTCTTCAGCTTGCTCAAGGGCGGCTTCCGTGCGGTCAGCGGTGCCATCGGCAAGGTCAAGCACGAGGACTATGAAGTCGCCACGCCGGTCGCCACTATCGGCATCCGCGGCACCGATTATCTGGCGGTGCTCTGCGATGCCAATTGCGCGCACGATCCGATCATCGATCCGCTGCTGGCACCGGACGTCGACGCCCGCGGCGGAGTCGTGTTCGGCGATATCGGCGGCAGCATCGTCATCACCAGTGCGAAGGGCCAGTACGTGTTGCTGCCGAATCAATATGTGCTGGTGCTGCCCGACGGCAGCTTCGTACCGCTACCCTCGGTGCCCTATTTCCTGATCACAGATCCGCTGCCCGATCCGCAGAACTGCGGCGTGCCGGGTTAGCGGCACGCGAGCTGCAGCGCACGGCTGCGTGATAAGCCGTTGTGCATCGCCGAGGCCACGAACACCGCGCGGGCGCCGAACGCAAGGCCCGATCTGCGAGCGATCTATGCGCATTTTCTCGCTGGGAAATTTCAGCAGGCTGCTGGACCTGGCAGTAGCGCGTCAGTCCGCCAGCGCCGGCTAAAGCCACTGCGACCGCTGGAACAAACGGCGCCAAGCCCGACTCAGGCCTGCGCCGCGCGACGTGCCAGCCAGGATTTCAGCGGCGCAGTGCGATCGATCGCGCCCATGCCGAAGCCGAGTGCCGCGCGCAGGCCCGGCAGCGCCGGACGGAACGCGCGGTAGAGTGTGTCGGTCAGCGCCAGCATCTCGAGGTTGTGTGCCTTGCGCGCACGCGCGTAGCGCGCCAGCGTGCGTGCGCTGCCCCAATCGCGCCGCGCGCGGCGCGCGCTGACTATCGTTGCAACTAGCGTCTGCACATCGGCGAAGCCGAGATTGACGCCCTGCCCGGCGAGCGGATGCACTGCGTGCGCGGCATCGCCGACCAGCACCAGCGACGGCGCCAGATACTCGCGCGCATGCAGCAGTTGCAGCGGCACGCCGATGCGCCCTGTGGTTTCCAGTACCGCACCGAGCACCTGTTCGGCGGCTGCGCCAAGACGCGCGCAGAACGCCGCATCGTCGAGCGCCAGCAATTCCTCGGCCAATGCATCGTCGGCCGACCAGACGATCGACGAGCGTCCATCCGCCAGCGGCAGCAAGGCCAGCGGACCGCTCTTAAGAAAACGCTGCCAAGCAGTCTGGCGATGCGCCTGCTCGGTGCGCACGTGGCAGACAATCGCACGCTGGCCATAGCGCCAGCTCAAAGTCTCGATGCCGGCGAGCCGGCGCATCTGCGAATCCGCACCGTCGGCGGCAACGATCAGTCGCGCCTGCAGCTTGCGCCCATCGCGCAATTGCAGGCTGGCGCCGTCGTCATCGAATTGTGCCGCTTCGATCTCGGCCTGGGTATGACACGGCAAGGCCTGCAGACGCGACCACAGCGTGGCGGTGATCAGCCCGTGCTCGACGATCCAGCCGAGTTGCGTGCGACCGGCATCGGCCGCGCTGAATTTCAACGACAGCTCGGGATCGCGTTGCCAGATTTTCATCTGCGTGTACGGACTGATGCGCGCCGCGGCCAGCGCGTCCCACACGTTCAGGTCGGCGAGCAGTTGCTGCGACGACGGCGCCAGCGCATAGACACGCAGATCGTAGTCGTTCGCCTGCCAAGCGCGCGGCGCGGCGCGGCGCTCGATCAGTGCAACGTCTAAGCCCTGATCGTGCAAGGCCAATGCGGCCGCCGCACCGACCGGGCCGCCACCGACGACGATAATGTCATGGCGCATGCGGCGCGCCCTCGTGATCGACCGCCGCCGGCGCTGCCGGTTCGGCGATCTGCTCCGACGACGCGGTCACGGCTGCAGGCGCCGGCAACATCCGCAGCAACTGTTCGCCGATGGCGAAGCGTGTTGTTTTGCTGGCGTCGATCTTTTCCTTCAGCAAGCGGTTGAACGCGCGGCCGACATCGTATTGCCGCAGCGGCCGCGTCTTCAGTCGCGACTGCAGTACCACCGCGCCCGCGTCGAAGCGATCGAGACCGAACACTTCGATCGAGCCGATGATGTCGCGGCGCAGGCTCGTTTCCTTCAGCAGTTCGACGCCGGTTTCGCGGATCAGCTTCAGCGCTTCGTCGACATCCGAATCGTAGGTAACGCGTGTGTTGAACACCGCATAGCTGTATTCGCGCGACTGGTTCTTGATCGTCTTGATCTCGGAAAACGGAATCGCATGCACCGCACCATCGCCGTCGCGCAGACGCACGGTGCGGATGGTCAGGCCTTCGACGGTGCCGGAACGGCCGTCCATCTCGACCACTTCGCCGACCGCCAGCGTGTCTTCGATCAGGATGAACACGCCGGTGAGCAGATCCTTCACCAGCGTCTGCGCACCGAGGCCGAGCGCGATGCCGATGACACCGGCGCCGGCAATCAGCGGCGTCACATCGATGCCGAGATTGGCCAGCGTCGCGATCACGCCGATCACCAGCAGCAGCAGGAACAGCGCATTGCGCACCAGCGGCAGCACCGTCAGCGCACGCGTGCTCGGCACATGGCCACGCCGCGGACGGCTCGGCGAGATCGCTTCGCGGATCGCGGTATCGAGCACGATCCACAGCACCGAACCGGCAAGGACGGTGGAAGCGATGCCGATCAGCGAGGTCGCAACCCGCTGGCCGCCAGCACTGCTATGCATCCAGTTCCAGGCCGACCCGCCCCACAGCCGCGAAGTCAATTCGACCACCGTCAGCCACAGCGCCAATACCATCACCGCATGCAGCACCTTGAGGAAGCGCTCGGCATACGGCGCTGCGCGCAGGCGTCGTGCACGCTGCGCGCTCGCCAGCACGAAGCCGCGGCGGATCAATGCGGTGGCGAGAAAGCCCAGCACCAGCAGGCCGGAGGTCGCGATCGCGCGGCGCAGCGCCAGGTTGTCGTGATGGATGCTGAGCACGGTCGCCAGCGACGAGATCGTCACCAGCAGCAGGATCGGCAGATGCCAGATCGCCGCAAACAAGCGCAATGCTTCGGTGTTGAAGCGGCTGGCGTGGCGCACGCTGTAGCTGCTGTTGCGGATCAGATGCGATACCGCGCGGCGGAAGCGCAGCACGAACACGGCAGCGAGCGACGCCGCCGTCAGATTGGCCAGCGTCGACACGACGATCGCCAGATCGCGACCGAGCTGTGCGACCACGCGCGTATTGGTGGTGGCATCGCCGAGCGCGGCCAGCGCGCCGATGAAGAACAGCAGGATCGGCGCGCGTCGCAGCAGCACCCGGAACGCCGCTCGGCGATGGCCGCCGCCGAACAGCGAAAACAGCAACAGGCAGACGGTGGTGAACACCGTACCGAACACCACCGTGTAGGCGAATGTCAGCGCGAACATGCGCCCCAGCGACGGCGCCGGCGTCACCGTGAAGTGCACCGTCACATAGAACGCGATCACCCACGGCGCGACGCGCGCCAGCACATACAGCAGCAGATCGCGCGTGCGCACGTCCGGCGGCAGCGGCCGCGGCAACTTCAGCAGCCGCTCGGCGCCGTAGCCGATCGCCAGCAGCAGCACGGCGATCCCAGCCCACAAGCCGAGCACGCGCAGGAACATCGTCAGGCTATCGACCAGCGGTTCCGGCGAACGCGTGAACAGCGTGCCGATCTGCTGAGACGCGGCATTCAGGCGCCGGCTCCAGAACTGCAGCACCGTATCGCTGGTGCGCAGCTGCGACTGGATCGAATCGAAACCGCTCGCCACCGCGCCGAGCAGCCCCGGCGTGTCGTCTTCAGCCACTGTGCCATCGGCCTGCGCGGTCGCCGCCCGCAGGTCTTTCAATTGCGCCAGCAAGGCGGCGCGCGATTGGTCGTTCTCAAGCGTCTGGATGACATTGTCGAGCGAGTTCCCAAGTCCAGCCGGCGCGACAGCCGGCCGCGTAGCGGCGGGCGCAGCCGCCACTACGGGTGCTGCTGCAGGCGGCGCAAAAGCGGTCGCGGCCTCAGCGGGTGCAGGCGCTATCGCCGGCGCAGTTGGACCGGCTGCATCGTCGGCCAGCAGCGCTGCGGAGCAGATCAGTCCCAGCGACAGCAGCGCCGTGCGAGCGAGCGCCGTCGCATGCAAGCGTAATGGCATCATCGAAACAGCATAGCGGTTCAAGGCCTGCTCCCAAGCCGCGCCGGCGGCAGGCCGAGATGGCCCAGATGCTGACGCAGCACGCTCTCGCGCAAGCCCGGCAGCAGATCGACCGCGACCAGCCCCCAGTGACGCGCCTGCATCAGTCCCGGCACGCGATTGGAGAACGTGCGCACCAGCAGATCGGTGAAGCCGCTGACGCGCTTGCGATCACTTGCGCGCGCGGCACTGAACTCGGCCAGCAGCGCAGCAGCACCGGGATCACCGCCATCGTCAAGCAGGCCGGCGAGCGCGGCGACATCGCGCAAGCCGAGATTGAAGCCCTGTGCGGCGATCGGATGCAGACTCTGCGCCGCATTGCCGAGCAGCGCGACCCGCGGCGCAGCGCTGGACTCCGCCACCACGCGCGACAGCGGATACGAGAAGCGGCGGCCGAGTTCGACGAAGTTGCCGAGACGTCCACCGAAGGCGGCCTGCGCACGCTGCAGATAATCGTCGTCGCTGGCGGCCAATGCGGCTTCGACCTGCGCCGTCGGCAAGGTCCACACCAGCGATGCGGCGCTGCCGGGTTTCGGAATCAGCGCCAGCGGTCCGTCGCTGGTGAACCGCTCATAGGCGACGCCGCCATGCGCGCGCGACAGCCGCACCGCGGAGACCACCGCGTGCTGCGCGTAGTCGCGCGTCTGCGCGCCGATGCCGAGTTGTGCACGCACCGCGGACTGCGCGCCATCGGCCGCGGCCAGTAACTGCGCGTGGATCGTGCACGTGGTGCTCGCATCGGCGCCGGCGATCTGCAGCGCGACCCAATCCGGCTGCGCCGTCACCGCCGTCACCCGCGCTGGACATAACAGCTCGACATTGCTCGCACGCAGGCGCTGCCACAGCGCAGCACCGAGCGCGCGCAGCGGCACGTTGTAGCCGAGCGCGTCGAGACCGGCATCGGCCGCAGTGAAGCGCGCCGCACCGAAGCGGCCACGCTCGGAGATATGCGTCGCACGGATCGGCTCGGCCGCGGCTTCGAGTTCGCGCCAGATGCCGAGCGCTTCGAAAATGCGGCGGCTGGCATCGTTCAGCGCGATGCAACGTTCATCCCAGGCCGGCGCAGTCGCCGGCGGCTGTGCGGCTTCGATCAGCAGCACGCGACGCGACGTGCCGGCCAGCGCCACGGCGAGGCTGGCGCCGACCAGGCCGCCGCCGACAATCGCGATATCGCAGTGCATCGTTTCGCTCATAGCTCTAGGCATTGACCGCGACCGATACCACCGCCGCCAGCACCAGCGCGACGCCGATGAAGACCGAATACATCAGCAACAGCAGCGCTACGAAGAAACCGGTGGACCACCAGCCGCCGCCGTAGACGCGGCGCAGAGCCAGCACCAGATACGCCGGAATCGCAACCACCAAGGCAGCATTAATGATGCTTGGCCACGGCAGCATCGATAGCAGCAAATCGAAAAATACGAAGGCGTGGACGTGCAGCGAGAACAGCAGATGCACGCCGTAACGCAGATGATGACGCAGGTAGCCGAGCTTCAGCAGTGCGGCAAACAGCGGCAGCACGAAGAAGATCGCCACCGGCGCATCGTTGCGCAGCGCGGTGTTGAAGTCGTCCACCGCGCGTTGCTGCGGACGATCGAAGAAGCGCTTGATGCGCTCGTCCAGCGGCACATAGCCGGTCTTGAAGTCGCGCATCTGGTCGTAGTCGCCGTGGTCCAGTTCGACCAGATCGTCTTTCGATCGGGCGCCGTCGCTGGCTGCGGGCTTGGTGTTCGCATCGGCAGCCTTCGCCGCCGGGTGCGTGCGCTTGCCGGCAGCCGGTGCCGGCGGCGCGGCATCCGCTGGCGCTGCCTTCGGTGCAGGCGGTGTGTCGACATCGACATCCGCAGCCGGCGCGCGGTCGACGCGGTCGCTGGCCGCAGCGGCTTGCTTGTGCACGTGATCCGGCGTCGACGGACCGCTGCCGGTAAATCCCGACACCGCGAAATAAACCACGCTCAGCATCAGGTACAGCCGCAGCGGCCGCAGATAGCGCTGGCGGCGTCCGTCGATGTAGTCGAGCGTCAACTGGCCCGGCAGGCCGACCAGCACGCGCAGCGTGCGCAGCAGCTTGCCTTCCAGCGCCAGCTGATCCTGCAGGAACTCGCGCACGAATTCGCGCACCGTCGGCGTTTCGATCCGCGCTTCCTGGCCGCAGTTGGCGCAGTAATGCCCGGCGAGCGGCGCCGCGCAGTTCATGCACGCCAGCGGCACCGCGGATTCCAGCATGGCGGCCGCGGCGGGGTCGGCGGTGACCATGCGTGATCTAGCCGCGCATCACGGCTTCGACATCGGCGACTTCTTTGGCGACGCCGCCGGTCAGCACCTCGGGACCCTCGGCGCCGATCAGCACATCGTCCTCGATGCGGATGCCGATGCCGAGGAAACGCGGATCGATGCCTGCGGTATTCGGCGCGATGTACAGGCCCGGTTCGACCGTCATCACCATGCCGGCCTGGAACGGACGCGGCCGGCCTTCGAGCTTGTAGCGGCCGACATCGTGCACGTCGAGCCCGAGCCAGTGACCGGTGCCGTGCATGTAGAACTGGCGCTGCTTGTCGGTCGCGATCAGCTCGGTCGGATCGCCCTGCAGCAGACCGAGCGCGACCAGGCCCTCGGTGAGCGTGCGCGTCGCCACTTCATGCGGCCGCGCCGACGACACGCCCGGCTTCAGTTCGGCGATCGCCGCTTTCTGTGCAGCGAGTACGACTTCATAGACCGCCTTCTGCGCGCCGCTGTATTTGCCGCTGACCGGGAACGTGCGCGTGATGTCGGCGGTGTAGCCGCGGTACTCGCCGCCAGCATCGATCAGCAACAGATCGCCGTCGCGCAGCTGCGCTTCGTTTTCCTTGTAATGCAGGATGCAGGCGTTGTCGCCGCCGCCGACGATGGAACCGTAGCCCGGCTCCATCTCGTTCTGCTCGAACTCGTTATGGATCTCGGCGGCGACCTGCCACTCCCAGCCGCCCGGCTTGGTCGCGCGCATCGCACGTACATGCGCCCGCGCAGAAACGTCGCAGGCCTTGCGGATCAGCTGCAGTTCGGCCGCGGTCTTGATCAGGCGCTGCTCGTGCAGCGTGCTGTCGAGCGCGATGAAGCTGCTCGGCGCATCTGGTCCGCGCCGCGACACTTCGCGAATCTCGCGCACGCAAGCGGTCAGCTTCGCATCCCACTGCAGATGTTCGCCGAGCGTGTAGAAAATCTGCGTGCGGCCGGCCAGCAGCTGCGGCAGCATCGCTTCCAGCTGCTCGACGACGAAGCCCTGGTCGGCGCCGTACTGGCTGACCGCGCCTTCCGGGCCGGCGCGGCGTCCGTCCCAGATTTCGCGCGCCTTGTCGCGCGGCCGCGTGAACAATAGGAACGCGCCCTCCTTGCGGCCGGGCGCGAGCACCACCACCGAGTCCGGCTCGTTGAAACCGGTTAGATAAAGGAAGTCGGAATCCTGGCGGAATTTGTAATGCGAATCGCGATTGCGGATGACCTCGCGCGCGGCCGGCACGATGGCAATGCCTTCAGCGCCGATGGTCTGCAGCAGTCGGGTGCGGCGCGCCTGGTATTCGGCGAGTTCGGCAATGCTTGGAATCGACATGGGTTCTGGAGTCAGAAAAGAAAAACGAATTTCGCGCAAAGCACGCCAACATAAAAACAGATTAAATCCTGGGCGGCGTGCTTGGCGCGAAGCGGCTGTTGGAAATTTCGGCGAAACATTTGCAGCATCAATGCAGGGTCTTGTTGTAATCGACATCGACCGCGGCAAGCGGCCGCGGATGCAGTTCCATGTACACCAGCTGCGCGCCGACGCGGACGTATTCGACCAGCTCGGCGTAGGCGCTCTCCTCCACTTCCAGATCGTCGCCGGCGCCGATCGACGCGCGCGTGAACTGGGTGAAGTCGGCGACCACCTCGCGCACTTCCTCGGAGCAGCCCTTGAGGTTGAACTTGACCCGCGCCGACAGACCGAACAGGAAACCCTCGCACCAGGCGCCGAGCGCCTGTGCACGCTCGTTCAGCGGCGCGGAATCTTCCGGCAGCAGCGGCTGGAAGCCCAGCTCGGCGTCGGTGAACGAAGCCACCGCCTGCTCGCAAAACGCATGCAGTTGCGCGGCGGCCTCGCCATCGACGCGGAGATCGTCGTCTTCGAGCAGACTGGCCGGATCGAGCGCCTCCGGCTTTTCCCGGCACAGCGCGCCACATAGCGCGCCGTGAAACGCGGAAACTTCCTGGTGCGAGCCGATCGCGGCCAGCGTGCCGGCGAGATCGGAATACAGCAAGGGATTGGACATCGAAAAATTATACGCCTGAGGCGTGCCGAAGCGGCTGCGCCGGGCTGCTTGGGTCGCATCTTAGTGACCTGTAACAGACAAATCGATCGTGCCTGGGCGCAGCCAGTCACGCAGTCTTGCTTGCTCCAGCAAGATGCGCGGCTGGTTTTTTCGGCTTCAAAATAAACAGCAAGCGATTCATTGCGCGGCGCCTGTCGGCAACCCGAACGCCTTGAGCACGACCGTGGATGCGGCGTTGTCGACGACGTAGAGCCTGCCATTGACGATTACCGGATCGCTGACGACCGTGCTGGCCTGCACTTGCGGCGTGGATAGCCTCGCACCGCTTAAAGCATCGTAGGCCTCGATGCCGGTTCCTCCGCCCAGATAAAGCACGCCGTTGGCGATCGCCGGATTGGTGTTGCCCGCATCCGCGACCGACCACAGCAACCGGCCGCTGGTTTTGTTGAAGGCAAACAGAGTGTCGGCAGTCGAGACCTGGTAGACGATGTCGCCTGCCACGGCTGGCGAGAACCGGAAATCGCTCGAATCCATTTGCGCCGACCAGCGCGGCGAGCCATCGGCAGTATTGAAGGCGTAGACCTTGCCGTTGACGTCGGTGACGTAGACCAGACTGCCCTGGGCGGCGGGCGAACGCTCGATCGGGCCGACCGGTGCGCTCCATTGCAGAGCCCCGTCCGCAGCATTAACCGCGAGCAGGTTGCCGTCGTAACAGCCGACGTAGATTTTTCCACTGGCGACGATCGGGCCGGATGCCGGGTAGTAGTACGAACAGCCGGGCAAGGCCGTCTGCCAGCGCAGCACGCCGGTCGCGGCGGCATAAGCGGACAGCGATTTCCCCGTGCTGACGTAGACCGCGTCGGCATCGGCGGCAATGTCGCCGAGCGGACTGAGTTCGACCGACCATTGCGGCTGGCCGCTGCCGCTGTCGAATGCGGCCAGATGCGATATGCCGTCGGCATCGAAGCCGACGACGACGATCGTGTCATGGACAATGACCGGCGCGCCGCTGGCGTTCAGCGGCACGCTCCAGTGACCGGCGCCAGTGTCGGGGTGAATCGAGTACAGGCTGTGAGTGCCGGCGAAATAGATGAGCTGATGCGCCGCCACCGGCGACAGGAAACTGCCTGCTGCACCGCCGACCGTCCTCGTCCACTGTAGCGTCAGGTCCGCAACCGAATCTGCACCGACGATATTCTCGTAGGGGTTGTAGTGCGTGTGGCCGCCGTTGAAGCCGCTCTGCAGCCAGTTGGTGCTGACCGTCAGCTGCGCCTGCGCGGTCGCGGCACTGCTGCGCCCTATGGCCTTGATCGTGTGAACGCCCGGCGTTGCAGCTTGCGGCACGGTCAGCGTCACGTCGGAGAATGTGCCGGCTGCATTGGCGCTGGCTGTCGCCACCCGTGCGCTGTCGAAATAAAGATCGACGGATTCCGGACCGACAAAGCCGGCGCCGCTTGCTGCCGTGGTCTTGGTCGGCGGCACCGAGTCAGGACTCAGCACCAGCGTTGTCGATGCCACTGCGAAACCGGACCAGAGCATGGCCGCAACGACCATCACTCGCGATGCAAACAAGAAAACGAGTCTTCTTTTCATGTCGGCCATCCTTGGCGCTGATGATGACTTTACTGTAGAGCAATCGGCCCATATCGACCATAGCGGGCCGCGGATTCCGTCAAGATCAACCGGCTGCGGCTGCGCCCGCACCGGCTACAGCTCGGCCAAGTCGCCCGGCAGCAGTTGGCGGTAGTGACGCACCGTCAGCACGTCGATGCGCTCCTGCTCCGGCAGGACGAGGTAGATGATCCGGTAGGGCCGCACCAGCAGTTCACGGATGTCCTCGCGCTGGTACTCGGGCACCGAGCGCCCGGAGCGCGGCAGCATAGCCAGCTGTCGCGAGCGCAGGACCAGGCGACGGACGACCACAGGTGCGACCCGCGGTGCGTCTTAAGCGATGTAATCGTGGATTTCCCGCAGGCGAATCTTGGCGCGATCGGTCCAGACGACCTTCATTCGTCGGCCAAGCCGAATTCCTTGAGGATGTCCTCGACCGGCGTCACGCGATTGGCGGCGCTGTCCGCCAGGCCCGCTTCGATGTCGGCACGTACAGCGGCACGGTAGGCCACGTCACGCCAAGTGGCATCCTCCGGCAGCAGGTCAATCAGCTGGTGGGCTTGCTGCTTCAGATTGGCGGCGGTGGTGGTCATGGCGGGTCCTCGAAAGCTGTTCCCAAGTTTAGCCGCTCGCCGTTGAAAACGGGCGGCCTCAGCCGGCCCTGAGTTCCTCATACAGCTCGTTCTGATGGGCGTTGATGAGCGCCGGGATTCATCCAGGCCTGCGCGGACTGCTTCCACGACAGGAGTATGTTGGCTTGCCCGCCTTTGGAATCATTGACCGAGGCAAAAAGAATCAAAGCGGCCACCCTGGCCCCTTTGATTTGCCCACTTCAAGGCGCTGCTGCTGGCGAAGCAAGGCCGAGGCGGTCTTCAGATTCCGGCGCGCGGAAGCTTGCGCCGCCGCGCCCCTGCTGCAGGCGGCTAAGCCAACCGCGTTCCTGCTGGACACCAATGTCATTTCGGAGACCCGCAAGCGCAGACCGCACGGTGTGGTACTGGCCTGGATTCGGACGGTACCGGACCAGTCGCTGCATGTGTCGGCCGTACCCACCGGTGAAATCCAGGCCGGCATCGAATTGACGCGCGAGCAAGACACGGACAAAACCAAGGAAATTGAAGCCTGGCTCGATCAGGTGGCGCAGACCTTCAACGTGTTGCCGGTGGACGCGCCGATATTCAGATGCTGGGCGCGGTGACGCCGCTCCGATCTGAAATAATCCCAGGCGCACTGTCCGAGTATCACGCTCATGGGAGCTGGGATGTTTCGAGTGATAACAAGAACACTAAAAGACCGCTACGCCAATTTTTTTGCGCGTAGACGAGCACGACGCCTACTCGTTCTGTCTCGACATTGCGCACTCGAGGGAATGTTGTGGATACGATTGCTCGACCCTGAATGCGGCGTTCCCGAGATCAATCAAGATAAAGATGACATCGTTCGGCTTTCATGGCTGCGCTGTGTTGCAGCCGTGCCGCTTGCCTTAGATGAGTCGAATCAGAAGATATACGACACGCACAAACTGGTGATCGACTCGCTTGTCGAGCGAGCTTTGTCGCAGCATCGGTTCAAAGAAACTACATCGGTTTATTTGAGCGCACACGCGATCATTGGGGAAATCAAAGGAAGCTCACGAAGCTTGATTGATTTGTGGTGGTTAACCGCGCGCGCGGTTTCTGGAAACCCGGGAAACGCCGACTTAAAAAATGTACGCACCCTACTTCGTGAATCGAGAAGGAATATCAGGCGTCTCCAAAGCACAATCGGAGACCGTCATGCTTTGAAATTCGATCTGACCAGTGCCGATTTACTGCACTCCTTCGCCATACTTCCAGTCGTACTACTCACCACGAGCTACTTGTATGACCACCTTTTGTTTTCTCACTTCGGCCTGTCGGCTGAACAATTTTTCACGACGGGCGATTACTTGTCATCAAGCCTCGGCCGGATAACACCGGCAATTTACCTCGCTATCGTCGGAGCAATCGCGTTCCTTCTGGGCCGGCATTTCGCTTCCAGGCGTCCACAATCCCTTACTTCGCAGACGCGCCAAGATGATCTCGCGTTTGTTTTTGTAGGCGCCATAAATGGCGTTAGCGCTAGCGTCAGCGCATGGAAGGGTTCGAACAACAGCGTTTCACTTCCAGTGGCGGTATGTGTAGTCCTATTGTTAATAGTAGATAAGCACATTATCTGGCTATTTGCTCGCCCCCATGTTGCCCGCTTCGTGCTGATGACAGCGATAATCTACTCCGGTGTGCTAGCGCATGAATGGATAGATCAGGTGGATGCTATCGAAAGGCCAAGCGCCGACAGATCAAAAATGTCCTTCGTTGGGATCGCCGACGTTAATACCGCAAAGCTTGTTCTAATGCATACAACGGAAAACTACATTTTTTTCTGGGATCCTTCTACCGAAACAACTACCGTCGTCAAACGTGATGAGATAAAGACGATGCGCATTGGGCGGTAGAGGGCCGAAGGGGCCAGGTTGAATATGTTCAAAACTCCAGCCTCGTAGACACCGTCTGAGACGCTGCCGGCCACCCGGCGGTCTCGTCTTGCACAGCCGAGCAGCCTGCGGACGTGCGCAGGCTACGCGGTGAATCCGCATCGTCATCACCCGACGCGCGTAACGACTCCGCGCTTCGCGTTTGGAATGGCTGCGGTCAGGTCCGGGATCAGTGCGGCCAGATCGCTTACCCGGTTGCTGCGCGCGTGCAGGAGAACGACCGCGATCGAGAACTTGGGAAGGTGCTGCTGGAACGCCAGATTGCGGTCCACGGTCACGAACACGTCGAACTCGGCTTGCGCCAGGGCAAGCAGTTTTCCGTTGCTGATGCCGGACCAGCCCTGGTCGTGAACCGTGCGCGTATCGAACGCCGCCAGGTGAGCCGCCAGCCGAGTGTCCACGCACTCGTCGAGCAGCACCTTCACGCCGCGTCGGCAACCGCCAGAGTGGTTGCCCGTTCCAGCAGGGCGATCACCTGCGCGCGCGTGACCGATGGGAATCCGGCGAGGAAGTCGTCGATGCTGTCGCCGGCTTCGAGATAGTCGAGCAAGGTCTGGATCGGCACACGGGTGCCGGCGAAAACCGGGGCGCCGCCCATGATGTCGCTAGCTGAGGTAATGATGGGCTGGATCATGCGCCTACGGTACCGCAGGCGCGCTGCGGTATCCAGACGTGGGCGTCTTCGCAACGCATCGGCGGGGCTCCGCCGCCTATAATTCAAAAATGAACACCGCCGAATTCGTCGCCGCGTTGCGTGCAGCGGCCCCGTATGCGCATGCGCACAACGGCCGCACCTTTGTCATCGCTTTCGGTGGCGAATCGGCCGCGCGTGCCGATTTCGATAACTTCGTCGGCGATGTCGCGCTGCTGCACAGCCTGGGCGCCAAGCTGGTGCTGGTGCATGGTGCGCGTCCGCAGATCGAGGCGGCGCTCGCGGCGCGTGGGCTGACGCCGCAATACGTCGACGGCCTGCGCGTGACCGATCGTGCGGCGCTGGAATGCGTCAAGGCTGCGATCGGGCCGCTGCGGATGGATATCGAAGCGCGGCTGTCGACTTCGCTCGCCAGCACCGCGATGGGCGGTGCGCGACTTAAAGTAGCCGGCGGCAACTGGATCGTCGCCAGGCCGGTCGGCATCCGCGAGGGCGTCGACCATCAGCACACCGGCGAAGTGCGCCGTGTGGATGTCGACACCATCCGCGAGGTGCTCGCACAGGGCCGCATCGCGCTGATCTCGCCGATCGGCTATTCGCCGACCGGCGAAATCTTCAACCTGCGCGCCGAGGCGGTCGCCACCGCGGTCGCCATCGCTTTAAGCGCGGATAAGCTGATCTTCGTCGTCAACTCCGATCCGGATCAGTGGAAGCTGGCCGACGACACCGGCGATGCCGGCCAGTTGTCGCTGAGCGAAGGCGAGCGTCTGCTCAACGGCAGCAGCACGGTCGATCCGCAGGATCGTCCGTATCTGGAAGCCGCGCTCGAAGCCGGACGCGGCGGCGTTGCGCGCATCCATCTGGTGAGCGTGGAAGCCGAAGGCATGCTGCTGCGCGAGCTGTTCACGCGCGATGGCGTCGGCCTGATGCTGTATGCCGACGAGAACTACGAAGCGGTGCGCGAAGCCACCATCGACGATGTCGGCGGCGTGCTGGCGCTGATCAAGCCGCTCGAAGACAGCGGCATCCTGGTGCCGCGTTCGCGCGAGCAGCTCGAACTCGAAATCAGTTTCTTCGATGTGATGGTGCGCGACGGCCTGGTGATCGCCTGCTGTGCATTGTTCCCGTTCCCGCAGAACCAGATGGCGGAGTTTTCCTGTGTGGCCGTGCATCCGGAATACCAGCGCTCCGGCCGCGCCGACGCGCTGCTGGCACGCGCCGAGGAAACCGCGCACAAGCTCGGCATCCGCAAGCTGTTCGCGCTGACCACGCACACGCCGCACTGGTTCGTCGAGCACGGCTTCGTGCAGGGTGCGATCGAAGCGCTACCGATGCAGAAGCAGCGCATCTACAACTACCGGCGCAATTCGCTGGTGTTGATTAAGAACCTCGAATGAGTGCGCGCGACGCCTATCCGCACTTCCAGAGCATCGCCACGCGCTGGAAGGACAACGACCAGTACGGTCATGTCAACAACATCGACTACTACAGCTTCTTCGATACGGTGATCAACGCTTTCCTGATTCGCCAGGGCAAGCTCGATCCGGTTGGCGGCGAGGTGCTCGGCTTCTGCGCCGAATCGCACTGCCGCTTCCTGCAGGCGCTGTCATTTCCGGACAACGTCGACGCGGGTTTGCGCGTGAGCAAGTTGGGGCGCTCCAGCGTGCGCTACGAGATCGGCCTGTTCGCCGAAGGCAGCGACGAACCAGCGGCCGAAGGCTGGTTCGTGCACGTGTTCGTCGACCGCGTGGACCGCAAGCCATGCGAACTGCCGCAAGCCTTACGCAGTGCGCTGTCGCGCCTGCTGGTGCTCGACGTCGCCGAGAAGCAAGCATGAAGACGCACGGCGCGGTACTGCGCGAAATGGGTCTGCCGGCGCCGTATGCAGTTTCACAGCCGCTGCGTATCGAGACTTTGGAACTTGCAGCGCCGGGCACGGATGAATTGCGGGTGCGGGTGCGCGCGGCCGGGCTGTGTCATTCCGATCTGTCGGTGATCGACGGCTCGCGTCCGCGCGTGATGCCGATGGTGCTCGGCCACGAAGCCGCCGGCGAAGTCGTTGAAGTCGGTCCCGGCACCAAGGGCTTCGCGGTCGGCGATCAGGTGGTGTTCTCGTTCGTGCCCGGCTGCGGTCATTGCGATCCCTGTGCCAGCGGACGCACGGCACTCTGCGAACCGGGCGCGGCGGCGAACACGGCCGGCACTTTGCTGAACGGCGCACGGCGCTGGCGCGCTGCAGATGGCAGCAATGGCGATCTGCACCATCACCTCGGCGTCTCCGCTTTCGCAGAAATGACGGTGGTTTCGGCACGCTCCGCAGTGCGCGTCGACCAGGATTTGCCGGCCGAGATCGCAGCACTGTTCGGCTGCGCGGTGCTGACCGGCGTCGGCGCGGTGGTCAACACGGCGCACGTCGCAGCCGGAGAAAGCGTTGCGATATTCGGACTCGGCGGCGTCGGTCTCGCCGCACTACTCGGTGCGCGTGCTGCCGGTGCGAATCCGATCGTCGCCGTCGACGTGCTGCAATCGAAACTGGATCTGGCGCGCGAGCTCGGCGCGACGCATTGCATCAACGCAGGCGACGGCGACACCGTCGCCGCGGTGCGCGCAGCAACGAATGGCGGCGCCCACTTCACGTTCGAAACCGTCGGCAACGAAAACGTGCTGATACAGGCCTACGGCGCAACGCGGCGCGGCGGCACCACCGTCAGCGCCGGCCTGCCGCATCCACAGAAAATGTTCTCGGTGCCCGCGGTCAGCCTGGTCGCCGAGGAGCGCACGGTGAAAGGCTCCTACATGGGTTCAGCGGTGCCGCAGCGTGATATTCCGCGCTACGTCGCGCTGTATCGTGCCGGCCGGCTGCCGGTCGATCGGCTGCTGACGCATCGATTGAAACTCGACGAACTGAACGCCGGTTTCGATCGGCTCGCGCGTGGCGAAGCGGTGCGTCAGGTCGTGTTGTTCGAGTGAGCGACGCACTGATACCAGCGACGCCCGCCGACGCCGCGGCTAATGCCCTGGCGCATGACTGGGCCGCGCGCAGCCGCGCGCATGTCTGGCATCCCTGCACGCAGATGCAGGATCACGAGCGCGAAATCCCGCTGCTGCCGATCGCATCGGCGGAAGGCGTGTGGCTGATCGGCCACGATGGCCGCCGCTATCTCGATGCGGTCAGTTCGTGGTGGACCAATATCTTCGGTCATCGGCATCCGCTGATCGTCGAGCGTCTGAAAGCGCAACTCGATGTGCTCGATCACGTCATCTTCGCCGGCTTCACGCACGAGCCGGCGGTGAAGCTCGCTGAGAAGCTGTGTGCGCTCGCGCCCGCCGGACTCAACCGCTGCTTCTTCGCCGACAACGGCAGTGCGGCGGTCGAAGTCGCGCTGAAGATGAGCGCGCATTACTGGCGCAACAGCGGCGTGCCTGCCAAGACCAAGTTCATCGCGCTGAGCAACGGCTATCACGGCGAAACGCTCGGTGCGCTTAGCGTAGGCGGCACCGGCATCTATCGCGATGCCTACGCGCCGCTGCTGATGCAGCCGATCTACGTGCAATCGCCCGACTGTTTCGAGCGCGCACCCGGCGCGTCCTGGGAAGACCACACGCGCCAGGCCTTCCGTCACATGGAAGAGGCACTCGCGCGGCACGCGCACGAAACCGCCGCGGTGATTCTGGAACCGCTGGTGCAATGCGCCGGCGGTATGCGCATGTATCACCCGGTGTACCTGACATTGCTGCGCGAAGCCTGCACGCGTCACGGTGTGCATCTGATCGCCGACGAGATCGCAGTCGGCTTCGGCCGCACCGGCCGGATGTTCGCCTCAGAGTGGGCCGAGATTCGCCAACCCGACAACAAACCGCGCGGCGGTGCGCAACGTCCACGCGAAGCGGCATCCGAAAAGCCGAAGCGGCTCTGTGTGTCGCCGGATTTCATGTGCCTGTCGAAAGGCCTCACCGGCGGCACGATGGCGCTGGCGGCGGTGCTGACGACTGATCAGGTCTACGCCGCGTTCTACGACGACTACGCCAGCGGCAAAGCCTTCCTGCATTCACACAGCTATACCGCCAATCCGATCGCCTGCGCGGCGGCGCTCGCCACGCTGGAAATCTTCGAGCAGCGCGACTGGCATGCGCAGAACCGCGGCCTCGGTCATCTGATGTGGATGGGCGTCAGCGAGCTGCTGAGCCATCCGCACGTCGCCGAGGTGCGCCAGCAGGGCATGATCCTGGCGATCGAACTGGCCAAGAACCCGAACCAGCGCGAAGCCTACCCGGCCGAGGAACGCCGCGGCCTGCGGGTCTATCGCCATGCGCTGAATGCCCATCCCGACTGGGGCGTGGTGCTGCGGCCGCTCGGCAATGTCGTCTACTTCATGCCGCCGTACGTGATCACGCCGGAGCAGGTCGCGCATGTCGGCCGGATCGCGATCGAAGGCATCGAGCGCGCCACCCGCGACTAGGCTGAACGCGGCCGCTCGCTCATCAGGCTCAGCGTATTGCCTTCGCCGTCTTCGAAGAAGCCGAGCCAGAGATCGTGATCCGGCATCTGCGCGACGAAGTGCGGCGGATGCAGAATCCGGGCGCCGGCAGCAGCCAGCTGCGCGAACGCGGCCTCGATGTCGGCGACCACCCAATACAGGATCGTGCCGCGCGGCATCTCCTGCGTGCGCTCGGCCAGACCGAGCATCAGCCGCGTGCCGCCCAGCGTGAAGAAGCTCATGCGGCCGTCGGCGTTGAACAGGTGCTGGAGTCCGAGCACATCGCGATAGAACGCTTCGGCGCGCGGCAGGTTCTGCACCGTCAGCGCGATCTGGCCGAGTCTGGAAATCTGCAGAGCGTTGGTCATTGCCGTTCCTATTTACTTAGCATAAGCTAAATAATATGCCGAAGGTGCAAAAAGTCAAACCCGGGCGCAAGCTGGGTGCTGCATCCAGGTCCGGCGCAGTCGCGGATCAATTGCACAGTGCCGCGATCCACCTGCTGCGCCATCTGCGCGAGGAAGATCTGGCGCTCGGCCTGGGACCGTTGCAACTGTCCGCGCTGTCGGTGCTGGTTTTTGGCGGCCCACAGACGATCGGCGCGCTGGCACGCAAGGAACAGGTCGCGGCGCCGACGATCAGCCGTCTGGTCGATGCGCTGGTCGATGCCGGCCTGGCGCAGCGCAAGCCGAGCCGCGAGGACGGCCGCAGCATCCTGGTCGCCGCCAGCGCTGCCGGGACGCGCTTGATGCAGAGCGGACGGGCGCGCCGAGTGGCGCGCTTGCAGGCACTGCTGGCGGGATTGTCGACCGAGGAATTGCAGACCATCGCCGCCGCGTCCGACCTGCTGGCCCAGCTATTGCGCCGCTAGCGCGCCCAATCCTGAGAGCCGTCACGGACTCGGCTGCGCCCAGGGCGCCGAAGCCTTAGAATACGGCGCCCTGGTTTCCTCAAAGCATTCGCCTGCCATGACCTTCGTCGTCACCGAAAACTGCATCAAGTGCAAGTACACCGATTGCGTGGAAGTGTGTCCGGTGGACTGCTTCCACGAAGGCCCGAACTTTCTCGTCATCGATCCGGAAGAATGCATCGACTGCACGCTGTGCGAGCCGGAATGCCCGATCAATGCGATCGTCGCCGAGGACGATCTGAAAGCCGGCGAGTCGCACTATCTGGCGCTCAACAAGGATCTGTCGCGGCAGTGGCCGGTGATCACCGAGAAGAAAGAAGGCCTGCCGGACGCCAAGAGCTGGGAAGGCAAGCCGGACAAGCTGAAGCTGCTGGAGCGCTGATCGCTCCGGCGCGCACATCCCGGCTTGGTACACGCCGGTGTCTGCGCCGCTGATCCTCACTGCGACCGACCGCCTCGCGCGTGCGCTGCGCGAGGACGAAAGCCTTGCGCGCCGCGCCGAAGGCCGCAGCGTCTGGGAAGCATCGCGCGTACGCAGCCTGCGGCAATGGCTGCAGGATGCCTGGGCCGATTCCTGGCCCAGCGCGCAGCTGCTCAACTCGACGCAGACGCTGGCACTGTGGCTGCAGACGGTCGAACGCGATCGGCGCGGCGTGATCGGCGCGCTGGGCTGCGCACGCGAAGCGCAGGCCAGCGAGAAACTCGCGCTCGACTACGCGCTCGACCTCAGCGCGCTGCCCGCTTACAGCGAGGAACATCAGGCCTGGCGCGCCTGGCAGGCGCGCATACAGCAACGACTGCGCACGCACGACTGGATCACGGCCGATCACCTGCCGCAGATCGTCGCGCGCGGACTGCGCGACGGCAGCATTGCCGCACCCGAACACGTACAGCTCGCCGGCTTCGAGCGGGCGCCGCCGCCGGCCATGCGCAACGTGCTCGACGCACTCGCCGTGCGCAGCAGCCTGAGCCGTTCCGAAGCGCCGCGTCCGGCGAACAGAACGCTGCAGGGCTGGCGCAGCGCCGATGCCGAAACGCAATGCCGCGCGATCGCCGAAACCGTACGCCTGAAGCTCGCACCCTATGCGGATCGCGATGAACCGCCGCCGCGCATCGTCATCGTGATGCCGGATGCCGATGCGCGGCGTGCCTTATTGGAAGATGCGCTGACCGCTCTGGTCGCGCCCTGGCTGCGGCTGCCGCACGAATCGACCGCGCAGCCCTGGCGTTGGGATCGCGGCCGCAGCCTCGCCGAACAGCCCTGCAACGAAGCGGCATCGGCGCTGCTGGCCTTGGATGCACACGGCAACGAACCCGTTGCGGTGTCGCGTTTCCTGCTGGCGCCGCTGTTGTGGCCGGCCGCATTGCGCGCGTCAGCGGCTGCGCTCGATGCGCGCTTGCGCGAACGTCCGCTGCCGCGCTATTCGCTGAGCCGGCTCGCCGCGCTGGCGCCTGCGGCCTTGCAGGGATCGCTGCAGGCATTGAGTGATTTGCTCGCAGCCGCACCATCGCGCGCGCTGCCGAGCGCCTGGTCGGCGCATTTCCTCGAACGTCTGCAGCTGCTGCATTGGCCGGCGGCACCGGAGCTGCCGTCGTCAGTCTTCCAGAACGTGCGCGAGTTGCGCCGCGAACTGTCGCGCCTGGCCGCGCTCGATGCACAGACCGGCGCGATCGACGCCGCGCGTGCGCGGCTGTGGCTCAACGAACTGCTGAAGCGCCGCTTCGAAGCGCGCGCCGAGCATACGCAGCCGGTGCTGATCGCCGCAGCCGAAGATGCGGTCGGCCTGTCCTGCGAACTATTGATCGTCGCCGACGCCGACGCTTCCGCATTTCCAGGCGCCGCACGTTCGAGTCCATTCCTGCCGATCGAAGCGCAACGCGCCGCCGGTATTCCGCAAGCCGCACCGCAGACTTGGCTGGCCGATCGGCAGGCACTGGTCGATGCGCTGCTGGCGCAGGCCGACGAGGTGCTGGTGCTGGCTGCGCGCGTCGATGAACGCGGTGGCGAAGTGCTGCCCGCGCCGCTGTTTGCAGTCGACTGGCAGGATGCGCCGGCGGCGCGTGCACGGAGCGTTGCCGAACGTTTGGCGCAGCAGCCTGCGCCCGTCGTGCTGCCTGCCGCCGATCCAGTGCCGGCGGTGCTACCCAGCGAAGACCTGCGCGGCGATGCCAGCCTGTTCAAGCTGTTCGCCGAAGCGCCGTTCTTCGCCTATTGCACGCATCGGCTCGGCATCAAGCCGTTGCGCGAACCGCCGCGTGGACTCGACGCCGCAGTGCAGGGCGAGCTGCTGCACGATGCGCTCGACAAGCTGTGGCAGCGGCTGCTCGATAGCAATGCATTGGCCTCGCTCGATGCCGAGGCCGTGTCGGATCTGATCGAGCGCACGCTGGCACCGTTGATTCAGAAGACGCTGCCGGAGTCGGACTACGGCAGCAGCCTGGTGCGGCTCGAAGCCGCACGTCTCGCCGACATCCTGCGCCAATGGTTCGCGCACGAGCGGCGCCGCATCGATCCATTCGCGGTGGTCGCACGCGAGCAAAGACTCGAAGGCACGCTGGGCGGCTTGCGCCTGCGGCTGCGCGTCGATCGCATCGACGAAGTGCAGAGCTCGGTTGGTCCGCGCACGCTGATACTCGACTACAAGACCGGCCGCGAGGCCGATCCGAAAGGCTGGGACGCCGATTCGCTGAAAGAGCCGCAGTTGCCGCTATACGCGATCCTGCTGCGGCAACAAGCCGTCGAAGGCTTGCGGCATGCCGACGGCATCGCGTTCGCACATCTGAAGGATGGTCATCCGGCGCTGTCCGCCAACACCAATTGGGCTTTGCGGCTGATCGAGGCGACGCCGCGCGACGGCGACGACTGGCCGGCGCAACTCGCCGCGTGGAATGCACAGCTGGAAAGCTATGCGCGTGCGTTTCTCGCCGGCGTCGCCGATCTCGATCCGGACAGCATCAACAATCGCAGCCCCAACAAGGATCTGATGCTGCTGGCCGGCGTCGAACCCGACGACGCCGAAGCAGGCGACGCGGAGTCCGGCGAGTGAGCCTCGCTACGACAAACGAAGCACTGGCCGACGCCGGCGCGCGCGCCGCAGCACTCGATCTGAGCCGTCATGTGCTGGCCGTCGCGCCGGCCGGCTCGGGCAAGACCGGCCTGCTGGTGCAGCGCATGCTCGCCGCGCTGGCGACCGTCGACGAAGCCGAGCAGGTCGTCGCAATCACCTTCACCAACAAGGCCGCCGCCGAAATCCGGGCGCGCGTGCTGAAGGCCTTGCAGCTTGCCGCCGGCGGCGTGGCGCCGACTGCAGCACATGCTCTGCAGGAATACACGCTGGCCAGCGCTGCACTGCGCCGCGCCGAAACGCGCGGCTGGAATCTGCAGGCCAATCCGGAACGTCTGCGTGCGCTGACCATCGATGGCCTGCAGGCACAGATCGCCGCCGAGCTGCCGCTGTTGTCCGGTATCGGCAGCCGACCGCGCGTGGTCGACGATCCGCAGCTGCTGTACGAACAAGCCTTGCTAGCCCTGTTCGCCGAAGTCGAAGAAGCCCACGCGCCGACCGCTTTGCGCGAGGCCGCAGCCTTGTGGCTGCGCACCGCCGGCAATCGCATCGATCGCCTGATCGCGCCACTGGCCGAGCTGCTGGCGCGGCGCGAACAATGGATCGCCGCCGCTAACCCAAAATTCGATTGGGCCGCGCACGAGGCCGAGGTGCTGCAGGCGCTGCATCTCGAACATCAGCAGCGGCTCGCCGCTGCACTCGGCGAAGACGACACCGCCGAACTGGTGGAACTGGTGCGCGAAGGCTCGGCGCAATCCGAAGTGCTGGCCTGGGCCGTCGCGATCGAACGCTGGCCCGCCTTCGGTGTAGAGCACGCCGCGCTGCATCGCGCCCTCGCCGGCTTACTGGTGACCAAAGACGGCAAGCTGCGCAGTCCGAAGGGCATCACCGCGAAGCAAGGCTTCCCGCCGAAGACGACCAACAAGGAACGGCTGCTGCGTTTGCTCACCGCGCGCGCCGACGACACGCTGTTGGCCGAGGCCGCCGCCGATCTGCTGGCGCTGCCGCCGGAGACGATGCCGCAGGATCTCGCGCAACTGCGCGATGCGCTGCTGACGCTGCTGCGCCACGCGCTCGCGCATCTGCAGGTCGCAATGGGCGAACGCGGCGAAACCGACTTCAGCGAGATCGCGCAGGCCGCGCTGCGCAGCCTGCGTCCCGGCGGCGGCTATGGCGAAGCACTGCTGCGGCGCGACGCGCAGCTGCGTCATCTGCTGGTCGACGAGATGCAGGACACCAGCGACAGCCAGCTACGCTTATTGGAGCAACTGACGCTCGGCTGGCAGCCCGGTGACGGCCGCTCGCTGTTCCTGGTCGGCGATCCGCAACAATCGATCTATGCCTTCCGCAAAGCCGAAGTACGGCTGTTCCTGCAGCTGCTGCGCACGCAGCGGCTCGGCCAACTGCCGCTGCATTGCGTGCAGCTGGCGACCAATTTCCGCAGCGACGCATCTGTCGTCGACTGGTTCAATCTGGTGTTCGACTACATTTTTCCGCGCCACGAGGATGAACTCGCCGGCGTCGTGCGCTATGCGGCCAGCGTGGCCGCTGCGCCCGAGCGCGCGGACGCGCAGACCGCCGTACAGGTGCATCGCTTCGACGCCGGCGACGAGGCCGGCGAAGCGCAGGCCGCCGCTGCACGCGCAGCCGCGCTGGCGGCCAGCGGTGCCAGCGTCGCCATCCTGGTGCGTGCACGCACGCACGTCGGCGCGACGCTGCGCGCGCTGCGCAAGCTCGGCGTCAACGCCACCTGCCAGGATGTCGATGCACTCGCCGCGGTGCCGGCAGTGCGCGACGTGCTCGCCGCCGCACGCGCGCTGTGGCATCCAGAGGATCGCCTGTCGTGGGCTGTGCTATTGCGCGCGCCGTTTGTGGGCCTGTCGTGGGCGGACATCACTGCGCTGTCGGTCGGCCGACGCGATCAGCCCTGGCCGCAGCGTCTGCAGGAGACACCCGACTTCGAGCTATCGACGGAAGGCCGCGCACGCCGCACGCGCCTGCTGCAAGCGCTGCAGTCTGCGCAGGACGATGCCGATCGCGGGGCGACTTTGGCCGAGCGCGTCGAACGCTTGTGGACGACGCTCGGCGGTGCTGCCTGCGTCGACAGCGCGACGCTCGGCGATGTGCGCCGCGCGCTGCGCCTGCTGCGCGAACACGCGCGCGGCGGCGGCCTCGAAGATGCACGCGGCTTTCGCCGCGCGGTCGAACGCCTGTATGCCGCGCCAAGCGGCGGCGACGTCCAGGTGATGACGGTGCACAAGGCAAAAGGCCTCGAATTCGATCACGTGCTGCTGGTCGGTTGCGCACGCAAACCGAACAGCGGCACGCAACCGCTGCTGTACCTGAGCGAAACGCCGCACGGCGCGCTGCTGGTACCGAAGCCGCCGGAACACTGGGACAGCGCGCGCGCCGAAGCATCGGCGGCACTGTTCACCTACGTCCACAAACTGCATCAGCGCGCGCGCCAGAACGAGACGCTGCGCCTACTGTATGTCGCGGTGACGCGCGCGCGCCGCACGCTCGATCTCTACCTGTGCGCCGATTGCGACGACGACGGTGTGCTGAAAGCACCCGGCGATTCCTTCGCCAAACTGCTGGCGCCGGCTTTGGGCAGCATGTCTGTGTCGGCCTCCATACCTGCGAAAGTCGACGCACTGGCAACCGCTGCCGATGGCGCATTGATCATCACCGCCGAAATTTCGGCACCACCAGGACCGCCGCGCGCGCCGCGTTTGCTGCTGCCATTCGCGCTGCCGGCTGAAGATGTGCTGTTCCGCCCGCGCGAACAGCGCAGCCTGCGTCCCAGCGAAGCGGTGCTGTCGGCGGTCGACGACAAGCGCGAAGACAGCGATGTCTACGCGCAACTGGTGGGCACACTGTTCCATCAGGCGCTCGAAAAAATCAGCCTCGATGGTTTCGAGCGCTGGGCCGATGGCGGCGCTACGCGCGCCGTCGCACTCGCTGCCGGCTTTCGTCGTCTCGGTCTGCCGGAGCCGCAGGTCGAAAGTGCAGTCGCTCGCGTGCTCGAACTGGTCGCGCGCACGCTCGCCAGCGCTACCGGCCGCTGGCTGCTCGGTCCACATGCCTGGGCACGCTCGGAATATGCGTTGGCCGGATATCGCGACGGCCGCTGGGTCAGTGCACTGCTGGATCGCTGCTTCGAAACCGATAGCGGCGAACTCTGGGTGGTCGACTACAAGGCCGCTGCGCGACCGGTCGCCGCGAATACGATCGAGCGCTACATCGCCGACGACAGCGAGACCTACCGTCCGCAACTGCGGCTGTATGCGGAACTGCTGGCGGCACAGCGACCGGGCAAGCCGGTGCGGGCCGCACTGTATTTTCCGGAGGGCGATCGGCTGGTCGAGATGACAGTTGGCTAACAAACCGGCATGGCCATGCTGGGTTTACCAGCAGTCCCACCTGGGAAGACGGTCTCGCTACGCTACTGGCAATACGGTACCGGCGCGCTACTGGCCGTACATTTGCAGGCCTGGCTCTGGCGGCAGCAGACGGTCTCGTTGCCGCACACCGGGCACTGCTGCCACCCTTGCGAACATCCGGAACCGGCAAGATGGTCGGCAGCAGGCGGGGTCCTTGCACAAGCGGACATTCCCCAACACAAGGCCACAGCCAGTAGCAATTTCATCGGTCTCCCCCATGCATCCGCTAGCGTGGCGGATGCCGCAGGATTCTGACACAGGCGCGCGCGGCGGACTGGCGCTGCAACCATCCGTCGAATGTTCATTGTTGAGAGGCGCCGCTCTGCTTTGAAGCGGGCTCGTTCTTTTGAGCGCCGCGTAAGTTGAGAAAGAAAAGACCAAGCTGTAATGCAATCAGCGCATAGGCACCATCGTGCCAGCCCCACAGCACCCACAGCGCATTGCTCACGATAAAGCACCAAAAACCCAAACTCCGTTTCCGTTTGGTCTGCGACGCAACCAGCCAAGCTGCTAGCAGAGTCGCCGCCATGGCCGGCCACTGGACTGCGTTTAGAGCGGAATCGAGCAAGACTGCTGTCCTGATGCCTAACTAAATCGAGTGTAGCCGGCTGACGCTACACGGAACCCGCCCGGCAGGGGCGGAACCAAAGCTCTCCGCACATGAAGGCAATGCTCGCCTCGCACCAGCAACTGCCTAATTCGAGACGCCTTTGACGTATCAGCCCGACTTCGGCGCCGGCAACATTTATGCTTTCTTTATACCGCCACCCGCTTTCGCCTCTGGCATTCAAATGGCCGGCGGGCGTTAAATGCGCACGCCGGAATCATCCGGCGCGCTAAAGACGTTCCCCCCATGGTCTTTCTCCTGCTCGCACTTGGCTTCGCCGGGTTCGGCGTGCTCGCCGCCTACATCACGCTTTGCGATCGCCTCTAAAGGTCTGCCAATGACGCTCGATTACGTACTCGGCGGTCTCACCGCCGTCTTCCTGCTGGGCTTTCTGGTGTACGCCCTGATCAAACCTGAGAAGTTCTAAGCCATGACAAGCAACGGCTGGATTCAGATTCTCGTTTACTTCGCGGTGCTGACGGCTATTACGCGGCCGCTCGGCGGCTTCATCTATCGCGTGCTCGAAGGCAAGCCGACCTGGGTCGGCCGCGCGCTCGCACCCGTAGAACGCGGCTTCTACAAGCTGGCCGGCGTCAAGCCGGACGCGGAACAGCACTGGACCACCTACACGCTGGCGATGCTGCTGTTCAATCTGGTCTGCTTCGTCGCGCTGTACGCGCTGCAGCTGACGCAGAAACATCTGCCGCTGAATCCGCAGGGGATGGATAACCTGACGCCGGATCTCGCCTTCAATACCGCGATCAGCTTCATCACCAATACCAATTGGCAGGCGTACGGCGGCGAGTCGACGATGAGCTATCTGACGCAGATGCTCGGCCTGACTGTGCATAACTTCGTTTCGGCGGCCACCGGCATCGCGCTGGCGATGGCGCTGGTGCGCGGCTTCGCGCGCCGCTCGGGCAAGACGCTCGGCAATTTCTGGGTCGATCTGACCCGCATCACGCTGTACATCTTGCTGCCGATCTCGATCGTCATCGCGCTGTTCTTCATCTGGCAGGGCATGCCGCAGAATTTCGGCGCCTACACCGACGCGACCACGCTGGAAGGCGTCAAGCAGACCATCGCGCAGGGTCCGGTGGCCTCGCAGATCGCGATCAAGACGCTCGGCACCAACGGCGGCGGTTTCTTCAATGCGAATGCCGCGCATCCGTTCGAGAACCCGAACGCGATCACCGACTTTGTCACTGTGTTGCTGATCTTCCTGATCCCGGCCGCGCTGACCAATGTGTTCGGCCGCATGGTCAAGAACGAGCTGCAGGGCTGGGCGATCTACTCGGCGATGGCGGTACTCTTCTTAGCCGGCGTCAGCACGCTGTATTGGGCGGAAAGCCAGGGCAATCCGCAATTCGCCGCACTCAGCATCGATCAGACCGCGAGCAGCTTGCAGCCGGGCGGCAACATGGAAGGCAAGGAAGCGCGCTTCGGCATCGCGCGCACGGCGCTGTTCGCCACTGCCACCACCGATGCCTCTGAAGGCGCCGTCAACGGCATGCACGACAGCTTCACGCCGCTCGGCGGCCTGGTGCCGCTGGCCAACATCCAGCTCGGCGAAGTGATCTTCGGCGGTGTCGGCTCCGGACTCTACGGCATGCTGCTGTACGCGATCATCGCGGTGTTCATCGCGGGCCTGATGGTCGGGCGCACGCCCGAATACGTCGGCAAGAAAATCGAGGCCAAGGAAGTCAAGATGACGATGCTCGCCATCCTCTGCCTGCCGGCCTCGATCCTCGGCTTCACCGCACTGGCGTCGGTACTGCCGCAAGGCCTGGCCGGACTCAACAACGCCGGCCCGCACGGCTTCTCCGAAATCCTCTACGCGTATACCTCGGCCACCGGCAACAACGGCAGCGCGTTCGCGGGCTTGAGCGCCAACACGCCGTTCTTCAACCTCACGCTGGCGTGCGCGATGATGATCGGCCGCTTCGCCTTCATCGTGCCGATGATGGCGGTCGCCGGTTCGCTGGTGACGAAGAAGTACACGCATCCGAGCGCGGGCACCTTTCCCACCGATGGCGGCCTGTTCATCAGCCTGCTGGTCGGCGTGCTGCTGATCGTCGGCGGTCTGACGTTCTTCCCGGCGCTGGCGCTGGGACCGATCGTCGAGCATCTGTCGATGCTCGCCGGCAACCTCTATTGATCGTCTCGTCAGTTCCTCGTTCGTTCGATCTCATTTGATTCAGGAGTAAGCATGTCTGCCTCCAAAGCGGCACCCGCGTTCGACCGTGCGCTGATTGCGCCAGCGATCCGCGATTCGTTCATCAAGCTCAACCCGCGCACCTTGATGCACAACCCGGTGATCTTCATTCTCGCGCTGGTCTCCGCACTCGCCACCGTGCTGTTTCTGCGCGATGTGCTGGCTGGCCGCGGCGCGCTGCTGTTCTCCGGCCAGGTCATCGTCTGGCTGTGGTTCACCGTGCTGTTCGCCAACTTCGCCGAAGCCATCGCCGAAGGCCGCGGCAAGGCGCAGGCGGCCACCCTGCGCAAGACCAAGACGCAGACCATCGCCAAGCGTCTGAAGTCGTCCGAAGGCCTGGCCTTCGACCAGGTCGCAGCGACCGAGTTGAAAGTCGGCGACCTCGTGCTGGTGCAGCCGAACGACCTGATTCCGAGCGATGGCGAAGTAGTCGACGGCGTCGCCACCGTCGACGAGTCGGCCATCACCGGTGAATCGGCCCCCGTCATTCGTGAATCCGGCGGCGACCGCTCCGCCGTCACCGGCGGCACCCGCGTGCTGTCGGATCAGCTCAAGGTGAAGATCACCGCCGCACAGGGCTCGAGCTTCATCGACCGCATGATCGCGCTGGTCGAAGGCGCATCGCGCCAGAAGACACCGAACGAGATCGCGCTGAACATCCTGCTCGCCGGCATGTCGCTGATCTTCGTGTTCGCGACGGTGACCATTCCAAGCTTTGCCAAGTACGCTGGCGGCAGTATTCCGGTGATCGTGCTGGTGGCGCTGTTCGTCACGCTGATTCCGACCACCATCGGCGCGCTCTTGTCGGCGATCGGCATCGCCGGCATGAACCGCCTGGTGCGCTTCAACGTGCTGGCGATGTCGGGCCGTGCGGTGGAAGCCGCCGGCGACGTCGACACGCTGCTGCTCGACAAGACCGGCACCATCACGCTGGGCAACCGTCAGGCCGCCGAGTTCATCGCGGTGCCGGGCGTCACCGACAACGAACTCGCCGATGCCGCACAGATGGCGAGCCTGTCGGATGAAACGCCGGAAGGCCGCAGCGTCGTCGTGCTGGCGAAAGAGAAGTACGGCCTGCGCGGCCGCGATCTCGCCGGCCAGAACGCGCGCTTCGTGCCGTTCAGCGCGCAGACGCGCATGTCGGGCGTCGATGTCGGCGGCAGCGTCATCCGTAAAGGCGCAGTCGCGGCGATCGTCGCCTACGTCGAACGCGAATCCGGCGCGCGCGCGATTCCGCAGGCGCTGAACGACATCGCCGACAAGATCTCGCGCGCCGGCGGCACGCCGCTGGCAGTCGCCAAAGACGGCCGCGTGCTCGGCGTGATTTATCTGAAGGACATCGTCAAGGGCGGCATCCGCGAGCGCTTCGCCGAGCTGCGCCTGATGGGCATCCGCACGGTGATGATCACCGGCGACAACCCACTGACCGCCGCGGCGATCGCCGCCGAAGCCGGCGTCGACGACTTCCTGGCTCAAGCCACACCCGAAGACAAGCTCGCGCTGATCCGCAAAGAGCAAGCCGAAGGCAAGCTGGTGGCGATGTGCGGCGACGGCACCAACGATGCGCCGGCGCTGGCGCAGGCGGATGTCGGCGTGGCGATGAATACCGGCACGATGGCGGCGCGCGAAGCCGGCAACATGGTCGACCTCGATTCCGATCCGACCAAGCTGATCGAGATCGTCGGCATCGGCAAGCAGCTGCTGATGACGCGCGGTGCGCTGACCACGTTCT
>JAQGNU010000059.1 GCA_028291645.1 Nevskia sp.
ACAGGCTGACCTGCACGCGTGGCACATCGGCTGTGGATTCGATGCGTTCGGCGACGATGCGCAGCCGCAACGGACCATCGTCGACGCCGAGCCAGCGATGTCCGCGCGAGTTTTCGATGCCGGTGACTTTCCACTCCGAACCGATCAGGCAGCAGGCGGCCTCGGCCAGGATTTCCATGCTGAAGGTAAACGGCATCACGATCAGCGAACGCAACTCCGGCTGATGCTGCGAAGGTGCCGGGCCGATCGCGTGATCCTGCAGGAACAGATCGGTATCGGGATCGTACTGGCGTTCGATCACCAGGCGGTCGGCCGTGCGTTCGACCTCGATGCCGAGCAGCGGGAACTGTGCCGAATGGCCGTCGCTCGCGACTGCAGCGGCCGGCGTCGCCATCATCGACATGGTCTCCGCAGGCGGGGCGATGCCGAGCACGCGCGCCTGGCTGTCGAGGAAATCCTGCATCAACGCGAAATGCGACTGCAGTACATTCAAGCGCGGATCGAGCGGTGCCGCGGGAGCGACGGCTGCAATGGCTGCAGCGTTGCGTATTTGCGCGGCCGCAACGGGTACCGGCTTTTCGACGATGCGTATGCTCGGCGCCGGCTTGAAATTCTTCGGCAGACTCAGTTCCGGCATTTGCAGCTTGAGCTTGATGCCGGGCTTCGGCGCGGCCTGTGGCGGCGCCATCAGATCCAGGTCGGCGATGACGCGATGCGCGTACAGCGCCGCCGGCTTCCAGGCGACGCCGGCGACGAACAACTGCGCCAGCGTCTGCTGGAACTGCAGTACGTCGGAGCGACGGCGGCTGTTGCAGGCGACGGCGATGACGTCGTGCTTGCCGCGCAGCGTGTCGGTGACGAACGAAGTCAGGTTGCCGCTGGGGCCGACTTCGACGAACACGCGGAAGCCATCTTCGTACAGACGCGCGACGGTGTCGGTGAAACGCACCGGATTTTCCCACTGCGCCGCGGCGAGTTCGCGGATGGCGTCGATCTCGTCGGGAAATACGCCGACGCTGCGCGCGCTGTACAGCGGCACGCGGCCCGGTGCGAAATCGAGTGCGGCGAAATAGTTGCGGTAGGCATCGGCCAGCGGCTTGAACAGGTGCGTGTGATAGGCGCGGCCGAAGGGCAACTCGACGCTGATTGCGCCTTCCGCCGAAAGCCGTTCTTTCAGTGTGTGCATCTGGTCCGGCGGTCCGAACAGCACCACCTGGTTCGGGCAATTGTCCATCGCCAGCAGGATGTCGCCGCCGCCGGCATCGATCTCGGCGAGCAATGCCGCGCGCGCTTCCGGCTTCAATGCGCCGATGGTCAGCAGCGTGCCTTCGGCGATTTTCCCATCGGCTTCCAGCGAACGGAAAATCTGGTTCAGTTCGCGCACCGAATCGGCGATCTGCTCGCGCTCGGTAAAACGGCGCACACCGCTGGCAGTGATCGCGCTGTTCTCGCCGCTGCTGTGGCCGAGCATCGCCTCGGCCTCAAGGCCGAGATCGTCGAGCAGCGCCTGCAGGCCGAGGCTGGAGAAGTAGACGCTTTCGGCGGCCACGTCCATTTCGTACAGCCGCGCTTCGAGTGCGCGGCGCTGACCGTCGTCGAGTCCGGTCGGCGCCGGGAAAATCGCCGCGGCGCGGCCTTCGAGTCCATGTTTCAGCGCGGTCTGTTCGAGGAAGTCGAACCACTCACGCAGCTGCGGAAAGTGCAGGCACAGGTCGGCCAGCATGTTCGGATACTGCGCACCTTCGCCCGGATACAGCAGGCAGACCTTGCCGGGTTTCGCCCCGGCGCCGTAGTAGACGCCGCCGCGTGTCTTGAACGGCTTGGTATCGGCGCGGCCGAGTTTCTCGATCGCCTGTTCGAGTTTCTTGATCAGATCGCCGAGGTTGTCGGCGACGATCGCCAGACGATGGTCGCCGCTGCTCTGCGCGCTGCTGGCCTTGGCGATTTCGGCCAGGCTCGGCGCCGCGGGGCCGCGCAACTGGATCAGCGTCAGCGCTGCCAGCTGCGCCAATGCGGCGGCTGAATTGGCGGCGAGGGTGACGAGTTCCGAAGGCTGCGGTGCATGCAGCACGGTGACTTGCGCCGGATTCGCGCGCGGCACATATTCTTCGAGAATCACGTGCGCATTGGTGCCGCCGAAGCCGAAGGCATTGACGCCGGCGCGGCGCGGATGCGCCTTGCCGTGAATCCACGGCCGCGTTTCATTGTTGATGTAGAACGGTGTTTCGTCGAGCTTCAGCGCGGGTTCCGGTTCCTCGCACAGCATCGGCGGCAGCACGCGATGATGCAGCGCCAGCGCCGCCTTGATCAGCGAGGCCGAACCGGCCGCCGGCAGGCAGTGGCCGATCATCGATTTGACCGAACCGACTGCGATCTGCGCGCCGGCGCCACGGCCGCCGAAGATCGCGCCGAGCGAACTGATCTCGGTCTGATCGCCGATCGCGGTGCCGGTGCCGTGGGCTTCGATGAAATCGATCGTCAGCGGATTGATGCCGCTGCTTTCATAGGCGCGCTGCATCGCCAGGATCTGGCCTTCGAAGCGCGGCGCCAGCAAGCCTTTGGCTTTGCCGTCGGACGACACACCGATGCCCTTGATCACCGCATAGATACGATCGCCCGCGCTTTCCGCATCGGCCAGGCGTTTCAGCACCATCATGCCGACGCCTTCGCCGAGCAGGATGCCGTTGGAGTTTCTCTGAAATGGCCGGATCTTGTCGCGCGACAGTGCCTGGATCTGGCAGAACTGGATGTACAACTGCGGTGGCGTATGCGAATGCACGCCGCCGGTGATCATCAGATCGCAGCGACCGCTGCTGAGTTCGTGCACGGCGGCGTCGAGCGCGATCAAGGTCGACGCGCAAGCGGCGTCGACGATGAAGTTCGGGCCCATCAGATTGAGACGGTTGGCGATCAGGCCGGCGATCACATTCGGCGTCAGCACGCCGACCATGTCGGCGTTGTAGGTCGGCAACTGCTTGCTGAAGTGCTCGCGCAGATCCGACAGATCGGCCGGCGTCAGATCCGGTCGCAGCAGGCGCGCCATCTCCATCGCCTGATCGAGAAACAGCCCGCGGCTCAGCACGCTGGCCATGCCGCGATTGCCGTAAGTGCCACGGCCGATGATGACGCCGGCACGCTGCGGATCGAAGCTGCGTTCTTTCGGATAGCCGGCGTCGAGCAGCGCATCGCGCGCATGCTTCAGCGCCATCATGTGATCGGGATCGCCATTCTCGGCCATGCTCGGCAGCACGCCGAACTCGAGCGGATTGACCTCAGCCAGATCGCGCAGAAAGCCGCCCTTGTTGGTATAGATGCGATCGTTTGCAGTCGAACCGGGATCGAGATATGGGCCGGTCCATTCCGGGCCGGCCGCGTCGACCGCATCGACCTTGTCGAGAATGTTCTGCCAGTACGCACGCGCGTCGCGCGCACGCGGATAGCAGCCGGCCAGGCCGACGATGGCGATATCGAGCGGCTTGTTCACGACGCCGACAAGATGCGGGCGGATCGGCGCCGGATCACGCGCGCAAGCCGGCGATGAACTCGCTGTGGTTCGGTGCCAGACGATTCAGCGCCGGGCTCATCGTGCTCTCGCCATCGAAGATCGCAATGCGCACGTGTCCGCTGGCATCGATAAATTGCGCGTCGTAGATCAGAGCCTGTTCGTGCGCAGCGGGTTTGAATCGCATGCGCAGGCTCAAGGGCCCCGTCACCAGCGTGCTGCCGTAACGCGCCACGCGACCGAAGCGCGATGGCAGTGCGCCCATATCGCGATGCACGCGCGCCCACAGGAACGCGAGCTGCGGCGGTACGTCCATCAGACCTGGATCGAACAGCCAGCGCGCGCCGTTGACCTGTTCGCCGAGGAAGGCCCGCGGCGTCGATGGCACCACGGCCGCATCGATGCCGCTGAGCGATAGACCTTCGATCCCGCGCAGCAAACGGAAGCGCTCGCCG
>JAQGNU010000159.1 GCA_028291645.1 Nevskia sp.
CTGCAGGAATCTGCGGCGGTTTACGGACATGACGATCAGGTAATTGAGCGGTTGCGGACTCGCCGCGGTGTCTGCGGCGAGCGGCGCACGATCATCTAAGTCAAAACATTCCTTGTTGCAGAATGATGAAATCAGTCCGTCCCGGCGCGCTTCGGCGGTCTTCTGCAGGCTTCCAGACGCAGCGCTGCCGATGCTTTTTATGCGCCGTTCCGGCATGCTGCGCGTCCCATGTCGCAGCCAGCCCCTCAAATCCCGCCCGAATCACTGCCTGTTCTGGCGTTGGTTGGACGTCCCAACGTCGGCAAAAGCACGCTGTTCAATCGCTTTACCAACTCGCGCGACGCGCTGGTGGCGGACTTCCCCGGACTGACGCGCGATCGCCAGTACGGTCACGGCACGTTCGAGGATCGCCGCTTCATCGTCGTCGATACCGGCGGTCTGATGCCGGAGTCGAGCGACGCGATCGCGCTGCTGGCCGAAGCGCAGGCGCGCATCGCGATCGAGGATGCCGATGTCGTGCTGTTCCTGGTCGATGCCAGCGCCGGGTTGCTGCCGTCGGATCGCGACATCGCCGAAAACTTGCGCAAGCTCGGCAAGCCGGTGCGGCTGCTCGCCAACAAGGCCGAGGGCATAGGCCGCGCGCGCGTCGCCGATTTCTTCGCGCTCGGCCTCGGCGAACCGCTGCCGGTGTCGGCCGAGCACGGTGATGGCATCGCACCCTTGCTGCGCGAACTGCTGGCGCATGCGCCGGCAGTCGACCATACGCCGCTGCCGGACGACGGCACCATCCGTGTCGCCATCGTCGGCCGTCCGAACGCCGGCAAGTCGACGCTGCTCAATCGCCTGCTCGGCGAAGAGCGCGTGCTGTCGTCGGATCAGCCCGGCACCACGCGCGATGCGATTTCGGTGAAGTTCGAATGGAACGGCAAGCCATTTGAATTAATTGATACCGCCGGTATCCGCCGCCGCGCGCGCGTCACCGAAGTGATCGAAAAATTTTCCATCGTCAAAGCGCTGCAGGCGATCGAACGTGCGCATGTGGTCATCGCGATGGTCGATGCGCATGAAGAGATCGGCACGCAGGACGCGCGCCTGATGGGCCTGATCGCGCACCACGGCCGTGCGATGGTGCTGGCGGTGAACAAGTGGGATGGCCTCGAAGGCGATGCGCGCAAAGCGGTGCGCGAAATGGTCGACTACCGTCTGCCGTTCCTCGATTTCGTGCCGCTGCATTTCGTTTCGGCGCTGCACGGCTCGGGCCTGCGCGAGTTGATGCAGGATGTCGTCGCCGCGTATCAGTCCACCACGCGCGATCTGCCGACCGCCGAACTGAACAAGGTGCTGGAGAAAGCGATCGAGCGGCACGCGCCGCACGCGGTGCTCGGCCGGCGCATCAAGCTGCGCTACGCCAACCAGGTTGGCCGCAATCCGCCGGCGATCCTGATCCACGGCAACCAGACCGACAAGATCAAGGATTCCTATAAAAGTTATCTGGCCAACGTCTTCCGCGAAGCGTTCAAGCTCAAGGGCGTGCCGCTACGGCTCGAATTCAGGACCGGCGACAATCCGTTCAAAGGCCGCAAGAACGAACTGACCGCGCGCCAGCAGATGAAGCGCAAGCGGCTGATGGCGCAATCGAAGAAGAGCAAGCGCTAGGGGAACTCTGATTAAGTCGTCATTCCCGCGCAGGCGGGAATCCAGTTTTCGTTAACACATTGATTCGGCATGAACTGGATGCCCGCCTGCGCGGGCATGACAAGTGTTGTCGGACTTTTCAGACCTTCTCTAGCCGCGCGCATCGCGCTCGAATCTTGGATCAGCGATCCGGCGCCGACCACGAACGCACGTGGCCGGCTTCGAACAACACCCAGCCGCCGACCGAATCGCCGCAACGGCCGTACTGCCTTGCTTCATGCCGCGCGCGTCGACGTCGTGATGTTCGACGCCGATCAGATCCTCGACATCCTTCGGTGCCATGCCCCTGCGCAGGCCGTTCCAAGCATCCACGTCCAGCCACGGTGCCGGCGGCGGTCCCAGGAATGCGCCGCGGCTGCAGCCGGAGTCCATATAGCGTTCCGATGGCGGTAGCGGCTCGACGCGCACCAGCTTGTAGCCGGGCGGCGCGGCCGGTGTCTCGGCAACTGGTGCTGCTGCGGCTGCAGCAGGCGCCGCGGCCGCGGGTGCTGGTGCAGGCGCCGCGACGGTGGTCGGCGCCACCGGCGGCGTTGTCGTTGCCATTGGCGCAATGGGCGGTGCCGCGACCGGATTGGGCACGACTGGGTTTGCTGTTGGCGCGGGGGCTGGCTGAGCATTCTTCTGCGCAGCTTCCAGCTGCGCACGCAGCCGCGCATTTTCCGCGCGGAGATCGGAAAGCTCGTCGGCCTGGACAGGCATCAGGGCTAACAGCGCGAGCAGGGCCAGCAGGCAGATCCGGATGTGCATGTGTTCGATGGGTCGATAGTGTGCTGTCGCTATCCTAACGCGAGATGCTAAAGCGCTTCGCCGCTGACCTCGACCGGATGCGCCGCCGCCGGCTGCAGCCGGAACGCGCGGCGTGCCATCGTCACCGAGAACACTGCGGCGAGCGCGATCAAGGCGACGACGCCGGGCCAGCCGACGCGTTCGAACAGCGGCGCCGGCAACACGCCGCCTACGCTGCCGCCGAGGTAATAGCAGGTAACGTAGAGCCCGACCGCCGTTGCGCGCGCATGCGCTGCGGCTTCACCGACGAAGCTGGTGGCCGCGGTCTGCGCGATGAACAGTCCGCCGGAGAACAGGCACAGGCCGACGACGATCACCGGCAGTTGTGCGGCCAGGGTCAGCAGCAGGCCGCCGATCGCGACCGACCACGCCAGCGTCAGCGTGCGCGCGTGGCCCAGTCGGTTGAGGATGCGGCCCGACATCGGCGTGACCACCACGCCGACCAGGTACACCGTGAACAGCGCCGATAGTGCCGCCGGTCCCAGTTCGAACGGCGCTTCGGCCAGCCGCAGCGTGATGTAGGTAAAGCCGCCGACCAGTGCGAACAGGATCGCGCAGCCGGCGGCATACGCGCCGCGCAGACGCGGATCGCGCAATAGCTCGAACACGCCAACACGTACTGCCGCGGGTTCGCGATAGCGCTGCTCGGTCGGCAGCCAGCGGCGGATCAGCCAGGCCACCAGGAATTGCAGGCAGGCCAAGGCCACCAGTGCAATGCGCCAGCCGGCGAATTCGCCGACGACACCCGCCAGCAAACGGCCGCAGAAGCCGCCGCCGATGGTGCCGGCGACGTACAGCGCAGTGACTGCGCGCGCCTGCACTGCCGGCCACTCGTCGGCGGCATACGCCACCGTCACCGCGAAGATGCCGGGCAGAAAGATGCCCTCGGCAAAGCGGCCGGCGAGCAGCAGCGGCGGCGTCGGCGCAGCCGCCATCAGCAAGGTTGGAATGGCCGTCAGGAAAGCCGCGCTGACGATCACGCGGCGCCGCCCGAAACGGTCCGCCAGCATGCCGGCGAACGGTGCGGCAAGCGCGACGCCGAAAGTGCCGGCGGAGATCACCAGACCTGCCAGCGCGGCATCCTTGCCGAGCCAGCTGCGCAGCAAGGGCAGCAGCGATTGCGGCGCGTACAGCGTCAGGAATGCGGCGGCGCCAGCGAGCGTGACGGCGAGACGGCGACGATCCACGAAGACCTCGATAAGAAATGGCGCGGGAAGATACGCCGTGCATGTAGATTCGTCTAATGCGGGTTTGTTCGGACGTGTTCGTTTTTATTTTTGCTAGCGGCCCGCCTGGGATACTCACTGCATTTTGCCTGGAGTAGGCTTTGTGCCAATTCCGGTTGCTGGCGCAGTAAATCTGGTTGCCGAAAAGTAGCCGCTCATTCCGACAAGTAATCGAGTGCACCA
Source organism: Nevskia sp. (assembly GCA_028291645.1). Lineage (GTDB taxonomy): Bacteria > Pseudomonadota > Gammaproteobacteria > Nevskiales > Nevskiaceae > Nevskia. The sequence goes on from JAQGNU010000159.1 coordinate 3,891, forward strand.
ACGGCCGCGCGCAAGACCCCATTCAGCTTATTGGGGCATCGCTTAGATCATTTCGCTTTCTGAAGCATCGCTGCCATCTTCTGATGGATCAGATTGATGGCCTTGAGGGGACGCAACATGACCTTGAAGTCCACAATCCTCCCGTCGGCATCCCAGGTGATCATGTCAACGCCGTTCACACTGATGCCATCGATTTCAACCGCGAATTCCAGAACCGCGTCCTGGTCGGAGATGATCTCGCGAACATACCGGAACGATTCGTTGAAGAAGACGCCAAGCGCCGCGGCTAGATACAGCCGCGCAGCTGCCTTCCCGACTTGAGGTGTGTGCACGACCGGAGAATGGAACACAACGTTGTCGGCCAAGAGCGTGGTTAGCCTAGCGATATCCCGGGTCTCCACTACGAGGTGCCAATTCGATATCGCGTTGCTCGTCATCACACCGCTCCCAGACTATTCAATCAATAGGCATCCATCGACGATAGCAGGGAATTGTCGTCTCTAGTCACCGAGCGCCGCGGCGATAATCCTGGAGGCCAGCGGACCGTAGGGCGGTGCCAAGGCGTCGATGTGGTCGTTGTCTCCTCGCACAAACACGCCCTTCAGGTTTGAGAATTCCCTGAACCCGTCAAGGCCGTGATGGCGGCCGCTGCCGCTGTGTCCGATCCCACCAAAGCCGAGGGATGGAATGGCGCCATGCACCGCAGCCGCGTTGTGACAAAACCCTCCGGAGAGGGTTCGGTATTGCACCTGACGGGCGACGATCTGGTCATGCGCAAAGACGTAGATGCCCAACGGGCGCTCACCACTATTGATGCCGGTGATGACTTCATCGATCGAGTCGTACGGCCTCACCGGGAGAATGGGGCCGAAGATTTCCTCCCGCATCAACGCCAAGTCTTCCGGCGGGTCGATCACCAGGCTCAGCGGCATCCGCCGTGAGTCCGGACCGAAACTGCCGCCTTCTTCCAGAGTGATCACCTCGCATCCCCTGGAGCGCGCTTCGTCAAGCAAGCCGCAAAGCCGGTTCAGGTTGCTGCTGTTGATGATTCCTGTGCAGTCCGGACCCTGGCTATGACCGCGCAGGTGTTCATGGGCATGCGTGCGTGCCAGACGGACGAAATCGCTGAGTTTCGCGCGTGGCACCAAGCAGTAGTCTACCGAGATGCACATCTGCCCATCCTTGATCAGCTTGATGCCCAGGATATGGCCAACGGTTCTGGCGTCGACGGCGTCATCGGCCAGGATTGCAGGGCACTTGCCGCCGAGCTCGAGCGTTACTGGAACAAGATTGTCCGCTGCCGCAAGGGCAACGAGACGCCCTACCTGCGGGCTTCCCGTAAACAGCAGATGGTCCCAACGTTTCGTCGGAAACACCTTCGATAGCTCAAGGCCACCGACTGCCACGTCGACGACATCGCGATCGAATGTGGCCGCCAACATCTCGCGAAGCAACTGCGCGCAGACCGGTGTGAATTCTGAAGGCTTGATAACGACGCGGTTGCCCGCGGCCAGCATCTCGACCAGAGGACCCACCGAGAGATCGAACGGGAAATTCCACGGCACCATGTTGCCGATGACTCCCTTGGGCTGTGGCAGCACATACGCTCTACCGGTGCCGAATATCACCGGATCCGTGACCCTATCCTCGGGCTTCATCCACAAGTGCACATTCTCCGCGGCAAATGCGGCCCTGCCGGCGACGCCCAGTACCTCGATCAACTCGCCGGCGGCCTGAGGATGCGTGCCAAAATCGGCATTCAGTGCTTCGATAATGCGCGGACGGTAGCTCAGCATCATGCTCGCGAGTGCGCCCAAGTGCGCCCGACGCTCCTCTGCTGACGGGTACGGATCGCGCAGGAACGCAGCTTTCTGTGTTGCGATCCTGATATCCAGGTTCCGTATGGCGAGACTGTCTGAGGCGGTGTTCATGGAAAGAGCCGGTTGGATGGGAGATTCGACCTGCTACTGCACGTGCGATCGGAAGCTTCGTTGCTACCAGACGAGCGGCAGACTCAGGATCTTTGCGACGGTGCCCCCAACAACAGAAATCGTCGCGCCCGGGGCGACGGAGAAATTCGGTATGCGCTTCAGCCATTCCTGTAGCCCTATGACGAGCTCATTACGGCCCAGTATCGATCCAGGACAACGGTGCGGCCCGTTGCCGAAGGTCAGCACCTTGCCAGCCCCGCGATTCAAGTCGACGTCCATGGGCCGTTCGTAGATCGATGGGTCGAGGTTGTAGAAGGCCGTCGGGATGGCCACCATCTCGCCCTTGCGGAGATCCACGCCTAGATACTCCATGTCGGCACGTACCTGCCGCACCATCACGACCACGGGGAAGCGGCGAATCAACTCCGTTGCCGCTGTCGGGATCAAGTCTGGATTCTCAATCAGCCTGCGGCGAAACTCCGGGTTCCGTGCAAGGAACAGGATGACGAAGCTGAACAGCGAGGACACGGTATCCAGACCTGCGCCCATCAGGTGAATCGAGGCGCCGATCGCTTCCTCAAGCGTAATCTGCCGGCCACCGATGTCCGCATTGACGGCATGACTCAGCAGGTCGTCGCCCGGATGCGCACGGCGCTGGTTGATGTATGGCAGCAGATATTCGGCGATCTTTCCGATCCCGCCGATGCGATGCTCCGGATCAGGATCCCGCGCCGCCATTTCCACTAGGGCGCCGAGCTTTTCGCGATCCGAGAACGGCAGATCAACAAGACCGAGGAAAACCGTGAGTGCCAGCACGTCCGCGAACTCCGCGAGGAAATCGCAGCCGCCACGTCCCGCAGCCCGTTCGGCGAGATCGATCGCAAGCTGGCGCACCAGCGGAATCTTGCTAGTGACTATCTTTGGAGACATCCCCGTGTTGAGGAAGGCGCGAAACGGCCCGTGGTCCGGAGGATCGAGCGTGAAAGCGCCTAACGTGCCCTGCTCAGGCGTGGCCGGCACGAAGTAGTGGCGGGAGCTGAAGCGCTCGTGATCTGCATAGAGATTGTAGACGTCCCGTCCTCCTACCGCGATCCAATGGCCGCCATGGTGCGCGGTCCAGACTAGCGGAGACTTGGTGGCGCGCTGGAAATCGACGAAGGCTTGGTGAAAGTGTTCGGCGTCGGACGTGGGGTTGTAGACGTCGAAGTCGACGATCAGGTGCTGCGGAATTGCGGTGGGCACGGGGTGCGCGATGAGAGGCGATGAGGCTGACATGTGATGACTCCTCCGGGCGCGGCTGTTGTCGATTCCAGCCTGCGCGCTAATCTGACGAAGGACCGAGCATGCACCGCTTTCCCAACCGACGAGTTGGCATTTTGCGCGGGTTTGTTGTCAAAATGCGCGGACCACCCATGGGAGGGAATCGTGCCCGGAACCCTGGTCAGAAGCATCATCCTCAGCGGCGCCGCGCAAAAGATCCGCGAATCCGGCAAGCGGCCGGGCGCAATCGCCGCCGCGGCCGGCATTCCTGCCGCAGCGCTGCGAGACGCCGACCTGCTGATCAGCGGCCGGGCGGTGATCAGGTTCTTCGACATTGCCGCGCGGACCTGCCGTCGCCGCAACTGGGGCCTCGAGATGTCGGCCGGCACGCGGCTCGCCGCGGTCATTGGTCCACTGTGGGTGTTGTTGCGCAACGCCCGCACGGTTGGTGAGATGTGCGAGGACCTCGCGCGGAACTACGATCTCTACAGCAGCGCCGCGCTGATGAGCTTCGAGTCGTCCGGCGGAGGCGCCATTCTGGGCTGGTCGGCGGCCAGTGGACAGGCGGACAACGAAGTGCAGATTGCCGAATTCGCCCTGGCTACCGTCCTCGGCGAAGTCCGGTCGCACGGTCCACCGGACTGGACGCCAACCGCCGTTTGGTTCCGCCACGAAGCGCCGCGGGACCTGCGCACGCACCGCAGACTGTTCGGTCCCAACCTCCACTTCAACAGCGATCGTAACGCGATCCATCTCGACGGCCGCATCCTCGGTCGCCCGCTGCGGGGCAATCGGCCCGGCAACCGCACCCTGGTTCGCAATATCTTGCGCAACGAGGAGGGTGTGCTTGTCACTGCGGCGCCGCTGCAGGTCGAGGGCATCGTGCGAACACTGCTACCGTTCGCGCCTTGCGGCATCAAGGATGTCGCCGTTGCGATGGGGCTCTCGGTGCGCAGCTTGCAGGAACGGTTAAAGGCCTCGGATCAAAGCTTCCGGTCGATCAAGGACGCCGTTCGCTGCGATCTTGCAGGAAAGTACCTGAAACACTCGGAAATGAGCGCCACGCAGATTGCCGGCCTGCTCGCCTACTCCGACCTTTCATCTCTCAGCCGTTCATTTCGCCGATGGCACGATCGCAGTGTCCGTGCGACGCGGCGTCCCCGTGAAAAGGCATGAAGATCGTCATGGCCAAGCAAGGGGCCAGCCGGGGATCGGAGACAGTTGCCAGTTCCGGTCTGGTCCGGAGTTTTTGCGGATTTGTCTTCCCTGAAGCGACCATTCGTCACCGATCGCTTTGGGCTGAAACACGACGTTCAACTGCAAACCAACGCCACTCGCGGATATTCCGCTCAGCGCCCAACTAACGACCGCGCAATCACTTCCTTCATGATCTCCGAAGTGCCGCCATAAATGCGCTGGATGCGCGCATCGCTCCAGTAGCGCGAGATCGGGTATTCGCTCATGTAGCCGTAGCCACCGAACAGCTGCAGGCAGCCGTCGGTGACGCGGCCTTCCATCTCGGTGGTGGCGAGCTTGACCATCGCTGCAGTCGGCACGTCGAGTGCGCGCTCCTGATAAAGGCGCGTGCACTTTTCGACGAACGCGCGATGCGTCTCGATCTCGGTCTTCATTTTCGCCAGTTCAAAGCGCGTGTTCTGGAAACTGGCGATCGGTGCGCCGAAAGCTTTGCGCGTGGTGACGTAGTCGATGGTCTTTTCCAGCGCGCCCTGCGCGTGCGCGACCGCGGTGACCGCCAGCGCAAGGCGCTCGCGCGGCAGTTCGTCGATCAGATGGCCGAAGCCGCCGCCGACGCGGCCGAGCACGGCGTTCGCCGGCACTTTCACATTGTCGAAAAACATTTCCGAAGTGTCGGCGCTGTGCAGGCCGATCTTGTCGAGATTGCGGCCGCGCTTGAAGCCGGGCAGTGCGGTATCGAAGGTGAACAGCGTGGTGCCCTTGCCGCCGGCTTTCGGATCGGTCTTCGCGGCGAGCACGACGACGCCGGCATGCTGGCCGTTGGTGATGAAGGTCTTCGAGCCGTTGATCAGGTAGCCGCCATCGGTATCGGCCAGCGCGCTGGTCTTGATGCCCTGCAGATCGGAGCCGGCACCGGGCTCGGTCATGCCGATTGCGCCGATGCTTTCGCCGCTGGCCATCTTCGGCAGCCAGTAGTGCTTCTGCTCTTCGTTGCCGAGATGCAGGATGTACGGCGCGGCGATATCCGAATGCACCGTGAGATTCGACGCCAGCGCCAGGAAGCCCATGCGCGCGGCCTCGTGCAGCACCACCATCGAGAACTCGAACGGTGCGCCGGTGCCGCCGTACTCTTCCGGCTGGTCGACACACAAGAGGCCGGCTGCGCCCATCTTCAGATACAGCTCGCGCGGCAGGATGCCGGATTTTTCCCAGCTCTCGTAATGCGGTTCGACTTCGTCGGCGAGAAAGCGCACGACGTTGTCGCGGAACAGGTTCAGTTCGCTGGTTTGCGTATCCATGAAGCACCGGCTCGAGCGTGGAAAGACGCCGATTTTAAACCTTCCCGCTGCCGCACCCGCAGAATTCCGAAAAGCTAGCCGGCGTAGCTACCGCGATTCCCCGGCGCAGCTGACGCTGCGCTCATCCGCCGGCACCTAAGGAATCTCTGAAGAAGCGTCGCGAGCGAAGGCAGGTCGCGCGAACCCGGAGCGCAGGAACCGCAGCATACATATCAGTATGTGAGGATTCCCCCATCCATTGAATGGGCCGGATTCGCGCGAGATGCCGAGCGCAGCAGCT
>JAQGNU010000199.1 GCA_028291645.1 Nevskia sp.
TGAGAATCGCCACCTGGAACGTCAACTCGCTGCGCGTGCGGCTGCCGCATGTGGAGGACTGGCTCAAGTCACAGGCGGCTGCGGCGGCACCGATCGACGTGCTCGGCATCCAGGAAACCAAGCTCACCGACGACAAGTTTCCCGCAGCGGAATTCGCCGCGGCCAGCCTCAACTGGATACACAGCGGCCAGAAAACCTACAACGGCGTCGCGCTGATTTCACCGCATCCGCTGCTCGACGTCAGCATGGGCATTCCAGGTTTCGACGACGACCACAAGCGCGTGATCGCGGCGACGGTGCTGGGCGTGCGCATCATCAATGTCTATGTGCCGAACGGTCAGGCGGTCGGCAGCGACAAGTATGCGTACAAGCTGCGCTGGCTCGAAGCCCTGCGCGGCTATCTGCAGACCGAACTGGCCGCTCACCCGCAGCTGGCGATCGTCGGCGATTACAACATCGCACCGGCCGATGCCGATGTGCACGATCCCATCGCCTGGGCCGGGCAAGTGCTGTGCAGCGATGCCGAACGCGCTGCGCTGCGTGCCTTGATCGACCTGGGCTTGAGCGACTGCTTCCGTCGCTTCGAGCAGCCGCCAGCGAGCTTCACCTGGTGGGACTATCGGCAGGCCGGCTTCCGTCGCAATCTGGGCCTGCGGATCGATCATGTGCTGGCCTCGCATGCGCTCGCGGAGACTTGCGTGTCCTGCGTTGCGGATCTGGCACCGAGGCGATTGGAGCGGCCTTCGGATCATGCGCCGGTAATCGCGGAGTTTGCATTAGCCGAGTGATTGCACCGGCGTAGCTTGGGGAGAGCGCAGCGAACCCCAAGCTACAAACTTCCACCCACACGTTACATCGCTCAGTGCGCAGCGGTCAGCACAACGCGACCTGTCCCCACCGCCCGCGGATCGGCCGCCGCCTGCAGCACATCGGTCTGTGGCTTCCACAGCACCACCTGCAGATTGCCGTAGGTTGAACTCAGCGGCTTCAGCGTATCGCCCATTGCCGCCAGATCCTGCTGCTCGGCATCGCTCAAGGCGCCCGGCTCGAACTGCACGACATCCGGCAGATATTGATGGTGGTAGCGCGGTGCGGCGACGATGGTCTGCGCATCGGCGCCGTCGACGAAGTTCAGGATACCGAGCAGCACCATCGTCGCGATGCGGCTGCCGCCGGGCGTGCCGATCACCAGCGTGCCGTTGGGGCCTTCGACGAAGGTCGGCGTCATCGTCGACAGCGGCCGCTTGCGCGGCGCCACTGCATTGGCCTTCGAGCCGATCAGTCCGTAGGCATTGCTGGCGGTGGTGCTGGCGGCGAAGTCGTCCATCTCGTCGTTCAGCAGCACGCCGGTGCTGGGCACCATGAAGCCGGAGCCGAACGGCAGGTTGATCGACATCGTCGCGGCAACCCGATTGCCGTCGGCATCGATCACCGAGAAGTGCGAGGTCTGGCCGCCTTCGACCGCGGGCTTCGCCGCGGCATCGAGACTGCTGCTCGGCGTCGCGTGCTTGCGATCGATGCTGCGCGCGAGGCTGATCGCATAGTCGCGCGAAGCCAGCCGCGTCAGCGGAATGCTGACGAAATCCGGATCGCCGAGATACTGCGCGCGATCGTGATACGCGCGGCGCAGGCTTTCGATCACCAGATGCTTGGCCGCGGCATCGTGCGTGTCGGTCCAGCCCAGCACTTCGAGTTGCTGCAGCGTTTCCGCCAGCGCGATACCGCCGGCCGACGGCGGCGGTGAAGTGACGAGCTTATAGTCGCGGAAATACGTCACCAACGGCTCGCGCTCAACCACGCTGTAGCGCGCCAGATCGTCTTCGCTCCAGATGCCGCGCGCGGCGCGCACGCCGGCCACCAGGGTGTGTGCGAGATTGCCTTGATAGAACCCGGCTACGCCTTTGGATGCCAGCAATTGCAGGGTTTTGGACAGATCGGCCTGCACCAGCTTATCGCCGGCAGCGAGCGGCTTGCCGCCAGGTGCGAAGATCGCCGCCGCGGCCGGCGACAGGCGCGAGACATTTTCGGAAATCGCATGCGCCAACTTCGGATCGACCGCGAAGCCGTCGTGCGCATAACGGATTGCCGGCGCGAGATCGCGCGCGAGACCGAGCTTGCCGTACTTGCTCGCAAGCTGTACCAGCGCCGCCGGTTCGCCGGGAATGCCGGCGGCGAGTGCGCCGTCGCGCGACGCGATGTCGATCGCCTTGCCCTGCGCATCGAGATACATGTCTGCAGTCGCGGCCATCGGCGCGACTTCGCGGCCGTCGACAAACACGTCGCTGCCTTCGTTCTTGTTCTGCGCTGCGGATTTCGCCGCTGCGTCTTTCGCCGTCAGATGCAACAGCCAGAAGCCGCCGCCGCCGATTCCGGAGCCGGTCGGCTCGACCACGCTCAGCGCCGCACTCACCGCAACCGCCGCGTCGAAGGCATTGCCGCCGGCCTGCATCACTTCGATGCCGGCATCGGTGGCGAGCGGATGCGCGCTGGCGACGGCGATGCCTGGCGGATTGACGCCCGCACGCGCCGGTGCGGCATCCACCAGCAGCGACAAACTCAGCAGCACGCCCGCAGCTGCGGACACGAATCCTTTCACTTCACAATCTCCATCAGCCGCCGATACTTCAGCTGCAACTGCTCGCGGCTTTCTTCATGTTCAGGGTCGAGCGGAATGCAGGCGACCGGGCAGACCACCTGGCATTGCGGCTCGTCGAAATGGCCAACGCATTCGGTGCACAGGTCCGGATCGATGTCGTAGATTTCGACACCTTGCGAGATCGCATGGTTCGGACACACCGGCTCGCAGACATCGCAGTTGATGCACTCGTGGGTGATCTTCAGCGCCATCGCAACAGCTTAGCCTCTTGCCCGTGTGCTCAGCGCGACTTGCGCACCGGCCGGCCGAAGCGGCGCAGCAACTCGGCGACCACCGGTTTCGGCACCAGCTTGGCGACCGGCGCACCGAGACTGGTGAGTTCGCGCACCAGGCTCGACGACAGATGCGCGAACTCCGGCGACGGCGCCAGCATCACCGTGTCGAGCTGCGGATATAGATCGCGATTCATCACCGCCATCTGTTTTTCGTAATCGACATCGCCGACCGTGCGCACGCCGCGCACCAGCACGGTGACGCCGTGCTCGCGCGCGAAATCGACCACCAGGCCATCGAAGCCGACGACCTTCACATTGTCGAGATCGGCGACCGAGGCGCGGATCAGATCGCAGCGCTCTTCCAGCGTGAACTTGGGATTCTTGGCGACGTTGGAGCCGACCGCGACGATCAGCTTCGGGAACATCCGCGCGGCGCGATGGATGATGTCGTTGTGACCCAGCGTGATTGGATCGAAAGTGCCGCTATAGGCCGCGGTGATCGTCATTCGCAAATTCCCGATGAGGCCGCTAGCCGGCGGACTCCGGCGCGCGATAAGTGGCGAGCGCGTAGCTTACCTGACCGGCCGTTTTCTCCTTCAGCACCTGCCAGCCCGGCGGCCACAGCGGTGTGATTTTTTTCGGCCATTCGACGTAGACGCGATTGTCGTCCTTCAACACCGGCTGCAATGCCAGCAGCACCGGCTGCCACAGGCCGGCATCGTAGGGCGGATCGACGAAAGCGAGATCGAAATGCGCGCGCGTGCCGCGCAGCCAGGCCATTGCGTCGAGGTTGACGACTTCAGTACGCACCACTGCGCCGAGCTTGGCCGCGGCGGCGCGGATCGCATCGGTCTGGGCGACGCCGGTTTCGACGAAGCTGACCGTCGCCGCACCACGCGACAGCGCTTCGAAACCGAGTGCGCCGCTGCCGGCGAACAGATCCACACAAGTCGCACCCGCAATGATCGGGCTGAGCCAGTCGAACACCGTCTGCCGCACGCGATCGGGCGTCGGCCTTACACCGTCGGCGGCATCGAAATCGATCAGGCGGCTACGCCATTCGCCGGCGATGATGCGCAGCCGTCCCAGCGGTCGTCGGCTCATGCTGTGGTGGTGGTGCCGCACTCCGGCAGGCTCTGCAGGAAATGCAGAATCCAGTGCAGGCCGCCGAACAGGCCGAACGGCAGCGCCAGCAGCAGCAGGAATGCGCCGATGAACAGGCTCAGGTGAATCCAGCCGAGCAGCAGGCCGGTCAGGGCCAGGCCGGCGCCGTCGACGCGACCGCCGGAATAGGCGATTTCGGAACGCGCCGCGTGACCGCAGATCACCGCGATGATGGCGCCGATGAAGGGCAGCGCGAACCAGGTCAGCACGCCGAAAATCAGGCTGACGATGGCAGTGGTGCTGGTGCGGGGCATAACGACGACGTCGTTCATGGCGTGAATCCTCGTATATGCGGGTTGAAGCGAACGCCTAGTTTGAAGGATCGCGCGACAGATGTGCGATTGCGGCGCTGCCGGCCTCGCGCTGCGCATCATCGAACAGGCTGACTTCGACCTGTTCGATCGTCGCGCAATCGAGACAGCGGACGTTGACATCAACACCATCCGGATTCGAGCGCGGAATATAGAAAGCCTTGATGCCGCAGACCTTGCAGAAGCGATGCCGCGCGGCGCCGCTGTTGAAGCTGTACTCGCTCAGATGCTCGGCGCCGGCCAGCAGACGGAAACGCGACGCCGGCACGATCAGATGCAGGAAGCCGCTCATGCGGCAGATCGAGCAATTGCAGTCGAGCGCTGCAATCCGCGCCGGCGCGTCGACTTCGAAACGGACGCGGCCGCAGTGGCAGCTGCCTTGATGGGTGACGTTGACCATGAATGGCTCTCTGCGCTTCATCGTGAAGCCCAACGTCTCCTTAAGCCTGCGTCCCACCCACTGTCAGCGAATCGATTTTCAGTGTCGGCTGACCGACGCCGACCGGCACGCTCTGGCCTTCCTTGCCGCAGACACCGACGCCGCTGTCGAGCTTGAGATCGTTGCCGACCATGCTGACGCGCGACAGCACTTCGGGGCCGTTGCCGATCAGCGTCAGGCCTTTCACCGGACGCGTGACCTTGCCGCCTTCGATCAGGTAGGCCTCGGTCGCGGTGAAGACGAAATTGCCGGAGGTGATGTCGACCTGGCCGCCGCCGAAGTTGACCGCGTAGATGCCCTTGTCGACGGAAGCAATGATGTCGGCCGGATCGGACTGTCCGGCGAGCAGATAGGTGTTGGTCATGCGCGGCATCGGCAGGTGCGCGAACGATTCGCGGCGGCCGTTGCCGGTGGCGGCCATGCCCATCAGCCTTGCGTTGAGTTTGTCCTGGATGTAGCCGCGCAGGATGCCGTTCTCGATCAGCGTGGTGCATTGGGTCGGCGTGCCTTCGTCGTCGAGCGTCAGTGAGCCGCGCCGATTCGGCAGCGTGCCGTCGTCGACCACGGTGCACAGCGGACTCGCGACTTTCTCGCCGATGCGGCCCGCGTATGCCGAGGTGCCTTTGCGATTGAAGTCGCCTTCGAGGCCATGGCCGACGGCTTCGTGCAGCAGCACGCCGGGCCAGCCAGGACCGAGCACCACCGGCATGTTGCCGGCCGGTGCCGGCACCGACTCCAGCAGCACCAGCGCCTGCCGCACCGCTTCGCGCGCGTAGCGCTCGGGGGCATCGTCGCCGAAGAACTCGGCATAGGCGCCACGACCGCCGCCACCAGCACCGGCCTGCTCGCGGCGACCTATGTCTTCGGCAATGACGGTGACATTCATCCGCACCAGCGGCCGCACGTCGGCGGCCAGCGTGCCATCGGCGGCGGCGACCATGATGACCTCAAAGCTCGCCGCCAGCGACACCATCACCTGCTGGATACGCGCGTCGGCCGCACGCGCGGCGCTGTCGGCGCGCTTCAGCAGATCGAGCTTCTTCTCGACCGGCCAGCTTTCCAGCGGATTGGTTGCCGGATACAGCGCGACCGCGCTCGGGCTGCGCGTTCGCGCCAGCGTGCCGCTCTGACCCTGGCGCACGATCGCGGTCGCAGCACCAGCGGCATCGGTCAGCGCCGGCAGTGCCAAATCATCCGAATACGCAAAGCCCTGCTTCTCGCCGGCCATCGCGCGCACGCCGACGCCTTGCTCGGCGTGATGACTGCCGCTCTTGACGATGCCGTCCTCGAAGAACCAGCTCTCCGACAGCGAGTGCTGGAAATACAGATCGGCGGCGTCGATGCCGGGCCGCATCAGTCCGCCGAGCACGCGCGCGATGCCGGATTGGTCCAGCGCGGCGGGCGCGAGCAGCGTGCGATGTGCGATTTCGAGGGCGTTGGTCATGAGGAGAGGGTTTGGAAAGTAAGAGGACTACTCAAAAAACGATGAAACAAATGTCGCGCCAAGCTCGCAAAGGTAAAAAAACTTCACGCCTTTCTTGGCGTGCTTTGCGCGAACCCGCTGTTGCATGCTGGACAACTGAAGATGCAGCCGCAACGGGCTCATTCAAGACGCCGGTGCGTCAGCGCCGGAAACGTGCGCCGCACTTCTTCGAGCCGTTCGCGCGGCAGCGCGGCGACGGCGGCGCCCTCGCCGCTTTCCAGCAGCGCCAGGGTTTCGCCCCAGGGATCGAGGATCAGGCTGTGACCCCAGGTGCAGCGGCCGTTGACATGCTCACCAGCTTGCCCGGGCGCGATGACGAAGCACTGGTTCTCGATTGCACGCGCGCGCAGCAGCGCTTCCCAGTGCGCACGCCCGGTGCGTTCGGTGAATGCGGATGGCACGCACAGAATCTCCGCACCCGCCGCAACCAGGCGCCGGTACAGTTCGGGAAAGCGCAGGTCGTAACACACCGACAGGCCGAGCTTGCCAGCCGGCGTATCGACCACCACGGCATTCGGCGCGCCGAACGCGATGCTGGCCGATTCGCGGTAGCGCTCACCGCCACCGCCGCCGTCGCCCCCACGATTGATGTTGGGCACTTCGACATCGAACAGGTGAATCTTGTCGTAACGCGCGGCCAGCCGGCCCTGATCGCAGTACACCAGCGACGCCGCCCAGACGTGACGATCGTCACCCTCGACCGCCAGCGGCACGGTGCCGGCAACGATCCACAGCTGCAGGCGGCGCGCGATGGCCGACAGAAAATCCTGGATCGGACCGCTGCCTGGGCTTTCCGCAATCGCCAGCTTGTCCTTCTCGTGGCGGCCCATCAGTGCAAAGTTCTCCGGCAGCACGGCGAGCTTGGCGCCGGCCGCGGCGGCCTGTTCGAGCAGCCGCGCGGCAGTGGCGAGATTGTCGTCGCGCTGATCGGTCGAGCACATCTGGATCGCGGCGACCTGGTTCGATTGCGCTGAATTCACGGCGGTGGCTCCTGCGTGGCCTTGGGCACGGTATCGGCAGCCGATGACGCGGAAGGTTCCACGGATACGGCTGCGGCGTCGGCGGGTGGCGGCGGACTGCTTGCCGGTGGCGCCGTATCCGTGTTCGGTTGTGCCGCTGCCGGCGCGCCCGGTTCGACGCGCGGCGCACGCTCGACACGCGGCGAACAGGCCTTGCCGCGCGCGTCGGTCGGCGCCTTCGCATCGACCGGCGTGTCTTGCGGACATTCATCCTTGTTGGCTTCGCCATGCTTGATCTGCGGATTGTCCCAGGGTCCGGTGACGTGATAGCTGAACTGGCTGAGCTTGTTGAACGGCTTGCCCAGCACTTCCTGCGCGACCAGCGCGATCGCCGCACCGAGCGGGCCGCCGGCGAGTGCACCGGCGATGGTGACGCCGGTGGTGACGTCCGGGTAGACGGTGACGTGCTCGTCGTAGTCGCGCGCGGCCAGACCGATGCGGCCGTGCATAACGATGCGCAGGCTCGGCGACTTGATCTCCAGGCTGTCGGTGCGCGCCTGAGCTTGCCCGAGCGCGAACTTGCCGCTGAGCTGATCGAAGCTCAGGCCCTTGGCGAAGACATCGCGGAAATCCAGCAGCAGGCGCCGCGGCAGCGCATACAGGCTGAATAATCCCAGCGCACGACCGGCGCCGGGATCGACATTCTTCAGATCGCCCTTGTGCAGATCGAGGTCGATCGTGCCCACCGCCTGCGCCCATTGCAGACCGGCTGCATCCGGCGGCCACGATAGCGCCGCCTTGATGCGCGCCTGCTTGGCGGCGATGGTGTGCGGATAGCCGATCGCGCTGAACACGTCGCCGATCTTGCTGCTGTCGATCGAGAACGCCAGCTCGGCGCTCGACTGACCGGCGGCGCGGCGCCAGACGCCGTTGGCATCGAGCTGCATTTCACCGCCCTGCAGGCGCAGCGCATCGACCTGCTGGCCGTCGGCGGCGCGCGCAGTGGTGAGCGTTAGATGGCCGAGATCGGCGGCGCCGGCGTGCAGGTCGTCGCAAGTCAGATCGAGTGTCGGCGCGCGCGCGGGTGCAAACGGCGGCGCATCGTTGCCAGCAGCGGCAGGCACCTCGGCATGCGGCGTCATCGCCTCGAATTTCAGGCGCTGTAGGCGCGCGACGATGTGGCCGTTGTCGGCTTTCGACCAGTCGATCGTGCCCTGCGCCGAATCGCCGCTGAGCTCGACGCGATAACCGCTGTCGAGCGGATGCGCGCGCAATTGCGGCTGCAGCAGCACGAAGTCGCCGTAGAGCAAGCGCTGCGGACGCAGATCCGCCGATACGAAGGCCAGCGATTTGCGCGTACCCGCCGCCGGGCTCAGGTCGGCCGGGTTGCCTTCGGCACCGAGATCGGTGATGAACGGAATCCACGGCGCCAGATCGAGCACCGCCGGCGCACCGTCGACGACGATGCCATCGGCCTGTGCACGCGGAATCGCCGCGCCATCGAGCCGCACTTCGATGCCGCGCACCGCCATCGGCCGGCTGCCGTTGGTGGGCCGGCTGCCAGCGCCGTTGCTCTCCTGGCTGGCGAAACGCAAACCGACGCGCATCACATCGGCGACTTCGATGCCGAGTTGCAGCGGCGTCTGCGCATCACTGCCGACATGCACGGTGACCGGCAGCGCGCTGTCGGCGCTCTTCGTCAACGGCGGCGGCAGGCGACTGCTGAGACCGCGCAGATCGCTGGAGACGGTCAGCCGGCCTTCGTCGGCACCGCCCAGCGGCAGGCGTGCATGCAGGTTGGCGCTACCGCTCAGCTGGCGCCGCAACCACGGCGGCACATAGGTGCCGGCGAGGCCGGCGTCATCGGCCAATGGCAGGCTGGTCTGCGCTTCCAGCACGCCGGTCGGAACGCCGTTCTCCGGATGAATATTCACCGTCAGCGGACGCCCGTAGAAACGCCCGTTGAGTGCATCGGCACTGACGCCGGTGGCGCCGAAATCGACCGCGCCGACGATCTCGCGGATCGGTTCATCGAGGCCGTGCACCTTCAACGTCACCTTATTCACCGCAACGTGTCCGCGCGCATGCGTCTGCTCCTCCGCAGCAGCCAGCGGCACTTCCAGATGCAGATCGAGTTGCGCCGGTCCGTTGAGGTCGGTCTTGTCGATCAGTCCGGACAAGCGCTGATGCAGCGGACTCGCGCGCAATACGTCGTAGAAACGCGCCGCCTCGCCGTGCACGCTGCCATCGACCAGCAGCTGCGCATCGCGGAAATCGGCGATCGATGCGCGCACCTGATCGATCTGGTTGCCGCCGATCTGCGCACGATCGGCATCGTTGCTGAGGCCGTGGCCTCGCATCGACAATTTTCCATGCAGCTGTTCGATCGGTGCCCAGTCCGGCGAGAACGCCAGCGTTCCATCGGCCAGTTCCAGATCGAGCGCCCAGCGGCCGCTGCCCGGTTCGGTGAACGGGAAATCCTGCATCGCGCCTTCGAGTACCAGCGAGCCCTTCGGCACACTGGCCTTGACCAGCGCGCGCGCCAGCCATGCGCGCGTCTGCGGCGTCCAGCTGAGCGGCATATAGGGCTTCGCCAGCATCGCATCGCTGCTCGAGAAAGCTGCATTGATGCGGAGCCGCGGCGCTGCGTTCGCAGCGAACAGCAGATCGAACCGGCCGCTGCCCTGCGTGCCGACCGCCTGCCAATCGAACTGCGGCGCCCACAGATGCCAGTCGCGACCTTCGCGACGCCAGTTCAGCGCGGTGCTGAACGCGTCCACCGGCAGCGCCTGTTCGAACGTCTCCGGCAAGCTCAACTGCAAGGCGCCCTTGTCGACGCGCAGCTGGCCGCTGTCGTTGTCGGCGCTGAGCTGTCCGTTCAAACCGGCGATGCCGGGCTGCTGCGCGGCGGCGCTCAATCCACCGTCCTGCAGGCGTGCGGCGAGCTTGACGTAGGTGCGTGGCTCGCCGCGATCGCTGCTGTCCGGCGGCAAGGTGCTGAGCTGCACGTCGTGCAGATCGCCGACGATGTCGTGCACGCGCGCAGCACTCGCCGGCAGGTCCTTCCACAAACCGAGCCACGGCGCGAGGTCATCGAGCCGCAGCAGTTCGACGCGGCCATCGACGGCGACGCCGTTGGCGTCATGGGTGCATTCGTAGCGGCCCTTGCCGGCCGACCAGTGCCCGCGTGCGCCATCGAGTTCGAGATCGCTGATCTCGACTTTCCAGCAGTCCGCAGTCGGTTGCGCCTTGCTGTGCAGTTGGAACTGCGAGATCTGCGCCAGCGTGTGCGCATCGCGCTCGGCGGCGACCTGCGCGGCATTCGCCTGCACTTCGATCGAAGTCACGCGGCCGGCGCGTATCGTGCCGTCGAAACTGAGCCGCGCAGCGCTCAATTTCAACGCCGCATCGTCGGCCAGTTGCTGCGTCAGCCAGGGCCAGCCGCGCAGCTCGCGGATCGCCAGGGTCCAGCCGCCGTCGAGGCTTGCGGTCTGGCCGAGATCGCCGATCAGCACGCCGCGCAGTTCGGCGACACCGGCCATGCTCGGCGGCGGCTCGACATCGGCACGGAAACGGAACGCAGTCCCGCTATGCTCGATGTCGGCGAGCCGCATGTGGAACAGCAGCGGGCCGCCGCGCAAGGCAACGTCGTGCACTTCGAGCTGGCAATCGAGCAGGCGCAGCCGCATCAGCCGCTGCAGCTGGCGCAGTGCTGCAGCCGGGTCGCCGCTGCCGCCGCTGTCGAAGCCGTGCAGCGACCAATGACCGACTTCGTCGACATCGGCGCGCAGATCGAGTCCGCGCAGATCGGCGCGCACCGGCAGCCAATCGGTACGCAGCAGGCGCCACAGGCTGAAGCCGAGCCGCAGTTCGCCAAGATGCAGCAGCGGTGCGGCGCTGCTGACGCTGTTCGCAGCGGCTGCGTGCGGCAGCACCGAGACATCGCGCAGATCGAGCGTCGGCTGCAGTCCGCGCCAGGCCAGCGCCATGCTGCCGATCGCCACCGGATAGCCCGAAGCCTGCGACACCCGCTGCTCGACTTTCTGCCGATAACCCGGCACCGCCTCGACCGCGAGTTGAAACAGGCTGCTGATCAGCGCGGCGAGCACCGCGAATGCCGCCAGCGCGGAAATGCCCCAGAGCCACCAGCGGCGCTGGTTACGCTGCACGGTTTACCGCGCAGCCGTTCCTCACACCGGCACCACGTCGAAAGTTTCCTGCGGATATTGCGTTTCCGCCTGCAGCTTGATCGGCCGCTTCAGCAGCGCTTCCAGTTCGGCGAGGCCGCCGGCCTGTTCCTCGGCGAGGCGCGCGATGACGTTCGGCGCGGCCAGCACCAAGAAGGCTTTCGATTCGTACAGCCGCGCGGCGCGCTGCACTTCGCGCGCGATTTCCTGGCACACGGTCTCGACCGTTTTGACGTTACCGCGGCCGCCGCAGGCGGCGCAGGGTTCGCACAGGATGTGGCCGAGACTTTCGCGCGTGCGCTTGCGCGTCATCTGTACCAGCCCGAGTTCGGTGAACGGATAGATGTGCGTGCGCGCCGGATCGCGCGCGACTTCCTTCTCCAGCGTGCGCAGCACCTGCAGGCGATGCTCGTCGATCTTCATGTCGATGAAGTCGAGAATGATGATGCCGCCGAGATTGCGCAGCCGCAGCTGACGTGCGATTGCGCCGGCCGCTTCGAGATTGGTCTTGAGGATGGTCTCCTCGAGATTGCGATGGCCGGTGAAGGCGCCGGTGTTGACGTCGATCGTGGTCATCGCCTCGGTCTGGTCGATCACCAGATGGCCGCCGGATTTCAGGTCGACCTTGCGCTCCAGCGCGCGATTCAATTCGTCTTCGACGCCGAACAGATCGAAGATCGGCGCGGTGCCGCAGTAGGCTTCGACGGTGTGCGCCAGATCCGGCAGGAACACGCGCGCGAACTGGGCGACGCGTTTGGCTTCGTCGGCATTGTCGATGCGCACGCGTTCGACCTTGGTGCCGAGCAGGTCGCGCAGGATGCGCATCGACAGCGGCAGGTCGCCGTGCACCAGTTCGCCGCTGTTGGCGCGCTGCGCCTGCTGCTCGACGCCGAGCCACAGCCGCATCAGGAACGCCAGGTCGGCGCTCAGCGCGGTTTCGTCGGCGCCTTCCGCGGCGGTGCGCGCAATCACGCCGACGCCGCGCTGCAGCAGATCGGGTGCGGCCTGCGGCGCGATCCGCTCGAGCAGCTCGCGCAGCCGCGCACGCTCGGTTTCATCCTCGATCTTCGACGACACGCCGATGGTCTGGTCGAACGGCATCAGCACCAGGTAGCGCGACGGGATCGACAGCAGCGTGGTCAAGCGCGCGCCCTTGCTGCCCATCGGATCTTTGAGGATCTGCACCAGCACGCTCTGGCCTTCGCGCAGCAGCTTTTCCACCGACGGCAGCGGCGCATCCGGCGGCTCTGGATTGAGCATGTCGGCAACGTGCAGGAACGCAGTGCGCGCCAGACCGACGTCGACGAACGCGGCCTGCATGCCCGGCAGCACGCGCTTGACGGTGCCTTTGTAGATGTTGCCGACGAGGCCGTGACGCGCGGTGCGCTGCACGTAGATTTCCTGCGTGGCGCCGCCTTCGACCAAGGCGACACGCGTCTCCTGCGCGCCGATGTTGACCAGGATTTCGGCGCTCATGCGGCAGTCTCCGCCGGCGTCGTCGAAGCGGCGCCGAGCTGCACGCCATGCCGTTCGAGCAGCCACACGGTTTCGAACAACGGCAAACCGACGACGCCGCTGTAACTGCCTTCGATCGCGCAGATCCAGCGCGCCGCATGACCCTGGATCGCGTAGGCGCCGGCCTTGTCGGCGGGCTCGCCGGAGTTCCAGTAATCGAGCGCCTGCGCGCGCGTGATCGCGCCGAACTGGACGCGGGTGACGCTCAGTTCGACATCGGCACCGGCAGCGCTGACCAGCGCCACCGCGCTGAACACTTGGTGGCTGCGCTCGGCCAGCCGCAGCAGCATGCGTACCGCATCTTCAGCGTCGCGCGGTTTGCCGAGGATGTCGCCATCGATGGCGACGTCGGTATCCGCGCCGAGCACCGGCAGCCGCGGCCGCTGGGCGCCGAGCTGCGCCGCACCGGCCTGCGCTTTCGCCAGCGCGGTGGCGCGCGCGTAGTCGGCCGGCGTTTGTCCGGGCAGGCGCAGCTCGGCGACCTCGGCGCGCACCACTTCGAAACGCAGACCGAGCTGTTGCAACAGTTCGGCGCGCCGCGGCGAGCGGGAAGCAAGGTAGAGCTGCGGTTTCATCGACGGCCAGTGCACGCGTCCGGATATGGCCGGCTATTGTCGATGAATCGGCGGCGCACCGAAACCCGGCGCTTTTTTTGCGCCGCGGCAGCCTTGCGCGCGGTCAGTGCGTCGCGGGCTGGGCGCTGGTCAGCAGCTGATAGCGCTGGACGTCGGCATCGAAACGCGCAGCCGACGTGCCGCGCTCGCTGTCGAGCTTGCGCAACAGGTCGGTGGTCTGAGCACCGGAGGTCTCGAAGCTCTTGATCTGCCGCTGCAGCGCGGCGCTCGCGGCCGGCCCTTCGGCCGCGGCGGAAACGCTGCGCGAGCGCAGATCGCTCAGTGTCGCCTGGTTGTCGGCCAAGGCTTTGCGCGCCGCCGCGCTGCGCTGTTCCAGCGACTGCAATTGCGCCGCACGCGCCAGCTCCAGATCGTCGGCGCGCGCATAGGTCTGCAGCAGATAGCGATCGTAACTGGCCTGCTGCTCGGCCAGCTTGGCGCTGCGCGCAGCGGCTGCGGCTTCCTCGGGCGTTTTCTCGCGCTCGATCAACTTGCGCGTGCGGCCCTTGCCGTCGACTTCGGAATATTGCTGGTGCACCGCCTCGGGCGGCACCCGATCGCTGAAATGGACGTGGCCTTGGGTATCGACCCAGCGATACAGCAGTTGCGTGGAAGCGGTGGGATCGGCGGCGGCCGTTGCTCCCCCGAGCACGACGGCCGCCGCGATCAACCATTGCCAACGCCTACCTGCTACTGCCCTGCCCAACTTCCCCATTTGTTCATGACGGAGTCCCGCTCCGATCTCCATACTGCTGCTGGTACGCACGGATTGCTGCTGCCGCATCCGCAAACCCGACACTCGCACCGAGATACTCCAGCAAGTCCCGCACCGTCACCAGCGCATGCACCGGGAACCCCAATAAATCGCGGATTTCGGCCACCGCGGAGCGCCCGCTGGGCCCCACCTCCTGACGATCCAGGGCAGTTATCGCCGCAATTGGGTCGGCACCGGCCTTCAGCAGCAAGGCGTGCGATTCGCGCAGCGCGGTGCCGGCGGTCAGCACGTCGTCGACGATCACGGTGCGCTGACCGGCCACCGCCGCGCCGACCAGCACGCCACCCTCGCCATGATCCTTGGCTTCCTTGCGGTTGTAGGCGAAGGCGACATCGCGCGGCGTCGTCACCAGTGCCGGATCGGCCAGCGCGATGCTGACCGCCGCCGCCAGCGGAATGCCCTTGTAGGCCGGGCCGAACAGCAGATCGAAATCCAGTTCGAGCGCGTTCAGCGCCGCTGCATAAGCACCGCCGAGTTCGCGCAGTGCAGCGCCGCTGGCGATCTTGCCGAGATTGAAGAAGTACGGACTGACACGGCCGGACTTCAGCGTGAACGCGCCGAACTTCAGCACTTCGTGCTTCAGCGCGAGTGCCAGAAAGGTTTTTTTGTAGTCGATCATGGGAAAGGCAAAATCTTGGTCGATTCCTCGGTGTGGACCTTCGGGGCGGTCATGGCGGCGGCACGGGGACGATGTGGAGCAGCGGCTCGACTGCGGCGATCTTGTCGAAGTCACGGTCGTTGTGCAGCAGCGGCAGGTCGAGATGAATGCAGCTGGCGGCGATCAGGCAGTCCTGCGGCTTGCGCACGGTCTCGCCGGATTGGCGCACTTTCAGATACAGCGATGCAGCCAGTCGCGCAGTGACGATCGGATCGGCAACCAGTTCGATCGGCACGCTGGAAAGCTGTTGCTCCAGCCGCTTGAAACCGGACTCGTCCTTCGCGCCTTGCAGCACCTCCTGATAGATCATCGGCACGATCGCAATACGCTTGCCGACTTCCTGCGCGGCGCGCAGCAGATTGGTGTCGGGTGTGTCGCTGCCGCGCAAAGCATTGACCCAGACCGAGGTGTCGACGATCACGCCTTGTCCGCTTTGATTGCCATCAGCCGAGCGAGCTTTTTACGGTATTTGCGGGCCTGTTCGGACGTCATCGGCTTATGGACCGGTTCGACGTCGAGCGCATAGTCGTCGGCGATCATTCCTTTTCCATAGAGCGCGATGAGCCCGCTGTAGTCGTAGCTGCGCGTGGCTTCCTTCATCGAGGCATGAATGGCTTCGCGCGCGGTGCGGACGCCGAACTTGGCTTTGGCTTTTTCGACCAGGGCCTGATCGAGCACGACGTTGGTGCGCGTATGGCGTGACGCGGCGTTCTTCCGCGTCGCACGATACGCCGGGGACGCTTTCTCCTTGATCTTCGGCATCAGACCTTCCTTACACATCGATGTGTATGAAGTCTACAGCGCGTTCAATGCTTCGACAAGCCGACTGCGGATGCCGCGGATACCGGTGGCGATGCCGATGAAGCGCGCTCGTCCATGCCGTGCCGCTGACGTAGCCGGACTTGCGCCATGCGCCGGCTTCGCGGTGTCGCGAACGAACCCGTGCGGCCGCGTAGCGCGCCGCCTGGGCGTCGATCTCCAGCAGGCCGGCCGGCAGTCCCTGCAGCAACAGGCGCCGAGTAGGGTGAATGCAGGATCGGGCCGGCGCCTTGCTGGCCGATGACTGCATCGGCACTTGAGCGTGAAGGCAACTTCGGTTCTTATGTCGGCTGGCCCCAAGTTTATTCCGAACCGCTCGTGCGCATCATCACACTCAATTGCAACGGCATCCGTTCCGCCGCCAAGAAAGGCTTGTTCGACTGGCTGCCGGAGCAGAAAGCCGATGTCCTGTGCCTGCAGGAAATCAAGGCGCAGATGAGCGATCTGGAAGGCGATGCGACGTTCGCGCCGAAAGGCTGGCATGCGCATTTCAATCATGCGCAGAAAAAAGGCTATGCCGGGACCGGTCTGTTCTCGAAACGCCAACCGGACCAGGTGCTGGATCGTCTCGGCGCCGCCGAGTTCGACGACGAGGGTCGCTATCTGGAACTGCGCTTCGGCACTCTTTCGGTGGTGTCGCTGTATCTGCCGTCGGGCTCGGCCGGACCGGAGCGGCAGGCGAGCAAGGACCGCTTCCTCGCATTCTTCGCACCGATCCTGCGCGACTGGGCCGCGAGCGGCCGCGACTACGTGGTCTGCGGCGACTGGAACATCGCGCGCACCAAGCTCGATCTGAAGAATTGGCGCAGTAATCAGAAAAATTCCGGCTTCCTGCCGCATGAGCGAGCCTGGATGGACACGCTGCTCGGCAGCGCCGAACAACCCGGTCCCTGGGTCGACGGCTATCGCGCGCTGCATCCGACGCTCGAGGCCGAGGCGTACACCTGGTGGAGCAATCGCGGCAACGCCTATGCGAACAACGTCGGTTGGCGCATCGATTACCAGCTGGTGACGCCGTCGCTGCAGGGCAAGATCAAGGCCGCCAGCGTCGCGCGCACGCCGCGTTTCTCGGACCATGCACCGCTGACGCTGGACTACAAGCTTTGAAGTCGACGAAGTCGGATGCGCGATCCGGCGCGCCGCGTCGCGGCTGGCGCGAATCGCTCGCTGCTTACGCCAATCCGAAGGTCGTCGGCATGCTGTTCCTCGGCTTCTCCGCCGGGCTGCCGTTCCCGCTGGTGCTGACGACGCTGTCGGCGCGTCTGCGCCAGGCTGGCATCGACCGCACCACCATCGGCTACTTCGCGCTGGTCGGGCTGGCCTATTCGCTGAAGTATTTCTGGTCGCCGATGGTCGATCGGCTGGAACTGCCGGGACTGCATCGGCTCGGCCGGCGCCGCAGCTGGATGCTGCTGGCGCAAGGCGGCATCGCCATCGGTCTATTGGCGATGGCCTTGCAGGATCCCGCAGTCAGTGCGGTGCACATGGCATTGCTGGCAACGTTCACTGCATTCTGCGCAGCGACGCAGGACATCGCACTCGACGCGTATCGCATCGAAGCAGTCGGCGTCGAATGGCAGGGCGCGATGGCAGCCACCTACCAGACCGGCTACCAACTCGCGCTGATCTGCGCCGGCGCCGGCGCACTCACCGCGGCGGCCGGCTTCGGTTGGACTGTTGCGTATTTCCTGATGGCGGCCTGCGTTGCCGTCGGCATCGTCACCACGCTGATCATCGCCGAACCCGACGCGCAGATCGATCGCGCGACGATGGCGCAGGAAGCACGCGTGATCGACTTCCTCGAACGCAAGGCGCACTGGCCGGCGCCGCTGCGCCACACGATGGCTTGGGCAATCGGCGCGGTGGTGTGTCCGTTCGTCGATTTCATTTCGCGCAACGGCCTGCGCGCCGGCGTGCCGATCCTGCTGCTGATCGTCACCTACCGGCTCAACTATTCGACGATGGGCGCGGCGGCGAACACCTTCTATCTGGACCTCGGCTATTCGCTGAGGCAGATCGCGCTGGTATCGAAGGTCTACGGCATTCTGATGACGCTGGCCGGTGCACTGGTCGCCGGGCTGCTGGTGAAGCGCTACGGCATTCCGAAAACGCTGCTGACCGGCTTCGTGCTGCTGACCGCGGCGAACCTGCTTTATGCCGGCATCAGCGATCAGCTGGCGCCGTACATCACCGCGCATCTGGCGAACCCGGCCAGCGCCCATGCGCCCGACGTGCGCTGGCTCGCCGCGGCGGTGAGCCTCGACAACATCGCCAACGGCATCGCCGGCACCGCGTTCATCGCCTACATGTCGACGCTGACCAACACCGCGTATACGGCGACGCAGTACGCGCTGTTCGGCACCTTGTGGAGCCTGCCGGCGAAGAGCATCGCCAGCCAGTGGGGCAAGATCGTCGATGCGTTCGGCTATGCGCCGTTCTTCGTCTACACCGCGGTGATCGGCTTGCCGTCGCTGCTGCTGATCGTCTGGCTCATGCGTCAACCGCCGGCACGTGCTGCAAGCGCCGCATAAGCGCGGCGAAATGCTGGCCGGATGCGGTATTGCGCGGCAGTTTCGACGCACGCGCATACACCGGCATCTCCAAGCGCAGGATGTGTTCGGCGCTGCCGGTCTGAAGCGCACCGATCGCTTTCAGATGCGCGATGAAACGCTGGTTGTCCTGGCTGACGTCATACAGAAAGCGCCGCAGGCCGTGGCGTGCCGCGGTCAGATGCAGGCAGGCGTGCAGCAGCGCACCGGCGCCGCGATGCTGATAGGCGTCGAGCACAGTGATCGCGACTTCCGCCGCATCCGATTTGCGATCGACACGGATATAACGCGCCACCCCGATGCCCGGCTCCTGCGGCTGCAATAAATTCAGCGCGCCCCAGGCGGCGTGGTTGACCTGGTCGACTTCGGTCAGGAAATGCAGCTGGGTTTGCGACAGCGCGCTGGCCTGGCCGAAGAAACGCGTGCGGCGCGAGGCTTCCGACAGTTGCTCGTAGCCGCGCTCGAAGCGCGGCGCGTCGTCGGCGCGGATCGGCCGCAGCAGCGCGCGCAGGCCGCCGGCGAGTTCGAATTCGAAGGCCGGCGGCAGCACGGTGGCGCGAAAGATTCTGAGCATGCGAACCCGCGAACGCGCCGATCCGCATGGCCGTCACGGCAACGACGCAAAGAAATCCAGCCAGCCGGCGGTGACGCGATATATACGGCCGGATACACTGCAGCCCTCGAACAGCATCAATCCTGGGGAAATTATGCGCCGCCTGACCATCCTGTTGCTCGCCACACTGTGCTGTGCCGGATCCGCTTTCGCCGCTGCCGCACCGACGACGCTGACCGTCGCCGCCGCCGCCAACCTGGCCGACGTGATCGAGGTACTGGACGCAGCGTTCATGCAGCAGACGCCGGACGCGGTGGTGAAAGTCTCGACCGGCTCATCCGGCAACTTCTACGCGCAGATCAAGAACGGCGCGCCGTTCGATGTGTTCGTCTCCGCCGACATGGATTTTCCGCGCAAGCTGATCGCCGACGGCGAAGCGCAGAGCGATAGCCTGCTGCTGTATGCAGTCGGCCGCCTGGCGCTATGGAGCACCAATCCGGCGGTCGATGTCAGCAGCGGCCTGCTGTGTCTGAGCACGCCGGCGGTGAAACGCATCTCGATCGCCAACACCGACACCGCACCGTATGGCCGCGCCGCCAAGGCCACACTGCAAAGCACCGGCCTGTGGGACAAACTGCAGAGCAAAGTCGTCACCGGCGAAAACATTTCGCAGGCCGCGCAGTTCGTGCAGACCGGCAATGCCGATGCCGGCTTCGTCGCCTACTCGACCTTGAAGTCGCCGAAGCTCGCCGGCGTCGGCCAGTTCTGGCTGGTGCCGCTGAGCGCGCATCCGCCGCTCGAACAGGGCGCGGTGATCACCAAGCATGGCAAGGACAATCCGCTGTCGGCGAAATATCTGGCGTTCCTGAAATCGGCCGACGCGCAGACGATCTTCAGCCAGTACGGTTATTCCAAGTCGGAGGCCGCCCAGCATTGAGCGGATCGTCGATCTTCGGTCTCGCGCCGATTCCGGATGAACTGTGGACCGCACTGTGGCTGACCGTGCGGCTCGCCGCGGTCAGCACCGCGCTGCTGCTGGCGTTGACGCTGCCGCTGGCCGGCTGGATCAACCGCTCGCGTTCGCGCATCGGCCCGATGATCGAAGCGCTGGCGAGCCTGCCGATGGTGTTGCCGCCGACCGTGATCGGCTTCTATCTGCTGATCGCGTTCGGCAACCATAGCCCGCTCGGTCGCGCCTGGTCCGATCTGTTCGGTCACGCGCTCGCCTTCAGCTTCCCCGGCCTGGTGGTCGGTTCGGTGCTGTACAGCCTGCCGTATGCACTGCAGCCGATTCAGGCCGGACTGCGCGATCTCGATGCTGCATTAATCGAAGCAGCGGTCGCGCTCGGCGCACGGCCGCAACAGACCTTCTGGCGCGTGATGGTGCCGGCCGCGCGCAGCGGCATCCTCGCTGGTGCCGCGCTGAGCTTCGCCCACACCATCGGCGAGTTCGGCGTGGTGCTGATGCTCGGCGGCAATATTCCGGGCGCCACCCGCGTCGCGTCGATCGCGCTGTACGACGAAGCGCAGAAGCTCAACTACGCGGTCGCGCATACCTATGCGCTGGTGCTGCTGGCGATTTCGTTCGTGATGCTGCTGCTGATCGCCAGCCTGCGGCGGCGCTCGCAGGGGCCGGCGCGGCCGCAGTTGCGGTGAGTCGGGTCTCAACATAATAGGGCGGGTTAGGCGCAGCCGTAACCCGCCTTCCGCGAAATGGCGGGTTACGCGATGAAACCGCTAACCCGCCCTACTATTTGATGATCGCTTTACGGACAAGGAATAGTGAAGCGCTGGTGAATCGCCTCGATGCCGGCGAGCACATCCTTGTTCAGCTTCACGCCGATCGACGCCAGATTCGAACGCAGCTGCGGCATCGTCGTCGCGCCGATGATGGTGGCGCCGAGGAAGGCACGCGCATTGACGAACGCCAGCGCCATCTGCGCCGGGTCGAGTCCGTGCTGTTGTGCCAGCGCCACATACTCGCGCGTCGCCAGTTCGGCCTGCGCGCCGTTGTAGCGCGTGAAGCGGCTGAACAGCGTGAGTCGTCCATCGGCGGGCCGCGCGCCGTGCAGATACTTGCCGCTGAGGAAACCGAACGCCAGCGGCGAATACGCCAGCAAGGGAATGTTCTCGCGATGCGCGAATTCGGACAGGCCGATTTCGAAACTGCGGTTCAGCAAGCTGTAGGGGTTCTGGATCGTCACCACGCGCGGCAGGTTCTGTTCGCGCGCCAGCCGCACATATTCGCTGAGTACCCAGGGCGTTTCGTTGGAGATACCGAGGTAGCGCACCTTGCCCTGCTGCACCAGCTCGGCGAGCGCAGCCAGCGTTTCTTCAATCGGCGTCGCATGCTTGTCGTTGCTGGCGCGGAAGCCGAGCTGGCCGAAATAATTGGTGCTGCGCTCGGGCCAATGCACCTGATACAGATCGATGAAATCGGTCTGCAGCCGCTTGAGGCTGGCGTCGCAGGCTTGCAGCACGTGCGCGCGCGTCAGCCGTGGACCATCGCGCAGATACGGACATGCACCCGGTCCGATCACCTTGGTCGCCAGCACCAATTGCTTACGATTGCGCCGCGCGGCGAGCCAGCTGCCGAGGTATTGCTCGGTGCGGCCTTGCGTCTCGGCTTTCGGTGGCACCGGGTACATCTCGGCGGCGTCGATAAAATTCACGCCTTGCGCAATCGCATAGTCGAGCTGCTCGTGCGCTTGGCACTCCGTGTTCTGTTCGCCCCAGGTCATCGTGCCGAGACAGATGCGGCTGACGTTGAGATCGGTGCTGCCGAGCTTGCGCAGGTCCATCGAAGCGTCCTTCCTAACTGTTTCTACTTATCGGTTTTGTCGGCGTCTTCCGCCAGCGCTTTTTTTCTTCGTGCGGCGAGCCGCTTCACCGCCGGACGCAGCGTGGCTTCCATCGCCGCTTCCATCTGTTCGCCCGGCACCACCAGCGTCATCGGCCGCGACAGAAAGGCGCCATCGATGCCGTCGACCAGCTTGCCGATGTCGGCTTCGACGCGCGAATTGAGCCGGAAACTGATCACCACCAGGCTTTCCGCCTGGGTTGGGATTTCGCGCTCGACGAACGGATTGCTGGTGTCCACCAAGGGCACGCGCTGGAAGTTTACATCGGTGCGCGAGAACTGCGGCGTTATGTAGTTCACGTAATCCGGCATGCGCCGCAGGATCGTCGCGGTGACTTCTTCCGGCTTGTGGCCGCGCTCTTCGCGGTCGCGGTGAATTTTCTGAATCCATTCGAGGTTGATAATCGGGGTCACGCCGATCAGCAGATCGACATGGCGCGCAACGTTCACCTCCGACGTCACCAGGCCGCCGTGCAGGCCTTCGTAAAACAGCACGTCGGTATCCGGCGGCAGCTTGGTCCACGGCGTGAACGTGCCGACGGTCTGGCCGGCGAGCTTGCCCTCTTCTTCGGTATGTAGATAGCGCCGCACCAGGCCGGTGCCGCGGTTACCATAGTCGCGGAACAGTTTCTCCAGCTTGTCGAGCAGGTTGGAGCCTGGTCCGAAATGGCTGAAGTTTTCGCCGCGGATGCGTGCTTTCTCCGTCAGCGCGCGCATCTGTTCGCGATCGTAGGCGTGGAAGCTGTCGCCCTCGACGTAGGCCGCATCCAGCTTGAGCGACTCGAACATGCGCCGGAATACCCGCTGCGCCGTGCTGGTGCCGGCGCCGGAAGCACCGGTGACGGCGACGATGGGGAATTTGGCGGACATGGCTTCCTGCTGGCTTTCAGCGGCGCCGGTATTCGAGATCGAACACGGCGTGACCGAGCCGCAGGCCGCGTGCCTCGAACCGCGTGGTCGGGCGATCGTCGGGCCGCGTCATGTAACCGCTGTCGCCGGCCAGATTCTCGAACTCGGCCAAAGGATCGAGCACCTCGCGCATGTGCGCGGCGTACTCGGCCCAGTCGGTCGCCAGCCGCAGACGCCCGCCCGGGCGCAGCACGCGCGCCAGCAGCCTGGCGAAATCGGTCTGGATCAGCCGGCGCTTGTGATGGCGTTTCTTCGGCCAGGGATCGGGAAAGAAAATCATCGCTTCGTCGACGCCGCCCGCCGGCAGCGCGACGCGCAGCACTTCGACCGCATCGGCGCAGGCGACACGCAGATTGTTCAAGCCGAGTTGCTGCGCACGCTGCAGCAGCCGGCCGACGCCGGGACGATGCACTTCAATGCCGATGAAGTCGGTCTCCGGCCGCGCCGCCGCGCATTCGGCCAGATGATCGCCACTGCCGAAGCCGATCTCGATCGCCAGCGGGGCTTTACGTCCGAACAGCAACGCCGCATCGATGGCCGGCAGCGCGTCGTTGCCAGGACGCGAATCGCCGCTACCCAATCCGTAGCGCGGCCACAGCGCATCGAGTGCCTGCGCCTGCGCCGGCGTGATGCGGCCTTCGCGCAACACGAACGAGCGGATCGCGCGATGCTGCAAGACCTCGTCGACCACGGGCAGCTTGGATTCGACTGGATTCAAGTGAGCGGCCCGGTCAGCGATCGGCCGGCGGCGACGACGGACTGGCATAACGCCGCCGCGGCATGCGGCCGGCGAGGAACGCTTCGCGACCGGCGATCACCGCATGACGCATCGCGCTCGCCATCAGCACCGGATCGCGCGCTTCGGCGATCGCGGTGTTCATCAGCACACCGTCGCAGCCCAGCTCCATCGCGATCGACGCATCCGAGGCGGTGCCGACGCCGGCATCGACGATCACCGGCACTTTCGCGTTCTCGACGATTTCCATGATGTTGTAGCGATTCTGGATGCCCAAGCCCGAGCCGATCGGCGCGGCCAGCGGCATCACTGCAACACAGCCGATTTGTTCGAGACGGCGCGCGACGATCGGATCATCGCTGGTGTAGACCATCACCTGGAAACCGTCCTTGACCAGCTGTTCGGCGGCGACCAGCGTCGCGCTCACGTCCGGGAACAAGGTCTTCGCATCGCCGAGCACTTCGAGCTTCACCAGCGTATGACCGTCGAGCAGTTCGCGCGCCAGCCGGCAGGTGCGCACCGCATCTTCGGCGGTGTAGCAGCCGGCAGTGTTCGGCAGCAGCGTGTAGCGGCTGCTCGGCAGCAGGTCGAGCAGGTTCGGCGCGGCGGACTTGCCGTCGAATTTCTGGCCGGCCTCGCGCTGGAAGAACGGCGTGCGGCGGATCGCCAGCGTCACGATCTGCGCACCGCTGGCTTCGATCGCGCGCCGCGTTTCGTCGAGATCCTTGTACTTGCCGGTGCCGACCAGCAGACGCGAACTGAAGTCGCGGCCGGCGACGCGCAGCGCCGTCGTCGCAGTCCCCGCCGGGGTGATCGTGGGCGCCGTTTTGGCAGTTGCCGCAATGCTCATGGGGTCCATACTCCGCACCGCCCGGGGCGGCGATAAGACTGACGGCACCCACATGCAGTGCCGGACAACAGGGTCGGCGACGGCCGTCGTCGCCGCAAGCCGCCAACGGTGGAAAGTTCGCTCGGGCGTCTAGTTTAAGGCCAGAGTCTAGGGCCTGTTAACACTTACTTTGGTCGCTGCGGCGGAGGACATTTTTGCTCACTGCAATGAGCGAGGAGTGGCAATGGTTGTTCCATTGGCGCGACGAGCGAAGCCGCAGTGGGCAAAAATGGCCCCGCCCCGAAGGGTTGCGGCCAAAAGCGCGCC
Source organism: Nevskia sp. (assembly GCA_028291645.1). Classification (GTDB taxonomy): domain Bacteria; phylum Pseudomonadota; class Gammaproteobacteria; order Nevskiales; family Nevskiaceae; genus Nevskia. The sequence continues at coordinate 24,559 of JAQGNU010000199.1, forward strand.
CCGCGGCGTTGCACACCTTGCGAATAGAACGACTATTCGCTGCGGCGTGCGCCTTGCCGGGCGCGCTTTTGACTCGCAACGCAGCGATCAAAGTAAGTATTAACAGGCCCTGAGGCTTGGCGCCCGCGCCGCGAGCGATTGATGCTTGCGCGCGGGCGCGGCCCGCACGCGCATCGTTTCAGCCGCCGCCGATCGCCTGCACCACCTCGACCTGGTCGCCGCTCGCCAGCGCATGTTCCGCGTGCTGGCTCTTCGGTACGATTTCGCCGTTGATCTCGACGGCGACGCGGCGGCCGCCGTAGCCATCCTGGTCGAGCAATTGGCCAACGGTAAGGCCCGGGCGAAATTCTCGCGGCAGGCCATTGACGATGATATTCATGGCGACAGTTTAGCGGCTCGTCGCGCCAGGAGCGCCAGACAATCCGCCGCCGGCTTCAAAGAATTTCGGCACGGTGCACGCGCGCGAGTACCGACGGCAGAGATTTTGCAAGCGCTTCTGCAGGCATCAATCAAAGTTAGTGTTAGCAAGCCCTAGTGCATTCTCGGCGTCATGCCCGTAGCATCCGCGCATTGATGCCGCATCACGATGCGATCGTCGAACGGTTCGACGGTTGACAGCGGTCAGTCAACGGGACGACGGACCGGCCCGAGTATTCGACACAATGCCGTTGCGGTATGCGGCGGTTCAGCGCAATCAAATGTCAAGGATGACCATGAAACGGAACATCATGCTGCTGTTCGGGCTGTTGCTGGGCCTGTCGATCGCCAACGTCAGCCTGGCTGCGACATCGAGCTTCGTCTTCAGCGGCGCGATCGAAGTCCCCAATAGCGACTGCAGCAGCGTCACCGGCAACAGCGCGCAGTGGTGCCGCAACGCCTGGCCGCCGAACACACGCGGCGCGGTCTACCAGTATTCGTTCAAAGAAACCCGTTCCGATACCGGCGCGGTGCTGCTGCGCACCGCCTACGTCTACAAGCCCGACCTGATCAAGGCCGGCGCGTCGTATCCGCTGCTGACCTTTCTGCACGGCGGCACGCAGTCCGGCGATCAGATGTTCCTGACCTATCCGTTCGCGGAACTGGCCGATGGACGCAGCAATGCGCTCGCCATCAAATGGCACCAGAACACCGCTGAATGCCAGCTGGGACCGTTCGGCAGTTCATATGTCGGACTGGGGGGCACCTCGGCGCTGGGCTTCCTCAAGACCGACGGCAGCGGCAATGACTGCATGCCGCCGCGACAGACGTATTCGCGCTCGAAGGCCGCCAGCCCGTTCTATGTGGTCTATCCGAACGGCATTACCGACTACAGCGGCGGCGGCCGCAGTTGGGAAGACGGCCGCACGCCATCGCCGGGCCAGTACGACGGGCCGAATCCGATGCAGCAGAAGCGCGACGATGTCGGCTTCGTCAACGCTTTGATCGCGACGCTGAAGCAGCGCGAGGGAACGCTGGTCGATCCGACCCGGGTCTACGTTGGCGGCGTGTCCAATGGCGGCGTCATGACGACGCGGCTGCTGTGCAACACCAGCAACGGCAACTATCCGGAACTGGCCAAGGTCGCTGCATTTTCGGTGTCGGCCGCCTCGATGGCGGACAACCTCTACAGCGGCAGCAATGGCCGCGAGCTATGCCCCAACGCCGGCAGCCAGCTTACCGCGCTGGCGATCTTCGTCGGCTACGCCTCGCGCACGCCGAACTCCGCCGGCCAGCCGTTCTTCGCCAATTGCAATCCCTACAACCCGAGCACGCCGATGTATCCGAATCTGCCGGCCTGCCCGTATGCGACCATCTCCGGCGACGGCGTGATGCCCTACGGCGGCGGCGCGCTCGATGTCGGCGGCGGCACCTACACCGTCAACAGCCCGACCATCGGCAACGTCATCGCTTCGTTCGACAACCAGAAGTTCTGGCTGAACTATTTCAGCAACTCAGGCGCTGGCGCCAACACGCTCAGCAGCAACGCGCTCGGCTATTTCACCCGCGTCCGGCACTACCGCTTTGCGCAGTCGCCGATGATCTATCAGGTCTACGAAACCCAGAACGGCCTGCACTACAACAGCAGCAGCCGTTACGACTTCGACGCGGCCGGCCGCATCTACGATTTCCTGTTCTCGTTCCGGAAGTCCGCCGGCACGCTGAGCTACATCGGCGGCACCTACGATCCCGCCAGCGGCAGCTACGCCAATCTGCAGGGCAACTGGTGATTGCGGCAGGAGTCATCGCCGCCGGACTCAGTCGAATCAACCTACGATCACCATCGGGGGAACTGCGGCCAGCGGCGACGACTGGTTTACGACTGGCATCTCACCGTTCGGTTCGCGCGCTTTGCATTTCTTAGCGAGCGTAAAGCCTGGCGCGATTCAAGCGCCTGCAACCGACACGCGCGCCGCTGTTGGCAACGGCGCCTTCGCTAGTCCGTGCTGCCACCGAACAACGGCGCCGGCATGCCGCCGAACGCATAACGCAGACTGATGGTGACGGCGTTGGTGCCGTAGCGCGTTTTCAGGTCTTCCGTACTGTCGACGTGAAACTTCGATTTCTCGAACGCGGTGACGCGGCGAAAGTCCGCGGAAATGGCCCAGTTCGACATCAGCGTCACGCCGGCACCGCCGCCCAACTGCCAGGCAGGCGCGATGGCCGAGTCGCTGCCGTCGCTGCTGTGCAGCCTGACGTCGGCCACGCCGAGGCCGCCGCCGAAATAGATGAAGTAGCCGGACTGATGGATCACATCGACCCACAGATTGCCGAGCGCCGAGTAGGCCTTCTCGTCGATGCTATCACCCTTGCCCGGCTTATCGCGATAGCTCAATTCGAGATCGCTGCGAAAGTTGTCGTTGAAGGTATAGCCCGGCGTGATGCCGGCGGAAATACCGGTGCCGAGGCGGGCGGAACCGTCGCTGGAGCCGGGCGCACCCGGGCTCGATGCGGTGACGCTGCGATTGTTCTGCAGAGTTGCACCGAGCGATCCGGCGAGCGTCGGGCCTACATCCACCTGCGCCAGAAGCGGCAGCGGCAGACCGGCCAGCGCGGCAAGCATCCATCCGAGCCGAAGTCCATAGCACTTGGCATTCATTGCGTTCATCTCCTTATGACACTGCAAATCCGTCGTGCCTGCAGT
>JAQGNU010000213.1 GCA_028291645.1 Nevskia sp.
CTCGCTTATGCGACAGCAAGCTGCGCTTCGCTTCATATCATTTATAAAGCGTTTCATAAACCCACCCGATTCCTGCAATGCTTTCCAGTTCCCCTTCCGCTTTGTGCTGCGGCCTATCGACGCCAACGCTGATTAGGCCTCAGATTAGACCTCACAAATGAGGCCCAATCTGGACGTGAATCACAGCATCCGTTCGTCGAAACCCGCATAACTGTCTGACTCATCGCTTGCTTTCCTTTTATCCATGGAGAATGCCATGGCGGGAATTGCCTCTGGCGTGCCGACGCCGCGTTTGCTGGATCAGGTCCGGCAGGCTCTGCGCACGCGGCACTACAGTTTGCGTACCGAAGAGGCTTACCTTCACTGGATTAAACGCTTCATTTTGTTCGGCAGCAAGCGTCATCGTGCTGCGCTCGGCCGCTTTGCCGATCTTGCGGATCGCAAGCGCCGCCCCCTTCAACGATCGTTGCCGAGCGCACGCTGCATGAACACCAGATCGAGCCAGCGATCGAACTTGCGGCCAACCTGCAGCAGGCGGCCGGTTTCGACAAAGCCGAGCTTGGCGTGTAGTTCGATCGAGATGGTATTGCCGGCTTCGATGCCGGCGATCATCACGTGCTTGCCGAGTTGTTGCGCACGCGGGATCAGCGCTTCGACCAGGGCGATGCCGATGCCGCGGCGTCGCGCCGAAGTGTCGACATAGACTGAATGTTCGACCGTGTGCAGATAACCTTCCCAGGGCCGGAAGTCGCCGAACGAGGCGAAGCCGAGCAGCGCACCGTCGTCGTCGATCGCGACCAGCACCGGAAAATTCCGCGCGCGGCGTTCCTTGAGCCAGGTGTTGCGCGTTTCCAGCGTCGCCGGCGTCAGGCTCCAGACCGCGGTGGTGTGGGCAATCGCTTCGTTGGTGATGTCGAGGATGCGCGGCAGATCGCTATCGACGGCATCGCGGAGGGTGATCGTCATCGGTGCTTACTCGGTGGCGTGTTGTTGCAGCAAAAGCAGTGCCTGCGCTTCGGCCCAGCTGTCGAGCTGCCAGTTGCGGATGAAGCCGCAATGGCCGCCGTGATCGGTGGGCTGGTACGAGACCACCGCGCCGCGCTTGCTGAGTCCATCGAAGTCGGCGAACGGGATCACGCTGTCGTCGCGCGCGGTGATCAGCGCCAGCGGCGTCGGTGACGCGATCAGCTGCGCCGGGGTCAGCGTATAAGCGGCGAGATAGTCGTCGAGTGTGGCGTACTCGGTGTGGTCTTCGACGAAGGCGCGTGTCAACTCGGTGAAGCGGGTCATGCGCTTGTGGCGGGTGAAATCGTAGCGCTCCGGCCAGGCGGCGGATTTCTTGTCCATCGTCAGCCGCCACTTGCCGAGGAAGTAGCGATGAAACACGCGCGGCCCTTCGTCGAGTGCGATCAGCGTGTGCCACGGCACCAGCACCGGCGAAATGCCGAGGCATAGCCGCGGCTGGATGCCGGCGGCCGGACCGTGCAGGCCGACGCGCAGCGCGAAGTTGCCGCCGAGCGAAAAACCGATCACCGACAGCGGTTTCGCAGCGTCGATGGTTTGAATCGCGCGCACGCCATCGAGCACTTCGTCGATGCGTGCCGAATGGAACATCTGCTCGTTGAGCGCGTGGGTGTCGCCGTGATCGCGCAGGTTCAGGCGGAAGCTTGCGTAGCCGGCGACATGCAGCGCGCAGGCCAGTGAATACAGGTAGCTGCTGTCGTGATGGCCTTCCCAGCCGTGAATCAACACCACCAGTCCACGCGCCGGCAATTTCGCCGCCGGTGTATGGCGGCCGCTCAGGCGCACGCCCTGTGCGCATTCGATGATGTGATCCACCGAGATGCGATCGAGGTCGATGCCGCGCTTGCGCCAGATCTGCTTGGCGCGACGCTTGCTGCCCAGCAGCGCCTGCAGGCTGGGATGGCGCAGGCTCCACGGCGGCTGGAACGGTTCTGCGGAATGGCTTGCAGCGGGCGCGCGATCGAACATGCGATGAATCCGCGGCAAGCAGCGTTTAGGCCTGCGCCAGCAGGCGCCGCAGCACGCCTTCGTAAATCGCCGACAAGTGTTCGAGATCGTCGATGCGGACGTGCTCGTCGATCTTGTGAATGCTGTCGTTGATCGGCCCGATCTCGACCACTTCGGCGCCGAGCGGTGCGAGGAAGCGCGCATCGGAAGTGCCGCCGCCGGTGAAGTATTCGGGCGTGCCGCCGGTAAGCTCGCGGATCGCCGCTTCGGCGGCGGCGATCAATGCGCCGTGACGCGTCACGAACGGTTCGCCGGTATGCCACCAGTCGGCTTCGTAGCGAACGCCGTGGCGATCCAGCACTGCGTGCACGCGTGCCTTGAGTCCTTCGGCAGTCGACTCGGTGCAATAGCGGAAGTTGAAGATCAAATCGGCTTCGCCCGGAATGACGTTGTTGGCGCCGGTGCCGGCATGAATATTCGAAACCTGGAACGAGGTCGGCGGAAACTGCGCGTTGCCGTGGTCCCATTGCGTCGCCACCAGTTCGGCCAATGCCGGCGCCAGGCGATGGATCGGGTTGTCGGCCTTGTGCGGATAGGCGACATGACCTTGCCGGCCGAGCACGCGCAGGTTGCAGCCGAGCGAGCCGCGACGGCCGACGACGATGCGGTCGCCCAAGGCGAGATGACTCGAAGCCTCGCCGACGATCGCGTAATCCGGCATCACGCCGCGCGCGCGCAACACCTGCGCGACGTACTTGGTACCGTGCTGGGCGGCACCTTCTTCATCGCTGGTGATCAGGAACGCCAGCGTGCCGCGGATCGGTCCAGCCGCCAGCAGGCGTTCGACCGCGCAGACCATCGCGGCGAGGCCGCTCTTCATGTCGGCGGCGCCGCGGCCGTAGAGGATGCCGTCGCGGATTTCCGGCAGGAACGGATCGCTGGCCCAGCGCTCGCGCGGACCGGGCGGTACGACGTCGGTATGGCCGGCCAGAATCATCAGCGGCTGCGCCGGCGCCGCGGCGCCGCGATAAGTCGCCCACAGATTGGTGACGCCTTCGCGATCGAGCCATTCGAGCTGGAAGCCGAGCCGGGCCAGACGTTCGCCGATCAGCGTGCAGCAGCCGGCATCGTCGGGCGTCAGCGAGCGGCGCCCGATCAGCGCACGGGTCAGGTCCAGCACCGGGCGTGCGGGCAGGTCATCGGCCATTGAAGTGGAACGCGGGCTTAAAAGAGAGTGCAAAGGATAGCAGCGTCACCCGCAAGCATTCGCCGGCGGCGTCCTCACTGCAGCTGGCGGATAATGGCGCCACTTCAGCCGCGGAGTTCGTGCATGCCCGATGAGTCGCAGATCACCAGCATCGCCCATGTGATCCAGCTGGCCGTCGCGCCGGTGTTCCTGCTGTCCGGCATTGCGGCACTGCTCAACGTGCTGACCA
>JAQGNU010000231.1 GCA_028291645.1 Nevskia sp.
CGTGGTCCATTACCTGCAGCAACAGGTTGAACACGTCCGGATGGGCCTTTTCGATTTCATCGAGCAGCACCACCGCATGCGGATGCTTGATCACCGCTTCCGTCAGCAGACCGCCCTGGTCGAAGCCGACATAGCCCGGCGGCGCACCGATCAGGCGCGACACCGTATGACGCTCCATGTACTCCGACATGTCGAAGCGGATCAGTTCGATGCCGAGCTGGTTGGCCAGCTGGCGCGTGACCTCGGTCTTGCCGACGCCGGTCGGGCCGGCCAGCAGGAAGTTGCCGATCGGGCGGTCCGGATTGCCGAGGCCGGAGCGTGCCAGCTTGATGCACGAGGCCAGCGTTTCGACCGCCGGATCCTGGCCGAAGATCACCAGCTTGAGATCGCGTTCCAGGCTCGCCAGACGATCCTTGTCGTCGGACGACACGCTCTTCGCCGGAATGCGCGCGATCTTGGCGACGGTCTCTTCGATGTCCTTCACCTGCACCGTCTTGCGGCGCTTGGATTCGGGCAACAGACGCAGACGTGCAGCGGCCTCGTCGATGACGTCGATCGCCTTATCCGGCAGATGGCGGTCGGTGATATGGCGTGCCGACAGCTCCACTGCCGCGCGCAAGGCCCCGCTGGTGAAATGCACTTGGTGGTGTTCCTCGAAGCGCGCGCGCAGCCCCTCCAGAATCTGGATCGTCTCCGGCACGCTCGGTTCCGGCACGTCGATTTTCTGGAAGCGCCGCGACAGCGCACGATCCTTCTCGAAGATGCCGCGATATTCCTGGTAAGTGGTGCTGCCGAGGCAACGCAGATCGCCGCTCGCCAGCATCGGCTTCAGCAGGTTGCTGGCGTCCATCACGCCACCGCTGGCCGCCCCGGCACCGATGATCATGTGAATCTCATCGATGAACAGGATCGCGCCCGGCGTGCGCGACAGCTCGGTGATGACGCCCTTGAAGCGCTTCTCGAAATCGCCGCGATACTTGGTGCCGGCGATCAGGCTGCCGAGATCGAGGCTGAAGACGACGCCATCGCGCAGCAGTTCCGGCACGCGGCCTTCGGTGATCAGCCAGGCCAGGCCTTCGGCGATCGCCGTCTTGCCGACGCCGGCCTCACCGACCAGCAGCGGATTGTTCTTGCGCCGACGGCACAGCGTCTGCATCACGCGCTCCAGCTCAGCCGCGCGCCCGATCAGCGGATCGATCAGACCCTTGATGGCACGCTCGTTAAGATTGACGGTGAACTGCTCGAGCGCGGTCTTGCCGCCCGGCTTGCCCGATTCTTCCTTGTCCTCGGCTTCGCTCGAGGCTTCCGGTGCCGACTGCTGGCTGTTCTTGGCAATGCCATGCGAGATGTAGTTGACGACATCGAGCCGGCTCACGCCCTGCTCGCCGAGCAGGTACACCGCGTGGGTATCCTTCTCCGCGAACAGCGCCACCAGCACATTGAGCGTCGACACGCGCTTCTTGCCCGAGGCCTGGACGTGGTAGATGGCGCGCTGCAGCACCCGCTGGAACGACAGCGTCGGCTGTACTTCCTGGTTGCCGCCGGCGTCCTTGTTGGCATGGATGTTCTGCGCGATGTATTCGCGTAGGCCGGTTTCAAGGCGATCGAGATCGGCGCCACTGGCAGTCAAGACTTCACTGACGTTGGCGTCGGACAGCAAGGCCAACAATAGATGCTCCACCGTCAGCAACTCATGACCGTCGTTACGCGCCGCGAGGAATGCGGCATCGAGGGCTTTCTGCAGTTCGTCACTGAGCATGTGCGCTCCAAAAAAACGGTTAGTTCAGATGCTTCCTTTATGGGGCCAAAGCTTTGCTTTTGCAACTTTAAACAAAGACGATTGTAGCTAGACCTAGTCCAAGCAATTCCCGCACCACCCGCGACCGGCTTGCGCACGGCACTATCCCTATGACAGGGAATGTGGGAATACGGCAGACGATGGGAGCCCAGCGCGCGAGTTGCGCCGACGAACGTAGCGAGCGGCCAGAGGGCCGTCAGGCGTTTTCGATCACTGTCAGCAGCGGGTGCTGATTCTTGCGCGAGTAAGCATTGACCTGCGCCACCTTGGTCTCGGCAATTTCTGCCGGAAAAATGCCGGCCACGGCGCGCCCGCTCTTGTGGACCTGCAGCATGATCTGCACCGCCTGCTCGCGCGTGTGGCGAAAGAACTGCTGCAGCACCTGCACGACAAACTCCATCGGCGTGAAGTCGTCGTTGATCATCACCACCTTGTACTGCGGCGGCGGTTTCAGCTTTGGCTTGGCCTCGTCGACGACGAGACCGGTGCCGTTATGGGATTCGCGTTCGCTCATGGGCGTGATTTTAACCGATAGCGCGCGCGAGCAAAGAGGCTGCCGGCAGGTGCTTTGTTGCCGCCGGGCGGCCCAAAAAGAACGCCGCGCGAACCGAAGTTCGCGCGGCGCGGATAAGCGCTGAAGCTAAACGATCAGTTAGGGCTGATTGGGTTATAGCCGTTGCAGTTGTTGATCCCGTTGCCGTCGGTGTTGCTGCCGTCGATCAGCGGATTAATCGGGAACTCGACGATACGATTGTTGCCACGATCACCGACGTATATGTTGCCGCCACTCACGAACACACTCGACGCACCTTGCAGCGTGTTCTGCGTCGCATTCGTGTTGGACTGGTTGTTCTCCTGATTGCCGGGCTGACCGTTCTGATCGTCGTCGTTGTAGGACGAATGCGTGAAATCCTGCTGACCATAAACCGCGATCGCAGTGGCACCCTTATTGTTCGCCAGATAATTAGTGCCGAAATTCAGCACGCGATTGTTGCTTGTGTCCGCCACGAACAAGCCGCCGCTCGCCGAGAATACGCCGACCGGATGATTCAGCAGCACATTGGAGACACCCGGGTTGGTGGTCGAGAACTGAGTCTGACCGATTACAGCCGTTGCGGTGACATTGCTGGCTACTGGCAGCTGGCTCCAGAACAGCACGCGATTGTTGCCGGTATCGCTGACGACCAGGGTGCGTCCTTCGGTCCAGAGATCGGCGGGGCCGGTGAACGCAACCGTCCCGGTGGTCGAGTTGAAGAAGCCATTGCCATTGATGCTGGTCGTGAAGCCGGGGTCCGTCGGCGGATAGATGCCGCTGTTGATGCTGCTGCTACCGTCGCTGACCTGGCCGAGCTCGACATTCGCGGCTGAGCCTGTGGCGAAGTGCGCATTGGTGGTATCCCAAATCAGCACGCGATTGTTGTTCTGGTCGACGACCACGAGCCGACTATTAGCCAGCATCGCGCCGGTCGGATTGGACAGCGTACTGGCCGTCGGCTTGGTCGCGCCCTGGTTAGGTTGGGTGCTATTGATATTGGGCTGACCAATAATGACGTCCGGCGCAACGTTACCCGCCTGACTGGTCGGCGCAATGTTCCAGATCAACACCCGATTGTTGCCCGTATCGGTGACGACCAGCTTGCCGTCGTCGGACACGGACACCTTCGAAGGACTCGCCAGACCGAACGGCGAACCGGAATGAGCCCCGGTGCCTGCACTAACACCGGTAAAGTCGGCCTGGCCGAGCACGAAACTGGCGGCGGCAGTGCCCACCGGCTGCGGCAGCGTATAGCCGAGGATACGATTGTTGCCGGTGTCGACAACGTAGCCGACAGTAGCGGACGCGTTCGTGACCAAGCCTCCCAAAGGGGCGGCCAAGGTCGCTGCGCTTGGAGCAAGACCCTGATTGACGGCATTGCCGGCATACGTGGTCTGGCCGATCAAACCGTTTGCGAGCGACATGTAATGGCAGTCGTTCTTGCTGCCGCCGCAGGCGACCAGACCGACCACAAGCGACGCGCAGAACGACCATGCACCGATCGTGGTGCCGACACTTGCGCGGCGAATTGAATCCTGTTTCCTCACTTCAACACCCCTTCAATCGATGGATGACCAATTTGCATAGAATGCCACGAACCCGCATATCAGGTCGTGGGCTGCTATTCAGCTTTACCTGACGTAACGCAGGAAGAACGCTTGGCGCCGGACGTTTGGACACGGTGCCGCTGAGAAGCTTGCCGGCGAGTGTATACGCTTCGCGCGAACGCCCGCCGTAAAGCGAATCTAACCTACTTGGTCTTGAATGTGGTGACGCCATCCCAGCCGGCGTCGGGCGGATGACTGCGCAGTTCAACGATCCGCTGCAGATACAAGCCATAGACCGGCTGCGGCCGCTCGCCTGCAGACAGACTTGAAAACTCGCGCTCGGCCTCGTCCCAGCGCCGCGCGCGATAGGCCAGCAGGGCTTGGTGATGACGCGCCAGATCGCCCTGCAACGCTGGGTCTATGCGATCCTGCGGACCGAGGGGCTGGTAAATCGCGACCGGCTCGTTCTTGCCTTTGACGCGCACCAGATCGAGTTCGCGGAATACCCAATCCGGCGCGCCGGCGCGGGTCGACTCGCTGCACATGACGGTGACGCCGTACTCCTTGGTCAGCCCTTCGATGCGCGAGCCGAGATTCACCGCGTCGCCGAGCACCGTGTAGGCCACGCGGAAAGGCGAACCCATGTTGCCGACCGTCATCGTCCCGGTGTTGAGGCCGACGCCGATCCGCAGCGGTGGCCAACCGCGCGCAATGAATGCATCGTCGAGTTTGCGCAGTGCGACGGGAAATTCCATCGCCGCCTGGAGCGCATCGATCGCGTGCCGCGGGTTGTTCAGCGGCGCGCCCCAGAACGCCATGATGGCATCGCCCATGTATTTGTCGATGGTGCCGCGGTGCCGAAAAATCACTTCGGTCAAGGGGCCGAGGAATTCATTCATCAATGCGGTCAGTTCCTGCGGGCGTTCGCGGAACTGCTCGGAAATGGTGGTGAAGCCGCGGATATCGGAAAACAGCACGGTCATCTCGCGGTTTTCGCCGGTCATCGGCACCTCGGCACCGGAAGCCGCCAGTTCCGATACGAGCTCGGGCGGAATGTATTGGCCGAACTGGCGCGAGATCTTGCGCGAGTAGCGCTCTTCGATGAAGTAGCCGTACAGCAACTGCGCCAGGAACAACGCAAACACAAACACCAGCGGGATGCCGAGCGGCATGATGAAGTGACTGTTGCTCCACAACACCAGCGCCAGCGCGCCGATGCCGCCAACCAGCAGTGCGACCAAAGCCGCACCCTGCAGCGGCGACAGTCGCGGATATAGAAACGTCATCAGCAGCGCAATCAGCAGCAGCAGCATAAACGCCACTCCGCTGTAGTACTGCGGCTTCTGCTGGATGCGGCCATCGAGCATGCCGGAGATCAGATTGGCATGCACTTCGACGCCTGGAAAAATCTTGGCGACTGGGGTGGTCCGCAGGTCCACCAGCCCGGCGGCCGAAGTGCCGACCAACACGATCGCGCCCTGCAACACCTTGGCATCGGCACGGCCGTGCAGCACATCGGTCGCCGAAACATACGGAAAGCTGCGCTGACGACCGCGATAGGGCACATACGCGGCAACCCGCCCGTCCACCGGCACCGCCAGCGTGCCGATGCGCAGACGTTCGAGATTCAAGGAGGAATGCGCGTCGGACGGATCGAATTCGAGCCGGATCGCAGGTGCACCGAGTGCCACCGCGGTGACCGCCACTGCCAGCGACGGGTAAATCTGGCCGCCGAACTCCTGCACGAGGGTGATGCGCCGATAAATGCCATCACGGTCCAGCCCTTCGATGTTATCGAAGAAGCCGCAATAGGGCGTCGCCGCCTGCAGCGGCGGTCTATTGCCGGCATAACCCTGGGCCTGGATGAAATCGACCTGATAACTCCGGCGTGTCTCCGGATCGATCGCCGGACTGCAGATGGCGCCGCTGTCGGCCGCTTCTCTGGCCGGCACCTGCGCTTTGAAGAACGTACCCAGCACCACCGGTCTGCCGAGGATCGCGCGTGCGAAAGCCTGATCGCCATCGAGTTGCGCGCGCAGGCGTCCAGCGCGCGCAGCGAAGCCGGGCAGATCGGCCAGTTCGCCATGCGCAAGCCGATCGAGCAAATCAGCGCCGGCGGCGCTATCGGGTTCCGAGAACACTTCGTCGAAGCCGAGCACGCGGATCCGGTAAGTACCGAAAAGCTGTTGCGTCAGCGTCGCCATCTTGGCGCGCGGCCAGGGCCAGCCCTCCGCTGCCAGACTGCGCTCATCGAGATCGACGATGACGATCCGCGGGTCCACCGTTTGCGGCAGCGTAAGCCGCAGGCGCGCGTCGTAGCTGGCGTCCTCCAGCTTGTCGAGCAAGGTGTAGCCCCAGACGCCGGCAATCTGCAATACGAATACCGCAAACAAGCCCGCACTGATCGCCAACCGCACCCAGATTCGGCGGCTCGCCCGCACCGCTCTCGCAAGCTTCATCGACCACTCTCCCGATCAGTCGTCCATTTACACTCGCGAACCTGCCGCAGCTCGCCTGCGCCGGCTATGATGCGCAAATCATATGGCTACAATCTCCCTGCACAGCTGGTCCGACATTCCGAAAGTCGCCACGGAAGCGTACGCGCGCTATGGACGCTGGCTGCCCGACATCGCTGCCGCACTGGCAGCGCTCATCATAGGAGGTCTGCTGGCGCAGCTCATCTGGGCGCTGATCCCAACTCCGACAACGGCTGCGTGGAAGCCGGCGCCGGCAGCGAGCACGGACACGCGGCGCAGCGAACCGCTCGACCTGAATCAGATCACCAACGCCGAGCTGTTCGGTAAATTCACTGCGACGCCCACGGTGGTGGCAGCGGAAAACGCCCCCGACACTCAGCTGGCACTCACCCTGCTCGGCATCTTTGCCGACGCCCGCGACCCGAAATCCTCACGCGCATTGATCGGCACCGCCGGTGGCGATGAAAAGCCTTACGCGATCGGTGACGACATCTCGCGCGGCGTCTCGCTGCAGGCGATCTTCGCCGACCGGGTGGTGCTGTCGCGCAACGGACGGCTCGAAACGCTGCGGCTGGATAAGGATCAGTCCGGTTCCGGCGACGGCTTGCCGATGGCGGCCGACACCGACGACAGCACCACCGTCGACGCCGGCGAAGCTCAGCAACTCGCCGATATCCGCACCAAGATGTTGACTGACCCGTCGAAAGCGCAGGACTACATTCGCGTGCAGCCGGTGCAGTCGCCGAGCGGCAACGGCCAGCTCGGCTATCGCATCTATCCCGGCAAGGACAAGGCACTGTTCTCGGCCGCCGGCTTGCGTCCGGGCGACGTCGTCACCGCAATCAATGGCATTCCCTTAAGCGATCCCGCAAAATCGCTGCAGCTCCTCAGCGATTTAAGCCAATCCCAGCAACTAAGTGTGGTAATCGATCGCGGCGGACAGTCTCAGACCGTTAGCGTGTCCCTAAGCCCTTGATCTTTGCCCTATGACTCTGCGTCCTCGCTTCGGCCATTTCCTGCTGGGCTCAATTCTCGCTGCGAGCTGTGCGCTGGCGCTGGCGGCACCGCCGAAACCGCGTAGTGGCAGTGGCGGCTCCGGCCGCGAAGTCACATTGAATCTGAAAGACGCCGACATCAACACGCTGATCGCCACCGTCAGCGAAGTCACCGGCAAGAATTTCATCATCGATCCGCGCGTCAAGGGCAAGGTCACGGTGATCTCGTCGAGCCCGATGAACGCGGCCGGCGTTTACGAAACCTTCCTGTCGGTGCTGCAGGTCAACGGCTTCGCGGCGATTCCCGCGGGCGATGCCACCAAGATCGTGCTGGAAGCCAATGCGCGTACCGACGGCGGCAGCTATGTCGGCTCCGGCAGCGGCCTGGCGGACGATGAAATCGTCACCCATGTCTATGAAGTGCGCAACGCCTCGGCGCAGCAGCTGGTCGGCATGCTGCGTCCGCTGGTGGCGCAGTCCGGACAGCTGGCGGCGTATGCCGGCAGCAACAGCCTGATCATTTCCGATCGCGCCTCCAATGTGCAGCGCATGGAACGCCTGATCCGCCAGATCGATGTTGCCGGCGATCGCGATGTGGAACTGATTGCGCTGAAGAATGCCTCGGCCAGCGATGTCGTGCGCACGCTGACCACGCTGGCGCAGCAGTCCAAGCAGGCCGACCCGACCGCGCAGCAGACCGCCGTGATTGCCGACGAACGCAGCAACTCGGTGCTGATCGCCGGCGCCAAGGGCGATCGCGAGCGCCTGATCGGAGTGATCGCGGATCTCGATGCGCCGACCGCCGACAAGGGCGGCGACACCCAGGTGATCTACCTGAAGTTCGCCAGCGCCGAGAATCTCGCACCGATTCTCGAAGGCTATGCGCAGCAGGCCAGCAAGCCGGCGAAGTCGACCGGCAGCATGTTCGGCAATAGCAGCAGTGGCAGTAGCAGTAGCAGCAGTTTTGGCAACAGCAATTCAACGCCGGCGCCGGCACCCACACCCTCAAGTTCGTCGAGCTCAGCGAGCCTGGGCGGCGGCGGCAATGGCGACCTGCGCGTGATTCCGGACAAGGACACCAATGCGCTGGTGATCACCGCACCGCCGAAGATCATGCAGAAAGTGAAGCACGTGATCGAGCAGCTCGACATCCGCCGCTCGCAGGTGCTGGTCGAAGGCATCGTCGCCGAAGTCAGCGCGACCAAGGCCAGTTCGCTCGGCGTCGATTACATCGCCTACGATCCGAGCACCGTCGCGGCGGCCGGCATTCTGAATTCGAGCACGCTGAGCGCCTTGCAGAACATCAGCAGCTCAGCGAGCAGTCTCGGCACCTCCACCAGCCTCAGCAGTACCAGCACCACCAGCCTGATCGCGTCGGCGGCATCGACCCTGCTCGGTCAGGGCGCAACCGCCGCAATCGGCTCGTTCTCCAATGGCCATCTGTTCGGCGCGCTGCTGAAAGCCCTGCAGAGCGATGGCGACACCAACATCCTGTCGACGCCGTCGCTGGTGACGCTCGACAACGAGGAAGCCAAGTTCGAAGTCGGCCAGGAAGTGCCGTTCCAGACCGGTTCATTTTCCAACACCGGCACCGTCAGCAACGGTTCGGTCAATCCGTTCCAGACCATCGACCGCAAGGATGTCGGCCTCAAGCTCGGCATCACACCCACAATTGGTGGCGAAGGCGACAACATCCGCCTGAAGATCGAGTTCGAGAATTCGAGCCTGTCGAGCGGCCAGGCCGGCGCCGCTAATCTGGTCACCAACAAGCGCACGCTGAGCAACACGGTCAGCATCGACGGCGGCCAGATCCTGGTGATCGGCGGCCTCATCGATGACCAGATCACCGATTCGCAGAACCGCATTCCGGTGCTGTCCGACATTCCGCTGCTCGGCGCGCTGTTCCGCTCGCGCGACATCACCAAGACCAAGCGCAATCTGATGATCTTCATTCATCCGGTGATCCTGCGCACACGCGAGGAAGGCGACTTCTACACGCGCCGCAAATACGACGGTACGCGCGAAGCCGAGATTCGCGCCGCCAACGGCGCGATTCCGCTGATCGGCGGACAGCGGCCGACGCTGTATCGCTACGACGACTATGTGCGCGAGTCGACCAAGCCGGTGACGGCGGCCGACGTGCCGCCGCCCAAAGGCGGTCCGCCGGGCGCCGCCGCGCCGTCGAGCGGTGCGGTCGATCCGAGCGCCTCGCCGTTGCTGCCACCCGTGCCGATCGCGCCGGTGCCGGAAGTCGCGCCCGAATCCAGCATCGTCGCGCCGAACGGATCTGCGCGGCCGTAGAGCCGAGCACCCCTATGGAGATGCAAGCGAGTCCCATCGCACTGCGCCGGCCGCCGTTCGCGTTCGCCAAGCGCCACGGCGTGATCGTCGCGCAGGATCTCGGCGATGCGGTGGAACTGGTGTGCCGTCCGGGCGCCGCGCTGGAAGCGATCCAGGAAGCACGTCGCCTGGTGCGCCGTCCGCTGCGCATGCGTCAGGTGTCGCTCGAACAGTTCGATGCGCTACTGCAGCGCACTTACGAGGGCGAGACCGGTGCGAGTGCGGCACTAGCGCAGGGCCTGACCGCCGACGACGACGATCTGGAAAGCCTGTCGCAGGCGCTGGCCGATGCGCAGGATTTGCTGGAGTCGGACGACGACGCACCGATCATCAAGTTCATCAACGGCCTGTTGGTCGAGGCGATCAAGGAAAACGCGTCCGACATTCACATCGAGACTTTCGAAAGCCGCATCACTGTGCGCTTTCGCGTCGACGGCGTGCTGCGCGAGATTCTCAGTCCGCCGCGCGCGCTGGCGCCGAAGATCGTGTCGCGCGTGAAGATCATGGCGAAGCTCGACATCGCCGAGAAACGCCTGCCGCAGGACGGCCGCATCAGCCGCGCGTTCGGCGGCCGCAAGGTCGACGTGCGCGTATCGACCATCCCCACCGGCCAGAACAACGAACGCGTGGTGATGCGTATTCTCGACAAGCAGGCCGAGCGCCTCGATCTCGAACAACTCGGCATCGACGGCGCGCAGATCGAAGTCCTGCGCCGCATCATCCATCGCCCTTACGGCATCATGCTGGTGACCGGTCCGACCGGTTCCGGCAAGACCACCACGCTGTATTCCGCGCTGAGCGTGCTGAACGATTCGGCGCGCACGCGCAACATCATGACGGTCGAAGATCCGATCGAGTACTACATCGACGGCGTCGGCCAGACCCAGGTCAACATCCGCGTCGAAATGACGTTTGCACGCGGCCTGCGTGCGATCCTGCGCCAGGATCCGGACGTCGTCATGGTCGGCGAAATCCGCGATCTGGAAACCGCGGAAATCGCGGTGCAGGCTTCGCAGACCGGTCACCTGGTGCTATCGACGTTGCATACCAACACCGCGGTCGGCGCGGTGACGCGCTTACGCGACATGGGCGTCGAGCCGTATCAGCTGTCGTCGTCGCTGGTCGGCCTGATGGCGCAGCGCCTAGTGCGCACGCTGTGCTCTCACTGCAAGCAGGCTTACGAACCGTCGCGCTTTGAGCTCGAACAGCTCGGCGTGCCGGAGCGCAAGGATCTGATTCTGTACAAGCCGGTCGGCTGCCCGCAGTGCCGCCATACCGGCTACCTGGGCCGCTCCGGTATTCACGAGATCATCGAGATCGATCGCAAGCTGGAAGCGATGATTCACGACAATGCCGCCGAGCAATTGCTCGAAGCCGCCGCACGCGAACGCGGCCCCGGCATCGTGCAATCCGGCCGCAACAAGGTCATCGCCGGCCACACCACGCTCGGCGAAGTGCTGCGCGTGACAATCGAAGACTGATGGACGGCAGTTTCCGGTTTCCGGTTCCCAGTTTCCAGAGAAGCAAGAACATGCGTATCTGGACTGGAAACCGGAAACCGGAAACCGGGAACTGCTTCTAATGCCCGCCTATGAATACGCCGCACTCGACACGCGCGGCCGCCAGCAGAAAGGCCTGATCGAAGGCGATACACCGCGCCAGGTCCGGCAGATGCTGCGCGAGCGCGGGCTGACGCCGCTCGATATCCACATCGTCTCGGAACGCAAGGTGCGCGGCGCCAGCACCGGCGGCACCGCGATCCCGCGTGCACGCCGCAGCGGTGGCCTCAGCGGCGCTGAGCTGTCGCTGTTCACACGCCAGCTGTCGACGCTGGCGCGCTCCGGCTTGCCGCTGGATGAAGCGCTCACGGCAGTCTCGCAGCAGAGCGAGGCCAAGCGTGTGCAGCGCATTACGCTCGGCGTGCGCGCACGCGTAATCGAGGGCAACAGCCTGGCGTTCGCACTCGCCGAATTCCCGAATGCATTTCCGCCGCTGTTCCGCGCCACCGTCGAAGCCGGCGAACAGGCCGGCAAGCTCGACTCGGTGCTGGCGCGTCTGGCCGATTACATCGAGAGCCGCCAGGCGCTGCGCGGCAAGGTGCTGCTGGCGATCCTGTATCCGGTGATCCTCAGCTTCGTCGCCGTCGGCGTGGTGATCGCGCTGCTGACCTACGTGGTGCCGAAAGTCGTCGGCGTGTTCGATTCAATCGGCCAGCAGTTGCCGCCGCTGACGCGTGGACTGATCGCATTGAGCGGCTTCCTGCGCGACCAGGGCCCGTACCTCGCGGTCATCATCGTCGTCGGCGTGATCATCTTCATCCGCGCGCTGCGCAATACCGACTTCCGCCGCCGCAAAGACCTGTTCGTGTTGCGGCTGCCGCTGGTCGGCCGTCTGGTGCGCGGCGGCAATACCGGCCGCTTCATGCGCACCCTCGGCATTCTGTTCGGCAGCGGCGTGCCGATTCTGGATGCACTGCGTATTGGCGCGCAGGTGGTCGACAACCTGCCGATGCGTGAAGCGGTAGACGCCGCTGCCAAGCGCGTGCGCGAAGGTGCCAGCGTGTCGCGCGCCTTGTCGGAGAGCAAGCTGTTTCCGCCGATCACGCTGCACCTGATCGCCTCCGGCGAATCCTCCGGCAAGCTCGATGAGATGCTTGATCGCGCCGCCGACAATCAGGAGCGCGAACTGGAAGTCACCATCGCCGCGTTGATGGGCGTATTCGAGCCGGTGCTTATTCTGACGATGGGTGCCGTCGTGCTGGTCATCGTGCTGGCGATTCTGCTGCCGATCTTCGACTTGAATCAGCTGGTCAAATAACAATCGCGGGCCGCGCCTACAACCGCGCGGAGTCATCGACGCCTGATTGCGGTCCAAACCGCACAACTCGAACCAGGACGCTCCTCGCATGCGCCCCCTGCAAGCTCATCCGCGACTGCTCGGCCTCGGTATTTTTGTAGCGCTGCTGCTGGCCTTGATCCTGCTGTGGGATTGGAACTGGTTGCGACCGCTGCTTGAGCAGCAGGCCTCTGCGGCGCTGGGCCGCAGTGTCTCGATCGGCCATTTCGAGGTACATCTCGCGCGCCATCCGCAACTGGTCGCCGATCACGTCACCGTCGCCAATCCGGAGGACTTTCCGGCCGCCAGCAGGATGGCGACGATCGATCGTCTGGCGATCCGCATTGCGCCGTGGCCGTTGCTGCACCATCAGTTGATGCTCGATGAGATCGACATCGAACGGCCGCAGGGCGATCTCAAACCCGGACCTTCCGGCGCGCCGAATTACAAGCTCGGCAGCGACGGCAAGCCGAGCGACGCACCTTCGCCGTGGCAGATCGAACTCGTCAATCTGATCATCAACGACGGCGACATCCATTTCTTCGATCCGAAACTGAAATCGGATTTCACGCTCGGCGTGAAGACCGAAGCGGCGACGGCCGACAGCGAAGCGCACGTCGTCGTCGCGATCGACGGCAAGTACGCCGCACAGCCCATCAGCGGACGCTTCATCGGCGGCTCGGTGCTCGGCCTGCGCGATTCATCGAATCCGTATTCGATCGATCTGAAACTTGCCAATGGCGCGACCCGGGTTTCGCTGCAAGGCACGCTGCTGCAGCCGATGAACTTCGGCGGCGCCGATCTGAAGCTGGACCTGCAAGGCAACGATCTGGCGGCGCTGTATCCCTTGACTGGCATTCCACTGGCGCCGACGCCGCCGTATCACCTCAGCGGCGAGCTCAATTACGCGGCGCGGAAAATCAGCTTCGATCATTTCGCCGGCACCGTCGGCAGCAGCGATCTGTCCGGCGATCTCGCGGTCGATCTGAGCGGCGACAAACCGCGCGTGACGGCGGACCTGCTGTCAAAGAAAGTAGTGCTGGCCGATCTCGCCGGTTTCATCGGCGCGCCGCCCGGCAAGGCCGACGCGGCCAATGAGAGCAAGCAGCAAAAGGATCAGCACGCGCAGCAGGACGCGAACCCGAAACTGCTGCCGGATACGCCGATCAATCTGCCGAAACTGCGCTCGGCAAATCTCGACATCCGCTACCAGGCGGCGCACATCGACAGCGATGCGACACCGCTCGACAACATCGTCGCGCACCTCAAGATCGAGGACGAGCAGCTCAGTTTCGAGCCGCTGTCGTTCGCAGTCGGCCAGGGCAGCATCGTACTGAACATCCGGCTCGATGGACGCCAGGATGCGGTGCATACGGTGGCCAACATCGACTTCCGCAAAGTCGATCTGCATCGCATCATGCAATCGACCAAGCTGTTCGAAGGCGCCGGCACGATCGGCGGCAACGCGCACATCGACGCCAGCGGCAACTCGCTGGCGAAGATGCTCGGCAATGGCGATGGCGATTTGAAACTAGTGATGAGCGGTGGCGATATGAGTGCGCTGCTGATCGATCTCGCCGGCCTCGATTTCGGCAACGGCGTGCTGTCCGCGCTCGGCATTCCACGCAAGGCCGATCTGCGTTGCATGGTCACCGATTTCGGCCTGACTCGGGGCGTCGTCGATACGCGACTGTTCGTGTTCGATACCACCGAAGCCAACGTCACCGGCGGCGGCAAGATCAACCTGCACGACGAGACGATCGACTATCGCCTCGCGACCGAACCCAAGCACTTCAACATCGGCGCGTTCCGCGCACCGATCCTGATCCGGGGTGCGCTGAAAAACCCGAGCATCCTGCCGGACCCGGTAATCCTGGCCGCACGCGGCGGTGCCGCGGTGCTGCTCGGAGTGGTCGCAACGCCGCTGGCCGCACTGATCCCGACGATCCAACTCGGTCTCGGTGCAGACCACAACTGCGCAGCCTTGATGCAATCCGTCAACCGGGCCGCCAGCGGCCCAAGCCCTGCGAAAGCTTCGTCGAAGTCGAACAAAAAGTCTGCGCCGCAAACCCAGCAAACCCAGCAAACCCAGCAAACCAAGTGAAGCGTCCGCGGCTTACGCCGGCGGCGGCCACAGCTCGATGCGATTGCCAACCGGATCCATTGCCCAGCCGAAGCGACCGAATTCGCTGTGCTCGATCCGTGCATCGACATCGACACGCCGCCAATGCCGAGTACACGTTGCATGCTAGTTTTCCGGGGTCGGTGCGTTCGGAATCGTGACGCCGCTCGGCGTTTCCAGCAACACCTGCGGACGCACCTCCGGCGCGAGGCGGCAATACAGCAGCCACAGCAGGAAGCTGCAGCCCCAGGTCAAGCTGGTGCCGAGCGCCAGCAGCGGCAGGCTGTGCGACAGCAGCGGCGAGATCATGCCCGAGACTACCGCGTTGAAACCCAGCGCCACTGCGGCCTGCACCGAAGCGGCGGCGCCACGCACGGCGGGGAAGCGGTCGAGCATCAGTATCGTCAGCGTCGGGAACGACAGCGACACGCCGATCGCGCTGACCGTGACCGGCAGGATCGACCACGGCGCGGACGGCGGCAATAGCGCACTGACCAGCAGATTGATCGCCGCACCGCTGCCCATCAACAGATAGCCCCAGCGCACCGTCGTCAGCGGCGGCCGGCGGCCGGCGAGCCTTCCGGACAGCCCCGCACCCAACATCATGCCGCCGATCACCGGAATGAACAGCCAGCCGAACTGCTGCACGTTCAGATGCAATAGATCCAGCACGATGGTCGGCGCCGATGCGATATAGGTGAACAGCGCGCCGAAATTCATCGAAGCGGCCAGCGCCAGCAAGACGAAATGATGGTCCCTGACGATCGCGCCATACGTGTGCGCCAGCTGCCGCACCGACAGCGGTACGCGCCGCGGCCGCGGCAAAGTTTCCGGCAGTGCGCCGAGCGAGGCCAGACCGAGCAGCATGGTAAAACAGGTCAGCATCCAGAAAATCGGACGCCAGCCGGCAATACTGAGCACGAAGCCGCCGATGATCGGCGCGATCGCCGGTGCCACGCCGAAGATCAGCGTGACCTGCGACATCAGCCGCTGTGCATCGGCGCCGTCGAAACGATCGCGCACGATGGCGCGGCCGACGATCATGCCGGCCCCGGCCGAAATACCCTGCAGTGCGCGGAACAACAACAACATTGGCAGGCTCGGTGCCAGGGCACAGCCGGCGCTCGCCGCAGCGAACAGCACCAGCGACACCAGGATCACGCCGCGGCGGCCGTAGGCATCCGACAGCGGGCCGTGCAACAGCGACATCGCCATGAACGCGATCAGATAGACGCTGACGGTCTGCTGCATCGATACCGCAGTGATGCCGAATTCGGCTTCGATCACGCGGAACGCAGGGAAGAACGTGTCGATCGAGAACGGGCCGAGCATCGCCAGCCCCGCGATCAGCGGAGCGAGCATGCGGGGATTGGCGCGAAAACGATTCACGATCGAAAACCTAAGGGAGCGCAACTCGGAGCAGCTACGGACAACAGCTTAGCCAGTCGCGTTCACCGCTTGCAGCGGCTGTGCCGGTGCCAGCGCAGCCAGGTTGCGAATCCGCGCCGGCACGTCGCGCTCGACTTCGCCGACGGCGACCTTGATCGCATTGGCGAACGCGATCGCATCGGCGCTGCCGTGGCTCTTGATGACGGTGCCGTTGAGGCCGAGGAAGCTGGCACCGTTGTAGCCGCGCGGGTCCATCCGATTGGCCAGCGTGCGCAGCACCGCGCGCGCCACCAAGCCCACCATCTTGGTGCTGAGGTTGCGGGTGAATTCCTCGCGCATGAAATGGCCGATCAGCTTGGCCACGCCCTCGCTCGATTTCAGCATGACATTGCCGACGAAACCGTCGCAGACCACCACATCCACCGGCCGCAGGAAGATGCCATCGCCTTCGATGAAGCCCTGGTAGTTCAACGACGAGGCCGCCAGCATCGACGCCGCCAGCTTGATGGTGTCGTTGCCCTTGATCTCTTCTTCGCCGATGTTGAGCAGCGCCACGCGCGGGCGAGCGATGTCGCGCATCGCAGTCACGCAGGCCGAGCCCATCACCGCGAACTGGAACAGTTGCTCGGCAGTGCAATCGGCATTGGCGCCGAGATCCAGCACGTGCGTGGTGCCCCCGACCGCGGGCAGCGGCGACATGATCGCCGGACGATCGATGCCCGGCAGGGTTTTCAGCACGAAGCGCGCGATGCCCATCAGCGCGCCGGTATTGCCGGCGGAAACGGCGGCCTGCGCGCGCGCGCTCTTGACCAGGTCGATGGCGAGACGCATCGACGAATCTTTCTTGTTGCGCAGCGCTTTCGACGGCGACTCGCTCATCGTCACCACCTGGCTGGCGTGGACGATTTCGATGCGCGGATGCGACGGCGCCTTCAGCGCGCGCAAGCTCTTCGTGAGTGCCGGTTCGTCGCCGATCAGCAGCACCTGCAGTTGTGGAAATTGTTCGAGCGCCTGCAGCGCAGCTTCGACGGCCACCGGGTGACCGTGGTCGCCGCTCATGGCGTCGACCGCAAGCGTCAGCGGCGCGATCACGGCGTTCACGTTTGCACGCGCCGTCGCAGCTGCTGCGGTTGAGCGTTGTTAGCAGCGGACCGGAAGGGGCGCGGAGCGCGCATCGACGATCCGCTCACTGGCGGTTTAGGCGTCCGACGCTTCCGGGGCTTCCGCCGCGGGCTGGATCACGCGCTTGCCGCGATAGAAACCGTCGGCAGTGACGTGGTGGCGCAGGTGCGTCTCGCCCGAAGTCGGATCGACCGACAGCGCAGGCACGCTGAGTGCGTCGTGCGAACGACGCATACCGCGCTTGGAGCGCGACTTTTTGGACTTCTGAACAGCCATGATTTAACTCCGAAGGGCGTGCGGCCCGTAAAGCGGCGGGCATTCTAACCTGAATCGGCCGCAAAGTAAGCCTGCGCGCACGCAAGTCGCGGCGAGGGCCCCACTAGTCTGCGCCGACGAGGCCGGCGGCCGGTTCGAGCGGCAAGGCACAGCTGCTGCAGCGCGGCGCCAGCGGCAAGGCCAGCAGCACTTCCTCCTCGACGATCGCATGCAAGGACAGCCGATCGTCCGCGATCAGATAGGGCTCGTAATCCTGCAGCCAGCGGGCTTCGTCGGTCTCGTTTTCGACCAAGCGCAGATCGACGTTCGCCTGCAGCGGCCAGCCGAAAGTCTCCAGGCAGCGTTGACAGACGAGTTGCAATTCACCGCGGACGCTGCCACGCAGAAACGGCGGCCGCGCCATTTCCTTGCCGATTTGCAGATCGACTTCCAGCAGGCCGGACGGACCGGCCAAAGCAGCGGCCAGGCGCGGCAGCCGCTCCACCGGAATGGTGCCAGCGAAACTCGATTCACGCTGGATCGCGCTCGACGCCGGGGCATAGTTGGGGAGATGCGCTGTTTTCTGCTTCATTGCGTCACGCTAAGGTAGGCCATCCGCTCACGTCAAAATTTTCCATCTATGTCCGCTCCATCCACTGCGATCTCGACCCAGGCACCGCTGCTGCTGGCTTCCGGCTCACGCTACCGCGCAGAGCTGCTGCGCCGATTGCAAGTCCCGTTCGAGCCCTACCCGGCCGATGCCGACGAAACGCCGCTGCCGGGCGAAGCGCCCGACGCGCTGGCGGCACGCCTGGCGCTGGTCAAAGCACGTGCGGTTGCGCAGCTGCGTGCGGGCCGTTGGGTGCTCGGCTCGGACCAGGTCTGCGCCTGTCGCGGCAGCTTGCTCGGCAAGCCCGGTTCGCGCGAGCGCGCAGTCCAACAACTGCAACTGCTGTCGGGTAACGATGCGGTGTTTTACACCGCGGTTGCCCTGCTGCAAGACAACGCACCCGCCTTCACCGCGATGGATCAGACCCGCGTGCGCTTCCGCGATCTGAGCCGCGCCGAAATCGAGCGCTACGTCGAAGCCGAACCGAGCTTCGACTGCGCCGGCAGCTTCAAATCCGAAGGTCTCGGCATCGCCTTGTGCGCGTCGATCGATAGTTCCGACCCGAGCGGCTTGATCGGCCTGCCGCTGATCGCCACGCGCGCGCTGCTGGCACAGGCTGGCCTGGCGCTGCCTTAGCGCTTGGCCGCCAGCCAACCTGGAACCGCGCGCGCCGATTCCACCACCGCCAGCGCACCGGCGCGCAACTGGCGTCCGGCGTCGTGCACGCCGCACGCGACCCCCAGCGCCGGCACGCCGATCGCGCGCGCCATCGCGATGTCGTATTCGGTGTCGCCGATCATCAGCGCACGCTCCGCGGCGATGCCGGTTTCGGCGAGGATTTCGCGCAGCATCAGCGGGTCCGGCTTGTTGGCGGTCTCGTCGGCGCAGCGCGTGATCGTGAACAGCGGTTGCAAATGCGTATGCGAAGCCAGCGAACGCTGCAGGCCCGCGCGCGGCTTGCCGGTGGCAACCGCCAGCAGGTAGCCATCGTCGCGCAGCGCGCTCAGACTTTCAGCGGCGCCGGCGAACAGCGGCGCGGCGTAGGCGGTGCCCGGTGCACGCTCGCGATATTCACGCAGCAGCCGCAGCAGCGTCGGCATATCCATCTGCGGATAGAGCCGCGTCAGGCTGTCGGAAAAGCCGAGGCCGATCAGTTCGGAGATCTGCTGGTCGGCGCGCGGCGGCAGGCCGAGTGCGGCGATCGCCTGCTGCATCGTCGCGACGATCTGGCCGACGGAATCGGCCAAGGTGCCATCCCAGTCGAAGATCAGCAGATCGAAACGCTGTGCCTTAGCCATGACAAGCAATGCTCAACAACGACATCAGCGACCTGGGCCGAGCTTGTCGAGGAACTGGCGCAGATCGTCGGTCATCGGCGCACTCACGATCAGCTTGGAGAATTCGCCGTCGGCCGGCAGTTGCAGGAAGTGGGAGTGCAGGAACATGCGTCGCAGACCTTTCTCGCGCAGCGGCTTCTGATCTTCGCGCTGACCGTACTTGCGATCGCCGGCGACCGCATGGCCCAGCGCCAGCGCGTGTACGCGGATCTGGTGCGTACGGCCGGAAAAGATTTCGACTTCGCACAGCGTCGCGTCGCGGTAATGCGCCTGTGGATTGAAGCGCGACTTCGACGGCTTGCCTTCCTCCTCGTCAACGTCGACGTAACGCTCGCCGTTGGCCAGGCGGCTCTTCACGAGTGCGGCATCGACATCGCGCGCGCCGCCCTGCAGGCGACCGATCAGCAGCGCGAAGTAGCGCTTGTTGGCGGTGCCGTCACGGAATGCCTTCTGCGCACGCAGCAGGCCCTTGCGCGTCTTCGCCAGCAACAGCACGCCGCTGGTGTCGCGGTCGAGGCGGTGCGCCAGTTCGAGGAATTCGTATTTGTCCCAGCCGCGCGCCGCTTCGATCACGCCATAAGCCACGCCGGTACCGCCGTGCGAGGCAAAGCCGGCCGGCTTGCAGATCGCCAGATAGTCGGCATCTTCGTGGATGATGGCCTCGCGCAACCGGTTCAGCACCGCGTCAGGTGCGCGCACCGCGGTGCCGCGCTCGGCCACGCGCACCGGCGGGATGCGCACTTCCTCGCCCACCACCAGCTTGCGGTCCGGCTTGACGCGACCGCCGTCGACCCGCACCTGGCCCGAGCGCAGCAGCCGGTAGACATGCGACTTCGGCACGCCGGGCAAGCGCTTCAGCAGGAAATTGTCGAGCCGCTGGCCGGCTTCGTTGTCGGTCACCGCGACCTTGCGGACCTGCGGCGACGTCGATATTTCGGGTTTGGCGGGGCTCATGGGCTCAAAAGGGTGCAACGTGCGGTGGCTGGTGCAGGAATCGATCTCGGCGCGTTGCGCCGATCGGCTCCGAAATTGTTGAGCGCCAAGGCAAAACTACCGGTTTTTACAAGTCTGTGGCAGACTTAAAGCGTCTGCGGGCGACTGTCCGTTGACCAGCCTGCTGCAGTGGCTGATATCCCCGATCACCGATGACGGGGTATCGCACGCGGCGGGCTCGGCGGATCGAACGGGTACATGGTAACAAACCGTCCGCACTACCGAAGCTTTCAGTGCCTTTCGGTCACGAAAGGTGTTTTCCATCATGCAGCATTCCCGCGCGAGGCGGGATGATCAATCCGATCGAACAACTAGACTCATCAATGACGATCGAAGTGCGCACTCCATGGTTGTGGTTAGAGCTATTGCTCAGCCTGGTGTGGCGCGCCACATCCCGTAGCGAGCGGTCGAGCGCTGTCACAGGCAATTTTAGAGACCGCAATGAAAAGAATCCTCATCAACGCCACTCAGCGCGAAGAACTGCGCGTGGCAATCGTCGACGGCCAGAAGCTTTACGACCTCGACATCGAACTGGCCAGTCACGAGCAGCGCAAGTCCAATATCTATAAGGGTCGCATCACCCGGGTCGAGGCCAGCCTCGAAGCCTGCTTTGTCGAATACGGTGCCGAACGCCACGGCTTCCTGCCGCTGAAGGAAATCCACCGGGATTACTATCGTCCCGGCGTGTCCGGCGGTGGCCGCAATATCCGCGAGCTGATCGCCGAAGGCAGCGAGCTGATCGTCCAGGTCGAGAAGGAAGAGCGCGGCAACAAGGGTGCAGCGCTGACCAGCTACATCAGCCTGGCCGGGCGCTTCCTGGTGCTGATGCCGAACAACCCCAAGGGCGGCGGCATTTCGCGCCGCGTCGAAGGCGAGGAGCGCGAAGAAGCGCGCGAAGCGCTGGCGGCGCTGAACACGCCGGAAGGCATGAGCCTGATCGTGCGCACCAATGGCATCGGCCGCGACGCCGCTGAACTGCAGGGCGATCTCGATCAGCTCACCACCATCTGGCAGCGCATCGCCGACGCCGCGAAAGAACGTCCGGCACCGTTTCTGGTGTATCAGGAAAACAATATCGTGCTGCGCGCGCTGCGCGATTACCTGCGTCCGGACATCGGCGAAGTCATCGTCGACAACCCGGAAATCTTCGAGCAGGCGCGTGCGCAGATGGCGCACTCGATGCCGCAGGAACAGAGCAAGCTGAAGCTGTATCGCGACAGCATTCCGCTGTTCTCGCGCTACCAGATCGAATCGCAGATCGAATCGGCGCACGACCGCACCGTGCGGCTGCCGTCAGGCGGCTCGATCGTGATCGACCATGGCGAAGCGCTGACCGCGATCGACATCAACTCGGCCAAGGCCACCAGCGGCGGTGGCATCGAAGAGACCGCGCTACAGACCAATCTGGAAGCAGCCGAGGAAATCGCGCGCCAGCTGCGCCTGCGCGATCTCGGCGGCCTGATCGTGATCGATTTCATCGACATGAACAGCAGCAAGAACCAGCGCGAAGTGGAAAAAGCCTTGCAGGACGCCAGCAGCTTCGACCGCGCGCGCGTGCAGCTCGGCCGCCTGTCGCGCTTCGGCCTGCTGGAAATGAGCCGTCAGCGCCTGCGTCCGTCCTTGGGCGAACACACGCAGATCCCCTGCCCGCGCTGCTCCGGCCGCGGCCAGATCCGCAGCGTCGAATCGATGGCGCTGTCGGTGTTGCGCCTGGTCGAAGAGGAGTGCATGAAGGACCGCACCGGCCGCATCATCGTGCAGCTGCCGGTCGACGTCGCCACCTATCTGCTGAACGAGAAGCGCGCCACCATCGGCGAACTGGAAGCGCGTTTCCTGGTGATGGTGACGCTGGTGCCGAACGAGACGCTGCAGTCGCCGAATTTCGAAATCATGCGCGTGCGCCAGGACCATCTCGGCCTCGACAACAATTCGGCGCTGAGCTACCGCATCGCCACCGATTTCGCCGCCGAGTCGCGCACCGCGCTGACGCCGGGTACCAGCACCAGCGCAGCACCCGTCGCCGAGCCGGCAGTGAAGCCGGTGCTGCCGGTCGCCGCGGCAGCCGCAGCGCCGGTGGCGGAAACGCCAGCGCTGAAGCCCGTCAGCAGCGGTGGCGGCTTCTGGGCTTGGCTGAAGAGTCTGTTCGCCAGTCCGCAGCCGGCGCAGAAACCCGCCACACCGCCGCCAGCGCTGCCGAGGTCGCAGCAGCAGCGCGATGGCCGCAATGGCGCTCGTCCGCAGGAAGCTCGTCGCGATCAGCCGGATCGCGGTCCGCGCCGCGATCGCAACGACCGTGGTGAAGGCCGCGGCGAACAGCGTCGTGACGGTCGTAATCAGGAAGCCCGCGGTGGGCAGCAGAATCGTCAGCCGAATCGCGACGGCCGCGACGGCGCACGCGAGCAGAACCGTGACCAGAATCGCAACCGCGATCAGAATCAGGCTCAGCGCCAGCCAAGGCCGCCGCAGAATGGCGCTCAGCAGCGCAACCAGCCGCAGACCGCGGTTGCCGCAGCGGAGAGTCCGCGTAGCGCGGAGCTCGCCGATGAAGCCTTGCAGCCCACTGCAGTAAATGGCGCAAACGCAGCGCCGCAGCCACGTCCGGCCGGCGCGGCCGATGCGGCTGGCGAACGCGGTGAAGGCTCGCGCCGCCGGCGCGGTCGTCGTGGTCGCGGCCGCGGCGGTCGTGGCGACGGTCCGCGCGAAGGCGAAGCCGCCAGTCAGCAGGCCGGCGCTGATGCCGATGGTGAATTCGAGCCGCAGGAAGAAGTGGCACACGATCCGAATGCGCCGCCGGTACGCATGCATGGTCGTGCGTCCGAGCTCGGCCCCAACGTGCCCGAGTTCGGTGGTTCGCTGCCGCATGCCGCTGCACTGGCAACACCGATCGTCGTGCACGAATTGGCGCAGTCGATCGCGCAGTCCGAGGCGGCGTCCGCCGCGGTGAATGGTGCGACTCAACAAGAGCTGAATCTGCCGGCAGCGTCAAGCGAGCCGCTGCAGGCGGCCGCGGCGGCCGCGGCGGTGATTGAAGAAACCGTGCCGGAAGCACCCGTGGAAAGCGCCCGCGAAACAGCGCCGGAATACGAACAGCCGGTCGCGGTGCACGCGCAGACAATCCATGCGCTGCCGATCCAGGCGGAAACCCATCTTGCCGCGGCAGCGCCGGACTATCCGTCGGCGCCGGCACGGCATGAACCAGCAGCGGTCGTCGAGCCGATCGAGTCCGCCGCGGTGACGGCAGCAGCTGAGCAGCAAGCGCCGCAGCACGCTGCGCCAAGCGCATTAGCTGCGGAAGAAACGCCGCTGCCTAAGCCGGAGCAGCCGCGTCAGGCGGAAACCAGCAAGCTCGAGTCGGAGTAAGGCTTAGGCGATCTGAATTCACGCGGCCCGGCGTCATGCCGGGCCGCGTGACTCAACGCTGCGCGGTTTGCGCCAGCAAGGCAGCGACTGCGGCGAAATCGTCTTCGGTATCGACGCCGCGTGGCGGCGGTTCGTGCGTAATCGCCAGCTTGATGCGCAGCCCGTGGCTCAAGGCACGCAGCTGTTCCAGCGCTTCGCATTGCTCCAGCGCAGCGGCCGGCAGTTGCGCCATGCGCCGCAGCGCGCCGATCCGATACGCGTACAAGCCGATGTGACGAAACGCGAGGCCGCTCGGCAACGGCGATTCGCGACTGCTGCCGTCGCGCTTCCACGGAATCGGCGCGCGCGAGAAATACAGCGCGTAGTCCTGTGCGTCCATCACCACTTTGACGAAGTTCGGATTGAGCCAGTCCGCGCGTTCGTGCAGCGGATGCGCCAGCGTGGCGATATCGGCGCTGGCATCCTGCGCGAGGAGTTCAGCGGCACGTCGCACCAGCGCCGGCGGCATCAAGGGCTCGTCGCCCTGCAGGTTGACGACGATGGCATCGTCGGCCCAGCCTGCCGCGCTGGCAATCTCGTCGACGCGATCGGTGCCGGACCGATGGCTGGCGGCGGTCATCCGCACGTCGGCGCCGAAACCGCGGCAGATGTCGAACACTTCGCGCTCGTCGGTGGCCAGCACCACGCTCTGCGCGCCTGCGGCGAGTGCGGCTTGCCAGGTCCATTGCACCAGCGGTTTGCCCGCCAGCGTGCGCAATACCTTGCGCGGCAGGCGGGTCGACCCGAGCCGCGCCGGAATGACGATGTGGAAATTGGCCGCGGCGGCGCTCACCCGCAGGATTCTAGCGGGCTGACTGCAGTTCTTCGTCGGCCAGCGGACGCGCTTCCTCTTCCAGCATGACCGGAATGCCGTCGCGCACCGGGTAGGCCAGACGCGAGGCACGGCACCACAGTTCCTGTTTGTCGGGATGCCAGGTCAGCGGCGCCTTGGTAACCGGGCAGACCAGAATGTCGAGCAGGCGTTTGTCCATGAAGCAGTGTCCAGTTGATGAAGCAGTGTCCAGTTTCCAGTCCCTAGTTTCGCACAGCCCCAATCTCAGTTCGCTCTCTGGAAACTGGGAACCCAAAACTGTTTTTTCACTCGCGGCGCAGCACGAAGTCGACCAGCTGATTGGCCCACCAGTTCGAATGGAACGAACGCTCGACTGCGTCGCGGTCGTAGATGTCGCGCACCCAGGTCTGAAAATCGGTGCCATGGGCATCGCGATAGGCGCGATAGGTCTCGAAGAAATGATCTAGCACGCCGGTCTTGGCCTGGCGGATGTGGCCGTGCTTCCAGAAATCCAGTTCATGCAAGGCCTGCTCCAGCGGCATGCCTTTCTGCGTGATCAGGAAAATCACGCTGGCCATGCCGGCGCGATCGGCGCCCGACTTGCAATGCACCAACAGCGGCCGCGGCATGCTTTCGAACAGATCGATCAGCGCCAGCACTTCGTCGCGATGCGGCGCGCTGCGCGAACCCAGCGGCAGATGCAGCACCGGCATATCCAGCGCTTCGCAGGCAAGCCACTCGAGCCGGTTGCTGCCGATATGCGTTTCGGCGCCGCGCAGATTCAGCACGCTCTTGACGCCGGCGCGCGCGGCACTGCGCAACTGGTACGGCAGCGGATGGCCCGAGCGAAAGAAGTCCGGCGCGAGCGCACGCCGGGTGTTGTAGAACAGCCGAAAAATCGCGTGATCGACGAACAGCGCATTGAGCCAGAAGCGCAGCCGCTGCCAGGCGCTGGGGCGTGGTAGTCGCGGCGGCGGATTGGCAGTGCGCATGCGGCTTTGGACTCGTTGAATTCAGTGCGGCGCGAGGCTGCGCCGGTCGCGCATGATAACGGCTTATGCGCCGAGATCGACGCTGGGCTGGTGCACGCCCGCGGCTGCCGTGCTCGACAGCAAAGCCTGCAATTGCGCGCGTATACGCGCCGCCGCGGCCTCGCCGAACTGCAATTGCGCCGGCACCTGCCACCAGTTCGGCCGCGCAAAGACCTGGCACTTCACCGCATCTTTCTCGGTCATCAGCAGCGGCGCGTCACCGGCGAAAAACAGATCTTCCGGACTATAGACGTAATGATCCGGGAAACCGTGCTCGTCGACCTCGAGCCCGCTGGCACGCAGTGCTGCGAAGAAGCGTTGCGGATTGCCGATGCCGGCAATCGCCGCCGCGCCGCTGTCGGCGAATGCAGTGAGCGGTCGCGCTTCGCCGCTGAGCAGATTGATCGCCTCGCCGATGCGCAGATCGAAGCGTTCGGCGCGTTCGCCGTAGGGCGCGGTATCGCCGCCATTGATCAGCAGCAATTGCACGGCCTGCGCACGCGCCTTGGTTTCGCGCAGTGGCCCGGCCGGCAGCAAGCAGCCATTGCCGTAACCGCGCGCGCCGTCGATCACGCAGATCTCGAAATCGCGCGCCAGCGCGTAGTGCTGCAGCCCGTCGTCACAGATCAACACGTCGGTCTGCGGATATTGCTGCAGCAATAGTTGCGCAGCGGCGACGCGGTCCGGCGCAACGATCACCGGCGCATCGATGCGCGACGCCAACAACACCGGCTCGTCGCCGCATTCGCTGGTGGCGCTCTCGGCGCTGACCTCGCGCGGAAACGGGCCGACGCCGCCATAACCGCGACTGACGATGCCGGGACGTCGTCCCATGCGCAGCAGTTCCTGCACCAACCACAAGGTCACCGGCGTCTTGCCGGTGCCGCCGATGGCGATGTTGCCGACCACGATCACCGGCACGCTCAGATGCTGAGCATGCGCACGCTTGCGCGCAGCGATGCGCGTCGACAGCCACGCGTAAAACCGCGCCAATGGCCGCAGCCAGCCCGGCGGCGGCGTGTCGCGGTACCAGATGCGTTCGAGCCAGCGTTGCATGGCGAAGTGCTCGGTGAGAAACCGGGATCAGGCTGCAGCGTCGACAGCGGAATCGCGGAACTGCAGACGATACAGCGCGGCGTAAGCGCCTTCACGCACCAGCAGTTCCGCATGTGTGCCGGATTCGACGATACGGCCGGCCTGCATCACGACGATCAGATCCGCGCTTTGGATGGTCGACAGCCGGTGCGCGATCACCAACGTCGTGCGGCCGCGCACCAGTTCTTCCAATGCCTGCTGGATATAGCGTTCGGATTCGGTATCGAGCGCCGAGGTGGCTTCGTCGAGAATCAGGATCGGCGCATCCTTCAATAGCGCACGTGCGATCGCGATGCGCTGGCGCTGACCGCCGGACAGCATCAGGCCATCTTGGCCGATCGGCGTATCGAGTCCCTTCGGCAGCTTCTGGATGAACTCCCAGGCGTAGGCGCGTTGCGCGGCTTGCTCGATACGTTCGCGCGAGACCTCGAGTTGGCCGTAGGCGATGTTCTCGCCGATGCTGGCATTGAACAGCACGACGTTCTGATCGACCAGCGCGATCTGCCGGCGCAGATCGGCCAGGCGGTATTCGCGCAGATCGGCGCCGTCCAGCAGCAGGCGGCCGGCATCGGGATCGTAGAAGCGCGGGATCAGCGACAGCAGCGTCGACTTGCCACTGCCGGACTTGCCGACGAAGGCCACGGTCTTGCCCGGTGCGATGTCGAGGCTGACGCCGTCGAGCGCGGCAGCGGCATCCGACGAATAGGCGAAGTGCAGATCCTCGAAACGCAGCGCGCCGCGCGCGCGTTGCAGCTCACGCCGGCCGCTGTCGACTTCCGCCGGCGTATCGAGAAACTGGAACAGATCGGCGCCGGCGGCGAGGCCGCGCTGAATCTTCTCACTCATGCCGGTCATCGAACTGAGCGGCTGGCGCAGCTGCATCATCGCAACGATGAACGATACGAAAGTGCCGGCCGACATCACATTGAGCATGCTCGGCAGCGTGGCGATGTAGATGATGAGGGCGCCGGCGATGGCCGCGATCAGTTCCAGCGAGCTGACGCTGGCGGCGCTCGCCGCAGTCATCTTCATGCTCTGCCGGCGCAGGTATTCGTTGAGCTTCTGGAAGGCGCGCAGCGCCAGCGATTCGCCGCCGTAGATTTTCAGCACGCGGCGGCCGGTGATGGCCTCGTCGGCCGAATGATTGATGCTGCCCATCGAGTTCTGGATGCGCGTCGACACCGTGCGGAAACGGCGGTTGACCCAGGTCACCAGCGCACTCACCAAGGGCGCCAGCACCAGCACGCACAGCGTCAATTTCCAACTCGTATAGAACAGGAAACCCAGCAGGCCGATCGCAGTGAGGCCATCCTTGATCATCGACGTCAATACGCTCGACGTCGATTCGGCAACCTGCGAGGCGTGATAGGTCAGCTTGGCCTGCAGATCAGCGTTGCGCGCACGATCATGATGGCCGACCGGCACGATCAGCAGATGCGCGAACACTTCGTGGCGCAGGCGCGCAACCACGCCCTGCCCGACCGAAGCCATCGCATAGGCCGAGACGAAGTTCGCCACTGCGCGCAGCAGGAACAGGCCGAGCACCACAAACGGCAGCCAGGCGATCACGCGCGGATCGCGGTTGTCGAACGTGTCGGTGAGCGTTTTTACCAACCAGGGAATGCCGGCCGATTCCGAGGCGGCAAAGATGACCATACTAAACACAGCCAGCACGAACACGCGCCAGCGCGGCGCGGCATAGCCGAGCAGACGGCGATACACCGCGACGGGGCGATACGGGTCTGCGACCGGTGCGTTCACTAAGAGTCTGTTCAAACCTGCGCCGAGGTAAAGCGGCATGTTAGCAACTCGACTCGATCAGTACCCGCTCGGCCGCCACCCTGCGAAAGCGCCCGACAGCCGCAGGCGCAGACGCGCGCTAGACTGCGCCATCGGCAAACCAGGAGACGGCATGATGGCTGACGCAGGTACGAAAACGCTGTTCGAAAAAATCATCGACAAGGATTTGCCCGCGCAATTCGTCTACGAGGACGAGCTCTGCGTGGTGATCAACGACATCAAACCGGCCGCACCGCTGCACCTGCTGGTGATTCCACGCAAGCCGATTCCGATGCTGTCGGACTGCAAGCCGGAAGATCAGGCATTGCTCGGACATTTGATGCTGATCGCCGCCAAGGTGGCGCGCGACGCCGGCTACGGCGATGCGTTCCGCCTGACCGTCAACAACGGTGCCGCCGCCAGCCAGAGCGTGTTCCATATCCATCTGCATGTGCTCGCCGGCCGGCCGCTGAAGTGGCCGCCGGGGTGAGACAGACGCGAGCACTGCTCGCAGCGAACCATCCGCTCCCTCGCTTCACGCCAGGAACAAGGCCCGTTCCGCCTCGCGCCGACGGGTAAGACCGGCCAACACCTTGCCGCCAGCCCTGTTCCAGCGCAGAAGCTGATCGGCGGCAGCGGCGTAATCGCCGCCATTCAGCATCTTCAGCAGAGTCGAAATCTTCAGGTTGCCGAGGCCCAGGTTGAAGACGAAGCTGACCAGCGCGCCAAGCTGGTTGTCGTTGAGCGGAACCTTGACCACCGCAACAACGTCTTTGCCGGCATCCATCAGATCGGCCCGCAGCAAGACTTCGGCCTGCGCAATCGTAATGCCGCCTGGGTAGAGCGATTGCGCCAGCTTGCGATTCTCCTTGCCGCGCAACCAGTCGTTGCCATGCGAGATGGCGTGGCCCCAGCCGATCGTCCAGATTCCGATCGGGTCGAGATAGGGATCGAGATTGACGGTGCTCGGATCGCCGTCGGGGATGCCTTCGAAGCTCTTGATCAAATCAAGGGTTGCTTGATTGACTTCACGTGTGCCCATGCTTGCCCCCGCCGGTTAGCCCTTGCGCTTAAAACGCAATGAGCATTGTGCTCGCTTCGATAGACTTTTCGGAAGTTGCGCAGAATCGCGCAGCGCTTCAGTGTTCGGCGGCGAACGCGGTCGGCAAGGAGACGAGCTTGAGCCCGCGCGCCTCGATCAGCCGCAACAGCTGCGGCAGCACTTCCAGCACCACCGGTACGCCTGCCGTCGTCCGCGCCGGATGGCCGTCGTGCAACAGCAGAATGTCGCCGGCAGCGAGCTGCTGCGTCAGCCGCCGCAGCACAGCGTCCGCATCGCCACGCACGCTGTCGTAGCCGCGCCGCGTCCACGACACATAGCGCAAGCCCAGACGCGCGAGGATCGGATCGACGAAGGGACCGCGGAAGCCCGCCGGCGCACGGAAGAAGCGCGGCGCCTGGCCGGCGAGTTGCGCCAGCGAATCCTGCGCGGCTGCGATTTCGCGACGGGTGCCGCGCCAGCCGAGAAACGAAAACGTGTGCGCGTGGCGATCGCTGTGATTCTCGACGCTGTGGCCGCGTCGCACGATCTCGCGCAGCAGTTCCGGATGCGCACGCGCGCGTTCGGCGATACAGAAGAAGCTGACTTTCGCATGATGACGGTCGAGCAGGTCGAGCACCTGCAGCGTGACTTCCGGATCGGGACCATCGTCGAGCGTCAGCGCGATTTCGCCGCGTGCGGCGGCGACGGGCGGCAGCCGGGTCAGATTGGCGCCGAGCCAACGGCCGCGCGGCCACAGCACGGCAGCGCATAGCAGCAGGTGATTGCCGATCAACAGCGCCAGCAGCACGCGCCAGTGCTGTGAGATCGCCAGCAACAGCGCCAGCACGATGAGGTGCAATACGACTGTCAGAGCGATCAACAGCGGCGGTGTCCACGCGCGCGGCGGCAGTGCGTGCGTGTTGCTGAGCGTCGATGAAGTCGGAGGCGCGCTGGACATGTTGCTGAGATTACTACCGCGGCGCGCGGTTCAATGCCGCGGCTTGGAGATTTTTGCCGCGGCCTGGGTCGCAGGCATCGGCGGCACCAGCGTCTGCGGATCGATGTGTTGGCCGAACCAGTAGACGCCCCAGTGCAGGTGCGGGCCGGTGGCGCGGCCGGTCATGCCGCTGCGCGCGACGACTTCGCCCTGCTGCACTTCGTCGCCAACTTTGACCTCGAGCTTCGACAGATGCACCAGCACGCTCGACACGCCGTGGCCGTGATCGATGATCAGCGTGCCGCCGGTGAAATACAGGTCTGCTTCCGCCAGGCTGACGACGCCGCCGACCGGCGCATGCACCGCGGTGCCGATCGGTACCGCGACATCGACGCCGTAATGCGGCGCTTTCGGCGTACCGTTCAGAATGCGCTGGCTACCGAAGATGCCGGACACGCGGCCGCTCGCCGGCCATTGGAAATGCTGCATGAAATCGCCGCGTTCGGTATCGCGTGCATGCGCGGCGACGATCAACACCTGCTCGTGTGCGATGCGCGCCTCGGTTTCCGGCGGCGGATTCACCTGCGCCGGGGGCAAGCCGTCGATGCGCTGCACGTCCCATTTGTGCGCACGCACTGTGTAGTGCTTCACGCTGGCCGCACGACCTGGCACCGCGACGCGCAGTTCCGCATCGGCAGCCTGATCGCGATCGAGGCCGAGCACGAAGTCGCCCTGCGGCGACACCAGCAAAGATTTGCCGTCAAACTCGACCTTGGCGCGCGGATCGGTATGGCCGAAGATCAGGCGGCCCTGCTGCCAGTCGCCGCGCAGCGTATAGGGCGCAGCAGCAGGCTTCGCCGCATACGCTGCTGCGACGCAGCCGAGCACGCCCGCCATTAGCATCAATGATCGCACTGCGGTTCTCATCGAACGATATTCGTCCCGCAGCGCCTACTGCGCAATGCCGAGCTGATCGAACATGAATGCGTATTCGCGCGCGGTGTCGTGGAAGCTCTGGAAGCGGCCCGACTTGCCGCCGTGGCCCGCCGCCATGTCGACGCTGAAGATCAGCGGATTGCGATCGGTCTTGGTCGCGCGCAGCTTCGCCACCCATTTCGCCGGTTCGTAATACTGCACCTGTGAATCCCACAAGCCGGTGAACACCAGCATCGCCGGATAGGTTTGCGGTTTGACGTTGTCGACCGGCGAGTACGACAGCATGTAGTCGTAGTAGGACTTTTCTTTCGGATTGCCCCACTCGTCGAACTCGTTGGTGGTCAGCGGAATGCTTTCGTCGAGCATCGTCGTCACCACATCGACGAACGGCACGTAGGCAATGATGCCGCGATAATCCTGCGGTGCAAGGTTGGCGACCGCGCCCATCAGCAGACCACCGGCGCTGCGGCCTTCGGCGAACACCTTGTCCTTGGCGCCGTAGCCGCGCTTGACCAAGTCTTCACTGACATCGACGAAATCGGTGAAGGTGTTGCGCTTGTGCAGCAGCTTGCCGTCCTCGTACCAGTTGCGGCCGAGTTCCTGCCCGCCGCGGATATGCGCGAGTGCGACGACGAAGCCGCGATCGAGCAGGCTGACCCAACTCGAACGGAAGGTCGGATCGGTGGAGATACCATAAGAACCGTAGGCGTACTGGAATAGCGGCGCGGTACCGTCGAGCTTGGTGCCTTTGCGATACACCAGCGATACCGGCACTGCGGTGCCATCGCGCGCGGTCGCGTGCAGATATTCGGTGACGTAGTTGGATGACGCGAAGCCGCCGCCGATTTCATCACGCTTCAGCATCTTGCGCGTGCCGTCGCGCATGTCGTACTCGACGGTGGTGCGCGGCGTCGTCAGCGAGGTGTAGACATAGCGCAGCTTGTCGCTGCTGATGTCGGGCGTATCGACCAGCGTCATCGTGTAGGCCGGCTCGTCGGCTGCGATCACTTCGTTCTTGCCGCCGTACCAGGACTGGACGTGCAGCTTCAGCAGGCCGCCGGAGCGCTCGTTGACGGCGAGATAGTTCTTCGACACTTCGTAGCTCTGCACGAACGCATCGCTGCGATTGGCGACGACATCCTTCCAAGTATTTTTGTCGGCACTCTTGGCCACCGGCGCACGCACGATGCGGAAATTCGGCGCCTGCCAGTTGGTGCGGATGATGAAATCGCGGCCGACATTGTCGACCTGGTATTCATGATTCGGCTCGCGCGGCAGCACCGGCTTGAATTCGAGCTTAGGATCGCCGGCATCGGCGTAGCGCCACTCGGTCTGCAGCGTGCTCTCCAGCGCGATGAACAGGTACTTTTCCGAACGGCTCTTGGTCACGCCCATGTAGTAGCTGTGATCCTGCTCCTCGTAGACCAGCGGATCGTTCGCGGCATCGGCTCCGAGCTTATGCTTGTGTACGCGCACCGACAGCAGCGTCACCGGATCTTTCTCGACATACAGCAGCGTCTTGTTGTCGTTGGCCCAGACGAAGTCCGGTTCGACATTGGCGACCACATCGCTCAGCGCTGCGCCGGTATCGAGATTCTTCACATGCAGCGTGTACTGGCGGCGGCCGATATCGTCCTCCGAGTACGCCAGCAGATGACCGTCGGGACTGGCCTCGCTGTCGCCGATCTGGAAAAACTCGTGGCCTTGCGACATCGCATTGCCGTCGAGCAGCACCTGCTCGGGCGCGGTCATCTCGCCTTTGCGCCGTGCATAGATCGGATAATCCTTGCCCGGCTCGAAGCGCGTGTAATACCAGTAACCATGTTCCAGCACCGGCACCGAAGCATCATCCGGCTTGATGCGTGCGACCAGTTCGTCGTAGAGCTTGGACTGCAGCGGCTCGGTGTGCTTCAGCAGCGCATCGCGATAACTGTTCTCGCTGTTCAGATAGCCAAGCACCTCGGGCGACTGGCGCGTGTCGTCGCGCAGCCAGTAGTAAT
The DNA here is from genome assembly GCA_028291645.1 of Nevskia sp. Classification (GTDB taxonomy): domain Bacteria; phylum Pseudomonadota; class Gammaproteobacteria; order Nevskiales; family Nevskiaceae; genus Nevskia. The sequence goes on from JAQGNU010000231.1 coordinate 33,368, forward strand.
CATCCTCGCGCGCACCGTTCGGCGAAGGCACCTGATAAGGATGCTTCGCCGCGATCGGTGCGGTGATCGCGATCTGGGCCCTCGGTGCAACCGCAGCCGGCGGTGTCGCGCAGGCTGCCAACAGCACAGCCGCAAAGAAGCCTGCAACATACGACGGCAGCTTGCGCATCTCGATCTCCATCCGGGACTTCGCTGGTTTAGTGGACCATCCGCTGAGCGGCGAGCTGCGCGACGGCATCCGCCAGCGGCAGCGTTTCCTGCCGTTCGGAACCGAGTCGGCGCAACGTCACCGTCTGCTCTTCCGCTTCCTTGCGGCCGACGACGACGATCACCGGCACTTTCTGCATCGAGTGCTCGCGGATCTTGTAGTTGATTTTCTCGTTGCGCAGATCGGTCTGCACGCGCAGGCCGGCGGCATCGAGTTGCGCTGCGACTTCCGTAGCATAGGCATCGGCATCCGACACGATCGGCGTCACCACCGCCTGCACCGGCGCTAGCCACAGCGGCAGCGCGCCGGCGTGGTGCTCGATCAGGATGCCGATGAAGCGCTCCATCGAACCGACGATGGCCCGATGCAGCATCACCGGAATCTGGCGGTTCGAGTGCTCGTCGATGTAGCCCGCACCCAACCGCTCCGGCATCATGAAATCGACCTGCATGGTGCCGACCTGCCAGGCGCGGCCGATCGAATCCTTCAGGTGATATTCGATCTTCGGGCCGTAGAACGCGCCTTCGCCCGGCAGCTCGGTCCACTCCACACCGGCGGCACGCAGCGCAGCGCGCAGTGCATTCTCGGCACGATCCCAGACCGCGTCGGTGCCGAGACGCTTGTCCGGCCGCAGCGCGATCTTGATCGACAGGTCGGTGAAGCCGAAGTCGGCATAGACCTGCATCGCTTGGCCGTGAAACGCGGTGACTTCGGATTCGATCTGGTCGGGCGTGCAGAAGATGTGGCCGTCGTCCTGCGTGAACGCGCGCACGCGCATGATGCCGTGCAGCGCACCCGAAGGTTCGTTGCGATGGCAGCCGCCGAACTCGGCGTAGCGGATCGGCAGGTCGCGATAGCTGTGCAGGTTGGCGTTGTAGATCTGCACGTGGCCCGGGCAGTTCATCGGCTTAATCGCGTAGGTGCGC
>JAQGNU010000003.1 GCA_028291645.1 Nevskia sp.
GCTGAGCGGAAAGGAAGGTGTCTCCCGCTGGTGCCGTCATACGTCTTCGACCTTGAGACAGCGTCTCAAGTGGGCGCCGTTCCATGTATTCGGGCTTTCCGCTGACTTCGCGGACCTGCACGCCCAACGCGGGGTTGGCTCCCTAGGCATAGCAATTAGGCTCAAGGGGTTCTAACGGATATCGAACACCGCAGGAGACACGCTGCAAACGATAGCATACCGACGCGCATTTCAGCGTCGGCAAATGAGCCGTTCGGCACTCATTCCGGCGCGGCAAGCGTGCTGTCGATATCCAGTCCGAGCTGATGTATTTTTTCGATCGCCTCGACCTGTTGCGGCGCCAGCGCGGCATGGCCTTTCAGCGCGAGATAATCGCGCGCCAGATTGAGTGCAGCCATCACCGCGATGCGTTCCGCGCCGAGCGCTTTGCCGCGGCGGCGGATCGCGGTCATGCGCTCGTTCAGATGATCGGCCGAGGCTACCAGTGCCTCGTGTTCGTCGGGCGGGCAGGCCACCGAATATTCGCGGCCCATGACCCGCACAGTGACAGTCAGCGGCTCTTCCTTGCGGGCGGCCTTGGCGGCTTCTTTGATGGCCTCGTTGGGCGGAATGCTCATGGCGCCTGATCAGTTTCGAGGAGACGGATGCGCTCGACCACGCCTTCGATGCGCCGCTTCAATTCCGCGTTGAGCGCCAGCAGGCGATCGCGTTCCTGCTGCATGCGTTTTTTTTCCAGCCGCAACTGACGGTGCGCAGTGATCAGTCGCTGCACACGGTCCTCAAGTTGAACGAGTTCGTCGGCGAGCATCGGCGGTCGGCAAAAAATCTGCGCCGAGTATAGCGCAGCCCTTCCTGGCGGAAGGGCTGCGAACGACGAGAGCCGGCCTGTTTGGCCGAACCCTTTAAGCCTTACTGCAGCACCAGGAAGAACATGCCGTTACCGCGCTGTACCTGCAGCAACAGCTGACCATCTTTGCTGCTGCCGGCCGTGGAATTGAAGTCGTCGACACCGGCGATCGGCTTGTTGTTGACGGCAACGATGATGTCGCCCGGACGCAGGCCAGCGCGCGCGGCGGCGGAGGCTGGATCGACCGCGGTGATCTGCACGCCCTTGCTGTCGCCATCAGTCACTTCGCCCAGCGTCACGCCGGCCAGCTTCGACTTGGTAACCTTGCCGGTGGCCGCCACCACTTTCTCGGGTGCCTTGCCGACTTCGACCGAGATTTCCTTCGGCGAGCCGTCGCGGATCAGCTTCAGATTGATCTTGTCGCCGACGCTGAGCACACCGACGGTGTTGTGCAGCTGCTGTGCATTGACGATTTCGCGGCCGTTGGCCGAGATGATGACGTCCTTGACCTTGATGCCGGCTTTCGCCGCCGGCGAGCCCGGCGTCACTTGGGTCACCAGCGCGCCGTGCGTGTCTTTCAAGCCGAACGCTTTCGCCAGCTGCGGGTTGAGCGGCTGGATGCCGATGCCGATGCGGCCGCGGTTGACGCTGCCGGTGGCGATCAGCTGCGTCATCACCGATTTCACTAGATTGGTCGGGATGGCGAAGCCGATGCCCATGTTGCCGCCGCTGCGCGACAGGATCTGGCTCGGGATGCCGACCAGCTCGCCCTTCAGATTGACCAGCGCGCCGCCGGAATTGCCTGGGTTGATCGAGGCGTCGGTCTGGATGAAATCCTGGATGCCGTCGCCGCCATCGGGTGTGGCGCGGCCGAGCGCGCTGACGATGCCGGAAGTGACGGTCTGGTTCAGTGCGAACGGCGAACCAATGGCGACGACGAAGTCGCCGACCTGCAGCGCGTCGGAATCGGCGATCGCCAATTGCTTCAGATCCTCGGCCTTGATCTGCAATACCGCCAGATCGCTTTCCGGGTCTTTGCCGATCAGCTTGGCGTCGTACTCGCGGTCGTCGTTGAGCTTGACCTTGATCGAATCGGCCTGATCGATGACATGATTGTTGGTGACGACGTAACCCTTGGCGGCGTCGACGATCACGCCGGAACCGATCGCCTGCGCTTCCTGCTCCTGCGGGGCCTGATCCGGCACGTTGAAGAAGCGCTTGAAGAACGGATCCTGCATCAGCGGGTTCTGCACTTCGACCTTGCTGGTCACCGCGATATTGACCACCGCGGGCAGTACGTTCTTCAGCATCGGCGCCAGCGAGGGCATCGGGCCGGTCGGTGTTTGCACTTGGCCGAGCACCGCCGGTGGAATGTCCGCATGGACCGCCGACGGTGAGGTGGTACCGAAGATCACCGCCGCAGCGGTAGCACCGAGCGCCAGGACCGCGGCGGCGGCGGTGGTTTTAATCAGAGTCATTTTCGACATTTCCCAACCTTTGGTTGAAAGTGCTTGCAGGATTCTTAAGGCGCCGGCTGAGCGATCTTCTTTATTGCTCGTCAGAGGGATCGGCGCCGCTGTGTGACCGTAAAAAGATTGCCGAGTTTCGCGCCCTACCAGGAAAAATTTACCTCATCAGGTCGAAATTGCCGACCTGAAACGGCTCGACTCAGGGCAGTTGCATCAGCTTTTGGCGTAGTCCGGCACCGCCGACGCCCAAGTTGGCCAGGCCGCCTAATAGCCATTTACGTAAATCGCGCTTCGGCCGATGCCGCAATTCGTAGACATCCATTTTTGCGGCGGATTCCAACAGCAGATCGTCGCTGGTCTTCAATTCGTCGACTAAGCCCAGCGACAAGGCCTGGGTGCCATACCAATATTCTCCGGTAGTGACCGGTTCCAGCACCAACTTCGGCCGGTTTTCGGCGACGAAGCGCTTGAACAAGGTGTGGACTTGCTCCAGTTCTTCGCGAAACTTGGCGCGCGCAGCATCGGTGTTTTCGCCGAACATCGTCAGCGTGCGTTTGTATTCGCCGGCGGTATGCAGTTCGTAATCGATCTTGTTGTCGCGCAGCAGCCGGCTGAAGTTGGGCAGCTGGCCGACCACGCCGATCGAGCCGATGATTGCAAACGGCGCGGCAACGATGTGGTCGGCGACACTGGCCATCAGATAGCCGCCGCTGGCAGCGACCTTGTCGATGGCGATGGTCAATCGCAGCGAGCGATCGCGCAGACGCCGCAGCTGCGAGGCCGCCAGGCCGTAGCCGTGGACCACCCCGCCGGCGCTCTCGAGTCGCAGCAGCACTTCGTCGCCCGGGCGAACCACCTGCAACAGCGCGCTGATCTCCTCGCGCAATGACTCCACCGACGAGGCTTCGATATCGCCATCGAAATCCAGCACGAATAGGCGTGCGCCGGGTTCTGCGCGCGGTTTCTGACGCGCCTTTTCCTCGGCTTTGCGCTGCTTTTCGTAACGCTTGTATTCGGGGTTGTTCAGCAGTTCGGCGTTGAGCAAGTCCGCCGCGTGTTCGAGGCGTTGATTGACGTGCTTGATTTCGAGGCGATCCGCGTCGCCGCGACGGGATTCGCGCACCGCGCCGGCGATCAGGATTGCCAAGGCGGCCAGAGCGACCATCACGGTCACCGTTTTCGCCAAAAATAAACCGTAATGAAATAGAAAGTCGTACAAGTTATGAGACCGTGGTCGCAATGAGGTCGCGGATTGTCCCTTACTTCGCTCAAAAGCGCAGCGAATCGAGTCTTTCCGGGCATTTGACGCCTTGCTCGAAGGCGGACATACGTATAACCTTACGCTGCAACGGCGCGAATAATGCGTGCTGCACAGTTGCTGCTGGAGCGGCTGGCGGGGTAGTCCAATTAAATTTCCGGCTTGGGAGTCGAAAGATGAAGCTTAAGGCACTGACTGTTTGTGGCGCGGGCGCTGTGCTGCTCGTCGGAGGCGGCATTGCCCGGGCAGATAACGTTGCTATGCGGCCGTATGTCGCGCAGAGCCTGAACTATGTGTTTGCGGACAAAGGCCGCGAATCGGACGACGGCATCGGCGGGTATTTGGGCGGCGGCTTCCCGCTCAGCGAGCATTTCAACGTTGAACTGGGCGGCCTCTACTACCATTTCAACCACGACAAGTCCAAGGCCGGCAGCGAGCCCTGGAAAGAGTGGCAGCAGCAGATCAGTGCGCAGTTCTTCTTTTCGCGTGCCCCAGCCTTCGCACCTTACTTCGGCGTCACCGTCGGGCATACCAAGGAAATTCTGAAGAATAGCGGTACCGATAGCGCTTTCTTTAGTGAAGCCGATCTTGGCGCGATCCACTATTTCAAGATTTTCGATGCCGACTTCGGTGTGCGCGCCAGTGCGGGTTATCGCTTCATGAATCCTGACGACGGTAAGTTCCCAGGCAAAAATGTCGGCAAGTTCGGTGAACCGATCATCACGCTGGGTCTGCTGATCCCGGTCGGCGGCGGCTCAACACCGACGAAGGAAGAACCGATTGCGACGCCGATCGCGACTCCGGTCGCGCCGAGCAAGGCGCCGTCGGCTGTCGATGCGAATCGCCGCTTCGACGATATCCACTTTGCATTTGACCAGTCGACGCTGGATTCCTACGCGCGTTCGAGCCTGGATTCAGATGCCGTCGTGATCAATCAGCTCGAAACCAAGTATCCGACGCTGAAGGTGGACGTCGCCGGTCATACCGATTGGATTGGTACCGATGCTTATAACCAGGCGTTGTCCGAGCGTCGCGCCAATGCGGTACAGAGCTACCTCACCGCGAAGGGCGTGAAGCCGTCCAGCATCCAGATCCATGCTTATGGTGAAAGCAAGCCGGTTGCGCCCAACACCACCAAGGCCGGCCGCGCGCTCAACCGCCGTGTCGAGTTGAAGACGCTGCCGTAACCCGCAAGCAACACGAGTTGTTCGTTCCCAACCCCTGCCGCAGAACTGCGGTGGGGGTTTTTATTGGCCGCTGATCGGCATCGTCGATTGTTGCGTCCTGCACGGCAGGTTCCAGTTAAGGTAGGGCAGCTTCGGTACACAGGCGACAGTTGTGCAAAAGTTATGGACAGATGGAGCGCGAATGCTGAAGTCGATACCGGCTTTGACATTAGGACTGCTGCTGATTGTGGCGAGTGGCCTGCAGGCGCAATCAGCGCCGATCGTCGACGGCGATGCCGATGGCGTCCCCGACCAGATCGACGCTTGTCCCTACACCACGCCGGGAACCTTGGTCGATAGCAGCGGTTGCCCCTTGAGCGGAGACGCTGACGGTGATGGTGTCGCCGACGATCACGATGACTGCCCGTACACGCCGCACGGCGCGCGCGTCGATGCCCGCGGCTGCGCCATCGACAGCGATTTCGACGGTGTGCCGGATGGGCTCGATCAATGTCCGAAAACCCCATACGGCGAGGGCGTCGACCAGCGCGGTTGCGCGGTCGGAGAAAGGCCCAAGCAGGCTGCACCGGCAGCGACGCGCGTGGTGCCGTTACCGGCCGCGCGCGGACGCGCACCGCCGCTCGCTGCCCGCGGAGGACTTGCGGGGACCAGCGTCGAACTCCCCGCTGCCAGCGCACCTGCCGTCCCACGCACACAGGCGCCAAGGCCAATAACCGGTCAACGCGCAGTCCCGGCGCCCAGCGTGGTGATTGTCCCCGGCACTGCGCCGGCCGTTTCAGGCTCGGCGCCGACGGTGGTGGTGCCACTGCCACCGAACTCAAATCGGCCCTAACTGCTGGAACCGCGTTCAGCGCACTCGCATGCAGCGGCGTCGGCGGTAATTGCTACGGATATCGAAGTGAGCGAGTCGCTCGGCGGCGCCCGTTCGATTCCGCTGGCTTAGCGTGCTAGATCGGTCGGTACGGTCTCGGGTGGTGTCGCATCACTCGCTGCAGCGACGCCGGAGAAGGCAGGCAGCGCAGCGCGTGTATGCTGCAGGCGGGCGTCGATTTCTGCCGCACTGACTTGTGGCAATAGCCAACCCTCGAGATTCCCGGAAACGATGCCGGCAAGCGCTTCGATATGCGCCGGTTCGGCATTGAGCGCTGGAATGTAGCGCAAGGCGGTCCCACCTGCTTCAACAAAATCGGCGCCGTAGCGCAGCGTGATTTCCTCCAGCGTTTCCAGGCAGTCGGCAGCGAAGCCGGGGCAGATCACGTCGAGGTTTTTGATGCCCTGCTGCGCCAGTTGTTTGATGCGCTGATCCGAATAGGGTTGCACCCAGGGTGCCTTGCCGAAGCGGCTCTGGAACGATGCAGACCAATAGTCTGGGGGCAGTTCCAGTGCCTCGGCGAGCAGTCGCGCGGTCTTCAGGCACTGGCAGTAGTACGGATCGCCTAGCTGCACATAACGTTGCGGAATGCCGTGGAAGGACATTAGCAGATGTTCGCCGCGGCCAGCGCTGTGCCAATGGCCGCGCACACTGGCCGCCAATGCTTCGATATACGTAGCATCATCGTGATAGCTGTTGACGGTGCGCAACTCGGGCGGCCAGCGGCGTTGGCTCAGCTGCGCAAATAGTGCGTCCAGCACCGCGGCGGTGGTGCTGCCGGAATACTGCGGGAACAAGGGCAGCAGCAGCAGGTGGCGCACGTTCTGCGCTTCGAGCTCGGCCAGCGCCGTGGCGATGCTGGGCTGGCCGTAGGTCATCGCCAGCGCCACCGGCACTTCGCGACCAAGTTTCCGCGTCAGTTGCACGCGCAGCGCAGCAGCTTGTTGTCGCGAGATCGCCAGCAGCGGCGAACCGTCGTCGCGCCAGATCGAGGCATAGGCATGTGCCAGGCGGCGCGGACGCAGCGGCAGGATGAATAAATACAGAATCGGCAGCCACAGCGCGCGCGGAATCTCGACCACGCGGCGATCGGCGAGGAACTGCGCAAGATAGCGGCGTATCGCGCCCGGCGTCGGCGCATCCGGCGTGCCGAGGTTGACCAGCAGCACGCCGGTCTGCGCGACAGCGCGATGAGCGGATTCAGAATTCATGGCGGTGTTGAAGTCGCGAATTCATGCTCGTGTTGAACCCCGCGGCCACAGACGGCCGCGTCTTGACAGGATGTCATGCAACGCGGGCAATTTGTCCGAGCCTGAGACGTCGGAAGTAGTCATGGTAGGCGCGCATCGCCTTGCCGCCCATAATCAGCATCAACGGCAGATTGATCGCATACATGAAGCCCATGCCGATGGTGCTGATCGCATCGAGTTCGCCGCTGGTCGTGATGAAGCCGAAACAGGCGCCCGCAGCCGCCACGCACCAGAGCCAGCGATAGGGCATCACCCAGCGCGCGCCGAACAGATAGATCACGCCCTGCTCGCCGTAGTAGCCGTAGCTGATGATGCACGACAGGCCAAACACCCACACCGCGATCGTCACCAGCCAGCGGCCTAAGCCCTCGTGCACCGAGTCGAACGACTTCGCCACCAGCGTGGCCCCGCGATAGTCGGCGAATACGCCCGGCTCGACGAGCAGTGGTTGCGTCTGACTGCTGAGCGCCTGCCAGTGAACCTGCAAGCCGGCCGCGCCGTTCTCGACCACGCCATAAAGTCGTGCGCGACGCCCGTCGGCCTGCACCATCACGAACACCGGCGCGCCATTCTTCCAGGTCTCGTGCGCCAGCGTCCGCGAGGGCAGCGTGCTCAGATCGGGCTGCCATTGATGTGGAGCGATTTCCAGCATCGCCGGCGGGGTTGCCCATTGTGCCGCCGGCGCACGGTTCCAGACGCCGGTACAGAGAATCACCAGCGCGGTCACGGTGCAGACGAAGATCGTGTCGATGAAAGGTTCGAGCCCGGCGACGACGCCTTCGGTCACCGGCTCCGGCGTCTTCACCGCTGAGTGCGCGATCGGCGCAGTCCCGAGCCCGGACTCGCTGGAGAACAGCGCGCGCTTCATGCCCCACATGAAGGTCGCACCCATCGCGCCGCCGGCAAATGCGCCGGCGCCATCGGTAGTCGAAAACGCGCAAGTAAAAATCAGCCGGAAAATCTCCGGCAACTGCTGCGCGTTCTGCACGATGACATACAGCCCGCAGAGTACGTAGACGCCGCACTTGAACGGCACCAGCGTCTTGGTGACGTTGCCGATGCGCTTGATGCCGCCAAGGATCACCGCACCCGCGATCGTCGCCAGGATCACGCCGGTGATCCAGGTTGGCACGCCGAAATATTCGCGCGTGGTGTCGGCCACGCTCCAGGTCTGGAACATGTTGCCGCCAGTGAAGGCGAACAGCAGCAGTGCCAGGCAGAAAGCACCGCCGACCCACTTGCCGAAGCCTCGCAGACCGGGTGCGAGTTGGCCCAGGCCGTCGCGCGCGACGTACATCGCGCCGCCATGCGGATTGCCCGGCTCGCTGGTATCGCGGTACAGCAGCGACAAGGTGACTTCGGTGGTCTTCAATGCCATGCCGACCAGACCGACCACCCACATCCCGAACACCGCGCCCGGTCCACCGAAGTCAACGGCGATCGCCATGCCGGCGATCGCGCCCAAGCCCACCGTGCCAGACATCGCCGCGGTCAGCGCCTGGAAATGCGTCAGCGCGCCGGGACCGTGCGAGGTATCGATGCCTTTGCCGGCGACCAGCGCAACGCCATGCGTCAGCGAGCGGTACTGGCAGAAGCCGCTGCGGATCGTGAACAGCAGGCCGATGCCGAGCAGTGCCAGCAATACCGGCACCGACAGCAACACGCCGTTGACGGCATCGACCGTGGACCAAAAAATCTGCATGGCGTCCTCGCGCTTGAGCAGCGCGGCCTAAGTCGGCTGTGCGAGCAGGCTGCGGCTGCGCGAGTAGCCGAAGAAGATCACCTGGCCGATCACCAGCCAGATCAGGAACGCGGCCCAGGTGAATACCGACAGATTGAGTGTCAGATAGCCGCAAGCCAGCACGCCGACGATCGGCACCAGCGGAAACAGCGGCGTGCGGAACGGGCGTTTCAAATCTGGTTTGCTCCGGCGCAGCGCGATCACGCCGAAGGAGACGATGACGAACGCGCCGAGCGTGCCGATGTTGGCGACTTCGACCAGTTTCCCGAGCGGCACGAAGCCGCCGAGGATCACCATGACGATGCCGGACAGCACGATCGAGCCGAACGGCGTCTTCGTTTTCGGATGGATCGTGGCAAAAAATTTCGGCAGCAGACCGTCGCGCGAAATTGCGAACAGCACGCGGCTCTGGCCGAAAAACATCACAAGCATCACGGTCGTAAGGCCGGCGATGGCGCCGATCGAAATCAATCCGGCTGCCGCATGCGCACCGACTTGCTCGAGCGCGAACGCCACCGGGTGCGCAACATTCAGTTCTTTGTACGAGACCAGTCCGGTGAGCAGGCCGGAGACGATGATGTAGAGCACCGTGCACAGCGTCAGCGAAGCGAGGATGCCAATCGGCAGATCGCGCTGCGGCTTCTTGGTTTCTTCGGCGGCGGTAGAGACCGCGTCGAAACCGAGATAGGCGAAGAAAATCGTTGCCGCACCGCTGGCGATGCCGCCCCAGCCGTAGCGGACTTCACCTTCGCCTTGCAGGCCCATCAGCCACTTGCAGAAATCCAGCAGACTCATGTCCCAGTTGAAACCGCTGACGCCGCCGGGAATCACTTCGGCGGGTGGTATGAACGGATGCCAGTTGGCCGGGTTGATGTGGAATGCGGCGACGCCGATGAAAATGGCGATCGCGGTGAGCTTGATCGCGACCATCACCGTATTGAAGCGCGCGCTGCTCTTGGCGCCGGTGGCGAGCAATATGCCGAGTAAAGCAATGATCACGGCCGCCGGCAGATTGACGACTCCGCCCGGATGCGCCGGATCGAACGGCGCATGCAGCAGTGCAGCGGGCAAGCCGGCGCCGAAGTATTCAGTGAGGCCGCTGTTGAAGTAGCCGGACCAGCCGGCCGAGACCGCGGCGACCGAGACGGTATATTCGAGCACGAGCATCCAGCCGATCACCCAGGCCGGCAATTCGCCCAAGCCCGCGTAGCCGTAGCCGTAGGCGCTGCCGGCGCCGCCGACCGACGCGGCGAGTTCCGCATACGACAGCGCCGCACAGGCACACGCGGTTCCGGCGAGCACGTAACTGAGCATGATCGCGGGGCCGGCATGCGTCGCCGCGGCCACGCCAGTCAGCACGAAGATGCCGGCGCCGATGATCGCGCCGACGCCGAGCATGGTCAGATCGAAAGCATTCAGGCTGCGCTTCAGGCCGGTGTCGCGCGTGTGATCGCTATCGATCGGTTTGGTTCGAAACAGATTCATGAGTCTCCCTAAATTGGTAAAGCGCGAATCCGGCTGCGCCGGTGGCACGCGGCTTGTTCTGCCAGAAGTATGCCGGTATGTCGCGGTTCTGCAAACGCGCGCAGAAATAGAGAGACCGATGCGGCCGTCGGAGTGGCATGCGCTTGCCGCAATAAAAATGGCCCGCACGTCGCGGGCCATTTAAACCTAGCTCGGGGTGATCGGTGTCTGCGCGCCGCGCCCTGCCAACTTGGCTGAATCAGCCCTCAAGAATCGCGACGACGCCGAGTCCGCCGGCGGCGCAGATCGAGATCAGGCCGCGACCGCCGCCGTTCTCGGCGATGATCTTCGCCAGCGTGGCGACGATGCGGCCGCCGGTGGCTGCGAATGGATGGCCCGCTGCCAGACTGCCGCCGCGAATGTTCAAACGGCTGCGGTCGATTGCGCCCAACGCTGCACTCAGGCCGAGCCGTTCCTTGCAGAACTTCGGATCTTCCCAGGCTTTCAACGTGCACAGCACCTGGCCGGCGAAGGCTTCGTGAATCTCGTAGAAATCGAAATCCTGCAGGCTGATGCCGTAACGCGCGAGCATGCGCGGCACCGCATAGGCCGGCGCCATCAGCAGGCCTTCGTGCTTCGGGCCGGCGAAGTCGACCGCCGCGGTTTCATAGGCGGTGAGATAGGCCTGCGGCTTGATGCCGTGCGCCTTGGCCCAGTCTTCCGACGACAGCAATACGCCGGATGCGCCATCGGTCAGCGGCGTCGAGTTGCCCGCGGTCAGCGTGCCGTTGCCGCTCTTCTTGTCGAACGCCGGTTTCAGCGACGCCAGTTTCTCCAGCGAAATGTCGGCGCGCAGATTGTTGTCCTGGCTGAGGCCCGAATACGGCACGATCAGATCGCCGTAGAAGCCGCTTTCATAAGCGCGTGCCGCCTTGTGGTGGCTTTCGAACGTGAGCTGATCCTGATCTTCGCGCGAGATCTTCCATTCCTTCACCATCAGCTCGCAGTGATCGCCCATCGACAGCTTGGTGCGCGGCTCGCCATTGGTCGGGATCGCCGGCACCAGCATCGACGGACGGATTTTCGCCAGCGCCGCGAAGCGCTGACCGCCGCTCTTGGCGCGATTGGCTTCGAGCAGGATCTTGCGCAGTTTTTCGTTCAATGCGATCGGTGCGTCCGAGGCGCTATCGACACCGCCGGCGATGCCGGATTCGATCTGGCCGAGCGCGATCTTGCTGCCGACCAGAATCGCCGCTTCGAGGCCGGTACCGCAGGCCTGTTGGATGTCGAACGCCGAGGTTTCCGGCGCCAGGCCCGAGGAATAGGCCGATTCGCGGGTCAGGTTGAAGTCGCGCGAATGTTTCAGCACAGCACCGGCGACGACTTCGCCGAGGCGTTCCCCGTGCAGTTGATATTTGTCGACGACGCCCTTGAACGCGGCGGTCAGCATGTCCTGGTTGCTGCGGGTGGCATACGCGGTGTTGTTGCGCGCGAACGGAATGCGCGAGCCGCCCAGAATGGCGACTTTACGGCCGTAAGGTTTCATCGAAGCTCCGGACTGAAAAAAGCTGGGTCGGGCATTGTAGCGAGCCACTCAGCGGCTGCTAATGACCGCGGCAACAACCCTGGGCTGCGGCAGGGTGTTTGTTAAGCCAATTCGACAAGTTTCGACATCGATCGCCGCAATCAAAAAAGGCGGCCCGCAGGCCGTCTTGGAATTCGCGCTGCAGCGAGTTACGGATGCGTTGACGTGGTCTGCGTCACCACTGCAGCGCCGCCACCGGGCGGAACCGTCCGCGTCACCGTTCCAGAGCTGCTGACGCCGGCGGAGTTGGTACCGGAAACGGTCGTCGAGCCGCTTGCACCCTGACCGGCAACGGCCGAACCCGAGCTGCTGCGCTGCCAGCTGCCGTTGGGACCCGCGCCGCTTCCAGTGACGCTGCGATTGACCGAGGTCGGCGTGCCGTTGACGTTGACGGTACGCGCGCCGGCGACGCCATTGGCGCCGCTGTAGGTGGTCGTGCGCTGGTCGCTGAAGTTGCCGCCGCCCGCGTGACCGCTGCCGATCGTCGTTGCGGTGCCGCCGTTGGCGCCCGTGCGTGTCGCAGCAGTATTGAAACTGCCGTTGGCGTTCTCGGTGTACTGCTTATTGATGGTGCTGCCGTTCGCCGTCTCGCGCGAGACGGCGTACGTCTTGACGCCATTGTTGACGCTGTAGTTTTTGTCCACGCTGGCGCCATTCGCGAAGGTCTTCTGCGCGGAGGCGTCGACATTTCCGTTGGCGCTCCGGCTGTAATTCTTGTCGGCGGAGAAGCCGTTGGACCCGCTGCGGGTGACCTGCGCTGCGGCACTGCCGTCAGCGTTGCGCGTCGCGGTCCCATGGGCGCTGTAACTGCCGTTGGGGCCGGCGATGTTGTTGTTGTGCTGGAACGAAGCGCTGCCGTCGGTGTTCCTGCGCGCGATCGTATTGGACTGCTGGTGCGCGCCGTTTGCTGGGTTCGTTGCCATATGGCGTCGTTCCATGGATCCAGGGCGCGCTGCCGCCCGTTCCCGCCGTTGAAATAGTGATGCGTCCGACGTTGTACTGATAATCAGAATACCGACGGCCAGCGTCGATTGAATCAGAATTCGAATCTTGTTCATGACCTTCCCCGGTTTGGTTGCGCTAATGCCAAATGCAGCGGGATCGCTGGCACCTTGCATGCGTCGACACAATGCACTGCGGTAACTGAATTCCGGCTTAACCCAGGCAGCAAGAACTCAGGCCTGACGGCGCTTCTCGGACCAGGCTCAAGCGAGCGCTGGCTTAGCTGCTAAGTCGTGTCGATGCGCGGACTCGTGGTGCCGCGCCGAAATTAATGGATTTGGCGCCAGACCGTGCCGTCGGCAGCGTTGTTGGCATTGCCAATCCGAGGGTTAACCCTGCCCTGGACAACAAAATTTCCCATTTGCCCTTGAAAGTAGCCGCCGCCTCCACAACAATTAGCAGCCTCGACGGGAGAGTGCTAACAAGGTTGTTCCGGGTTTGGAGCGACGCCGGGTGACGAGACCACGCTTCGCATGGACTGGTCCACCCCACTTGGAGAGCGAACAAACTCCTGCGAGCCAAGCCAGTTAATGCAACACCGCAACCAGGAGTGAAGGTTTATGAAGCTACGTCCTCTGCACGATCGCGTGATCGTGAAACGTCTCGAAGAAGAAAAGAAATCCGCCGGCGGCATCCTGATTCCGGACTCGGCCGCTGAAAAGCCGCTGAAGGCCGAAGTCATTGCGGTTGGCCCGGGCAAGATCACCGACGACGGCAAGACCCAGGCGCCGGACGTCAAGAAGGGCGACAAGGTCCTGATCGGCAAGTACTCCGGCACCGAAGTGAAGGTCGATGGCGATGACCTCGTGGTGCTGCGCGAAGACGACATCATGGCGGTTTTCGCCTAAAGCTCGCTCGCATTCCAGATCCCATCAATTCGAGGTAAAGAAACATGTCAGCTAAAGAAGTTAAGTTCGCCGACGACGCGCGCAGCCGCATGGCCGCCGGCGTCAACGTGCTCGCGAATGCCGTTAAAGTCACCCTCGGCCCCAAGGGCCGCAACGTCATTCTCGACAAATCCTACGGCGCCCCGACCGTCACCAAGGACGGCGTCAGCGTGGCCAAGGAAATCGAACTGCGTGACAAGTTCGAGAACATGGGCGCGCAGCTGGTGAAGGAAGTCGCCTCCAAGACTTCCGACGCCGCCGGCGACGGCACCACCACCGCCACCGTGCTGGCCCAGGCGATTCTCGCCGAAGGCCTGAAGTCGGTCGCCGCTGGCGTCGACCCGATGGACATCAAGCGCGGCATCGACAAGGCGGTCGAAGCAGTCACCGCCGAGCTGAAGAAGAACTCGACCCCGTGCAAGGACCGCAAGGCAATTGCCCAGGTCGGCACCGTGTCGGCCAACTCCGATGAAGCCATCGGCGAAATCATCGCCAACGCGATGGACAAGGTCGGCAAGGAAGGCGTCATCACCGTTGAAGACGGCTCCGGCCTCGAGAACGAGCTGAACGTGGTCGAAGGCATGCAGTTCGATCGCGGCTATCTTTCGCCCTACTTCATCAACAACGCGCAGAGCCAGCAGGTCGAGCTGGAGAACCCGCTGATCCTGATCAACGAGAAGAAGATCTCCAATATCCGCGAGCTGCTGCCAGTGCTGGAAGGCGTCGCCAAGAGCGGCCGCCCGCTGCTGATCATCTCGGAAGATGTCGAAGGCGAAGCGTTGGCGACCCTGGTCGTCAACAACCTGCGCGGCATTCTGAAGGTCGCCGCCGTCAAGGCGCCGGGCTTCGGTGATCGCCGCAAGGAAATGCTGAAGGACATCGCGATCCTGACCGGCGGCACGGTCATCGCGGAAGAAGTCGGCCTGTCGCTCGAGAAGGCCACTGTGGCGGACCTCGGTACTGCCAAGAAAGTGCAGATCACCAAGGAAAACACCACCATCATCGATGGCGCCGGCTCGAAGAAGGACATCGAATCGCGCGTCAAGGAAGTGCGCAAACAGATCGAAGACGCGACCAGCGACTACGACAAGGAAAAGCTGCAGGAGCGCGTCGCTAAGCTCGCCGGCGGCGTTGCGGTGATCAAGGTCGGTGCTGCCACCGAAGTCGAAATGAAGGAAAAGAAGGCGCGTGTCGAAGACGCCCTGCACGCAACCCGTGCGGCCGTCGAGGAAGGCATCGTCGCCGGTGGCGGCGTGGCGCTGGTGCGTGCGGCGAAAGCGCTGGAGAAGCTGAAGGGCGCGAATGACGACCAGGCGGTCGGCATCCGTATCCTGCATCGCGCGATCCAGGAGCCGCTGCGTCAGATCGTCAAGAACGCCGGCGAAGAGCCGTCCGTGATCCTCAACAAGGTGTCCGAGGGCAAGGACAACTACGGCTACAACGCCGCCAACGGCACCTACGGCGACATGCTCGAAATGGGCATCATCGATCCGGCCAAGGTGACGCGCCTGGCACTGCAGAACGCGGCCTCGGTTGCGGCACTGCTGCTGACGACCGAAGCGATGGTCGCCGAGCTGCCGAAGAAGGATGAGCCGGCGATGCCTGCCGGCGGCGGTGGCATGGGCGGCATGGGCGACTTCTAAGTCCCCGGCTGAACCCGCTTCGCAAGCAGTAGCGAGAGGCCCCGGAAACGGGGCCTCTTTTTTATGTGCGGAGTTCCGACTTGGTCGATTGCGCTGCGCGATTTTGTGATCGGTGTGTCGATCAGTTGCGTGCGCGTTCGATGATGCTGCTGGTCGAATAGCCTGCGTAGAAATCGAGAATCACGACCTGGCCGCCGTGCTTCGTCACCGCGTCGTAGCCGGCAACCTGTTCCGGTTTGTAGTCGCCGCCTTTGACCAGCAAGTCGGGCAGCACGGTTGAGATCAGGCGCTCCGGCGTACCTTCGCTGAACGGCACGACCCAGTCGACGCATTTCAAGGCCGCCAGCATGCGCATGCGGTCGGCGACTTTGTTCAGCGGCCGCGTCGGACCTTTCAGGCGCGCCACCGAGGCATCGTCATTGACCGCGACGATCAGCACGTCGCCGAGTTTGCGTGCGGCTTCGAGGTAACGCACGTGGCCGACGTGCAGCAGGTCGAAGCAGCCGTTGGTCATCACCACGACCTGTTCGAGCTGCCGCGCTTCCGCGACTTTCTCGAGCAGTTCCGCTTCTTCCAGCACGCCGCTATCGTCCTCGTGCTCGCGCCGGCTGGCGCGCGCCAGCTCGGCGGTGCTGACGGTGGCGGTACCGAGTTTGCCGACGACGATGCCGGCGGCGAGATTGGCGATGCGTGCCGAATGCGCGAAGTCGTGGCCGGCGGCGAGCGCGGCGCCGAAGGTGGCGATGACGGTGTCGCCGGCGCCGGTGACGTCATAGACCTCGCGCGCGCGCGTCGGCAGATGCAGCGGCGGCAGATTCGGCGCCAGCAGCGTCATGCCGTTTTCGCTGCGCGTGACCAGCAGCGCATCGAGTGCCAGTTCTTCGCGCAGCTTGCCGCCCTTGGCGACGATGCTGGCTTCGTCGGGGCAGGGGCCGACCACCGCTTCGAGTTCGGACAGGTTCGGCGTCATCAAGGTGGCGCCACGATACGGGCGCCAGTCGCTGCCTTTCGGATCGATCAGGATCGCGCGGCCGGCGGCGCGCGCGGCGGCGATCAATTGCTCCACGTCGACCAAGGTGCCTTTGCCGTAATCCGACAGGATCACGACCTGCGCGTCGTTCAGCGCGAAACGGAAACGCTGCAGATAGGCCTGACGATCGAACGCGCCGATCTGCGACAGCGATTCTTCGAAATCGAGCCGGATCAGCTGCTGATTGCGCGACAGCACGCGCAGCTTGGTAATGTTTGGGCGATCGGCCGATTCGATGAAGTCGGCTTCGACCTGACGTGCGCCG
>JAQGNU010000005.1 GCA_028291645.1 Nevskia sp.
GTGGACGCCGCCGCACTTCTGGGCGCTGGCGATCGAGCGTCACAAGGAATACGCGCAGGCCGGTATTCCGATGCTGCCGGTCACGCATGGTCTCGAATACACGCGTCTGCAGGTGCTGCTGTACACCGCGCTGCTGCTGGCGGTGAGCAGCCTGCCGTTCGTGTTCGGCATGAGCGGGCTGCTGTATCTGATCGGCGCGCTGCTGCTCGGTGTGGTGTTTTTCTACTACGCGGTGCGGCTTAAATGGGCGCCGCAGCCGGGTCTGGCGATGCGCACGTTCGGCTTCTCGATCGTTTATCTGATGGGCATCTTCATGCTGTTGTTCGTCGATCACTATTTACGTTAAACGAAATCAAGCGGCGGCAGTTTCTGCGATGAGCGAAGAATACGAAGTCCCCAGTCCGCACGAGCATCAGCTCGAACACGAAGCCAGCCACGGTATCGCGCTGAGTCAGCAAGTCGCGATCTTCACCGCGATTCTCGCGACCGTCGGCGCGATCGTCAGCTATCAGGGCGGTCACACCCAGAACGAAGCGCTGTACTACAAGAACGACGCCGTGCTGAACCGCGCGCTGGCGGCCGATCAGTGGTCCTTCTACCAGGCCAAGGTGATCAAGGAACAGATCAGCGAGGGCCAGCTCGATACCACCAGCGATGCCGGGCGCATCGCTGCGATCAAGCAGCGCCTGCAGCGCTATGGCGAGGAAAAGGACGTGATCCGGCAGAAGGCCGAAGCGTTCGACCAGGCCGCGGAAAAATCCAATCACCAGGCCGAACACGCGCTGCACCCGCATGAGCGATTGGCGCTGGCGATGACGCTGATCCAGATTTCGATTTCGGCGGCGTCGATCACCGCGCTGACGCGGCGCCGCTGGCTGTTCGGGCTGGCAGGCTTGGCGGCGCTCGGCGGCGTTACCATCTGGGCACTGGCCTTCCTGCTATAGGCGCCGCCGTGTGACGGCACGACGTTGAAGCACTTCAATAAAAAAGCCCGGCGTTGCCGGGCTTTTTAATCAGCAGCAGACGGTCAGACTTAAGCGGCGACTGCGTCTTCCTGCTCGATCGCCTTGCGGATTTTCTTCATCGCCGCGGCTTCGATCTGGCGGATGCGCTCGGCCGAGACGCCGTACTCGTTGCCGAGTTCCTGCAGACCGCTCTTGCCGGTATCGCCGGTCAGCCAGCGGCGCCGCAGGATGTCCTGCGAACGCGTATCGAGCTGCTGCAGCGCTTCGTGCATGCGGCTCTCGCGCAACTCCTGCCACTCGTGCTGTTCGATCGCGGCGACTTCGTCGTGCGAATCGGCCAGATAGTCTTCCGGACCGTATGCCGAGTCTTCGCCATCCGACGGTGTGGCGTTGAACGAAACATCGTGGCCGCCGAGCCGCGCCTCCATCTGCATCACTTCTTCCGGCTTCACGTGCAGGTCACGCGCGACCGCTTCGACCTCGGCCTGATTCATCCAGCCGAGATGCGTTTTCGACTTGCGCAGATTGAAGAACAGCTTGCGCTGCGCCTTGGTCGTCGCGATCTTGACGATGCGCCAGTTCTTCAGAATGTATTCGTGAATCTCGGCCTTGATCCAATGCACCGCGAACGAGATCAGCCGCACGCCGACCTCCGGATCGAAGCGCTTGACCGCCTTCATCAAACCGATATTGCCTTCCTGGATCAGATCGGCCAACTGCAGCCCGTAACCCTGATAGCCGCGTGCGATGTGCACGACGAAACGCAGATTCGACAGCACCAGCTGGCGCGCAGCTTCGAGATCGCCGGCATCGTGCAGGCGTTTGGCCAGATCGGTCTCCTCGGCCGGCGTCAGCAAGGGAATCCGGCTGACCGACTGGATGTAAGCATCGACGCTGCCGGTCAACGGCACCGGCATGCTGGTCGCGCGTAAAGCGATGGTCGTGGAAGTCGTCGTAGAAGTCACTGTGTTCACCTCGGAGAACAGTTTAGCACTCGGCCAATTGGAGTGCTAAGTCAGCGAAAAAGTTCTGCAAGGACGGGACTTTCAGCGGTTTTTCCCGGTGCTGCCGGCTAGTCCGGTTCGATCTGGTGTAAGTGCCTGGAAACGGTCCAGAAAGCACCCAGCCAGCCGAGCACCAGTGCGGCGCCGAACACCGCCAGCACGGCTTCCGGAGCGAGGCCGCGGAGCGCCGGTTCAGCGTCGTACAGGCCGGCCAGTTCGTGCGCCGGCGGCGCCAGCAACATGCCGGCGCCGGCGACCATCGCGCAGGCCAGCAGCGCGCCGACCAGGCCGTAGCCGAGGCCGGTGTACAGGAACGGCCGGCGGATGAAGCCGTCGGGTGCACCGATCAGTTTCATCACCTCGATTTCCTCGCGGTGCCGCTCGATGTCGAGGCGGATGGTGTTGGCGATGACGATCACTACCGCCAGCGCCAGCGCTGCGGCGATCACCAGTACCGCACGTTGCACCAAGTCGAGGATCGCGTAGAGCCGCTGCAGCCATTTCTCGTCGAGCTGTGCCTGCTCGACTTCCGGCAGATTGCTCAACTCCTTCAGCAGCGCGCTGGTCTGCGCCTGCGGCGCGTGGTGGTCGGGCGTCACCACGATCACCGCCGGCAGCGGATTGTCCTTCAGCAGATCGAGTGCTTCGCCGAAGCCGGAGTGCTGCTTGAACTCTTCCAGCGCCTGTTCGCGGCTGATGTAGCGCGCATTGGCCACACCCGGCCGCTTGCCGAGCGAGCGGCTCAGCTCCTGCGCGCGGTCGGCATCGACCGAATCCTTCAGGAACAGCGAGGCGCGCATCGAGCCCTGCAGACTGTCGCCGACGACGTCGAGATTGCGCAGCACGGTGTCGAGTCCAGCCGGTAGCGCCAAGGTCAGGCCGATCACGAACGCAGTTAGCAACGTCGCAATCGGTTTGCGCATGAGTTGCGTCAAGCTGGCGTTGAGCGCGCGGCTGTGGTCCTGCAGCGTGCGCGACAGCCACGATGGTTGTGTCGCCACCTGGGCGGCGGACTGAGGCGATTTAGCCGTGACCAAGGCTGTTCTCCTGTGCAGCTGCGGGTGCAGCTTCCGCGTCGCCGCGCGCGATCGCATCGATGTGGCCGTGCTCCAGATGTTCGATCCGATACGGCAGTCGCTGGATCAGCCCGAGCGCATGCGTCGCCACCAGCACGCTGACGCCGACTTCGTTGAAGCGCATGAACAGCTGCATGACCTCGCGCGCCATCTGCGGATCGAGATTGCCGGTCGGCTCGTCGGCCAGCAGCAGCTTCGGCTTGGCGACCACCGCACGGGCGATGCCGACGCGCTGCTGCTCGCCGCCCGACAGCGTCGGTGGCAGTGCCTTCTCTTTGCTCAACAGGCCGACGGCATCGAGCGCGCCACGCACGCGGCGGCCGATGTCGGCGCCGCTGTGGCCGCGGATCACCAGCGGCAGCGCGACGTTCTCGAACACCGTGCGATCCGCCAGTAGGCTCGGGTTCTGGAAGATCATGCCGATCTGGCGGCGGAACGCCGGGATGCGCGAGCGGCGGATCTGGCCGATGTTCTGGCCGAGCACTGCGATCTGCCCGGCCTGCGGCCGTGCCAGCAGGCCGATCAGTTTCAGCAGCGTGCTTTTGCCGGCACCGGACGGGCCAGTCAGGAACATCATCTCGCCGTCGCCGAGGCGGAAGCTGACTTCGCGCAGGATTTCCGGACCCTCACCATAGCGCTGGCTGACGCGATGGAAAAAGACGATATCGGCCATGTCAGCCGGTCGCCCGGATCGGTTCCACGCCGTCGACAAGCTTCGCAAGCACGCCCATGTTGTCCGTTATCCGTTCGTTCACTCGCCACCCACCAAGGCATCGACATAGCTTGCCGCATCGAAGGGCTCGAGGTCGTCGATGCCTTCGCCCAAGCCGACGAAGCGTACCGGCAAAGCCAGCCGTCGCGCGATCGCCAGCAGCACGCCACCTTTGGCGGTGCCGTCGAGCTTGGTCAGCGTCAATCCGGTCAAGCCGATCGCTTCGTGAAACTGCAGCGCCTGATTCAGCGCATTCTGGCCGGTGGTGGCGTCGACCACCAGCATCACTTCATGCGGCGCGAACGGATCGTGTTTCTGCACCACGCGCTTGATCTTGCGCAGCTCGTCCATCAGATGGCTTTGCGTGTGCAGGCGGCCGGCAGTGTCGGCGATCAGCACGTCGGCGCCGCGCGCTTTCGCGGCGGTGACGGCGTCGTAGATCACCGAGGCCGAATCCGCACCTGCGCCTTGCGAGATCAGCGGCACGTCGGCGCGTGTCGCCCAGGTATTGAGCTGTTCGACCGCGGCGGCGCGGAAAGTATCGCCGGCGGCGATCATCACGTTCTTGCCTTCGCGCTTGAAGCGCGCGGCGAGCTTGCCGATGGTGGTGGTCTTGCCGACGCCATTCACGCCGGCAACGAACATCACATAGGGTTTGATGAAGGGCGGAATCAGCAGCGGCTTCGCCACCGGCGTCAGCAATTCCAACAGCGCCTTGCGCAAGGCCGCGCGCAGCTGTGCTTCGGTCTTGATGCGACCGGCGCGCAGATCGTTGCCGAGATGTTCGGTCAGCCAACTGGTCGCGTCGATGCCGGCGTCGGCCAGCAGCAGGCGTTCCTCCAGTTGCTCGATCGCGTCCTCGCGCAGCGTGTCGGCGGTGAACAGCCGGCCGAGATCATAGGTCAGCCAGGAGTCGCCCTTGTTCAGCCGCGCGCGCAGCTTGTTGACCAGCCCGCTATCGCTCATGCGCGCGCGATTTCCGCAAAGGCTGCGCGCGCTGCGGCGATTGTCGCCGCGATCTCGCGTTCGCCGTGCGCGGCGGAAACGAAGCCTGCTTCATACGCCGAAGGCGCGAGATAGATGCCGCGATCCAGCATCGCGTGGAAGAAGCGATTGAACGCGGGCACGTCGCACTGCATGACCTCGGCATAAGACGCCGGCGGCGTCGCGCGAAAATAAATGCCGAACATGCCGCCGACCGACTGCGCCGAGAACACG
>JAQGNU010000010.1 GCA_028291645.1 Nevskia sp.
GCGCACCGTAACTGATCAGCACCAGCGGCTCGAACCACACCAGGTTCTTGGCGTCGACTTCGCGGATGCCTGCGAGCGCGTGCTGCTGCAGGCCCTGCAGCTTCTGTTCGTCGAAGATCGGACAACCGAGCGGCGGCAGGCACAAGGGATATTGCGTGCCGGGCCAAGGCTCGTTGATCAGGTCGTAGCCCATCAGGTGATCCTGCTGCGCCCATTTCGCCGCGACGGCACGCCAGGCATCGCGGTAGTAGTCCCACAGTCCGGCGTGATCGTTCCAGAAGTTGTTGAACGCGATGGACGTGGCCGGCAGGAACAGATTGCCGGGGAAACCGGCATTCACCAGCAGCGGCACGCCGTCGTCGTAGACCGACCAGTCGGGAAAGCCTTCACCGTAGAAGCGCTCGTTGTACATGTCCTCATGGAAATCCAGCTGCACCCAGATGCCACGCGCGGCCAGCAACTGCACGACACGATCGACCTGTTGCAGATAGGCCTGGTCGATCGCGCCGGGCGTCGGCATCACGCCGGCAAACAAGGTGCCGAGCCGCACCGCGTTGAAGCCATGATCACGCAGCCAATCGGCATCCGCAGCGGTGAAGCCTGCGGGCGTATCCGGCGGCGCGTAGGGTTTCAGCTTCCACACCGCGTTGACGCCGTGCAGCAAAACGATGCGGTTGTCGTCGTCGACCAGGTAGACGCCTTCCCGATGCAGCCGCGCAGGCGCCGCATCAGCAGCGCCGCTGGACGGTCCGACCGTCGGTGCGCCACTGCTGCCGCAGCCGCTCAGCAGCGCCATCGCCACGACGATGCCGAGCACTACGTTTACCTGCGGCATGATTTCCCCCACGTCAGCCGACGCGATGCGGCTTGCGCGGCCACCTTAGGGCGCGCGGACGCGGCTGCGCTTGACCGCAGATGACAAACGACTGCGCTCGTCCGAACGGTGGGTGACAGTTGCCGGCGCTTGAATTACTGTACCGTCCGGTCGGCACATTAAATGCGTATAACGAGCCCGTTAACGGGACACCGCGCGAACGGATCGCAGAATCGATCCAGCAGCGTCAGCGCAGATGCCGCGGCGAGCAGCAAGGAGAGGACCGATGATGACGATGCAGATGCCGCGCGCAGGCGCGGTCGCGACAATCCGTTCGGGGGCGCTGGCCGGTCTCGGCGGATTCCTGGAGCAACGCGGCGTCACCACACCCGCCTTGTGCGAACGCGTCGGTATCAACCCGGCGCTGCTGGCGAATCCCGAATCGCGCATGGCCGTGCGCGGTTATGTCGATCTGCTCGAGTCTGCTGCTTCGCAGACGCACAGCGATACGCTCGGCCTGAACCTTGGTTATCGGCAGCCGCTGGCGACGATGGGCACGCTCGGTGAAGTCACGCTGCGCGCGCCCGACATCGCCAGTGCGATCCGCAGTTTCGCCGACGCGATGCCGCTGCACCAGGAAGGCGCGAGACTGGCACTTGAAGTGCAGGATGAACGCGCGCTGCTGTCGTACTCGGTCAGCGATGCGGCGGTCGTCGAGTATCGTCAGGACGCCGAACTGTCGGTGGCGAAGATGCTGCATTTCGCCCGCGTGCTGCTGCGCCAGCCGCAATGGACGCCAACCGCGGTGTACTTCGAACATCCCGCGCCGGCCGATACCCAGGCGCACCGGCGCCTGTTCGGCGTGCCGGTGTATTTCTCGCAGGACTGCAATGCGCTGGTGTTTCCGAGCGAGATGCTGAAACGGCGCATCTGCGGCAGCGTCGCTGAGCAGACCCGGACATCCGCGCAGATTCCGGCGCTGCTGCGACGCCAGGCGACCGCCATCGATCTGCTCGGCGAACTGCGTCTGCAGATCACCCGCGCGATGAAGGACGGCGGCGTTTCGATTGTCGACAGCGCGGCGACGCTCGGCATGAGCGAACGCACCTTGCAACGTCGGCTCGGCGAGTTCGGTCTGAGTTACAACAGCTTCGTCGAGCGCATCCGCTTCGAACTGTCGCAACGCTATCTGCAACAGGCGCATCTGCCGCTGACGGAGATCGGCTACCTGCTCGGCTATTCCGAATTGAGCGCGTTCAGCCGTGCGTTCCGTCGCTGGGCCGGCGAGAGCCCGCAGAGCTTCCGGCGCCGCGGCAGATGCGCCAACTGATCGCCCGCCACGTGAATTATTTGCGCGGGCTCCAAACCCGAGATCGGCCTGGCGGCATCTAAGCCGGGAGCGGTGCGTGCGGTTCGATCGCCGTACCGGCCGCACCACCCAGTCGCGTTCGCACCGCCGATCACGCTAGTCTGGGGGCAGCCGATCTTCGACGGAGTGATTCAGGGATGAAGGGTTTATTGATACTCGCCGCGACCGTCTTCGCAGGCGCGGCGCAGGCGCTCGATGTCGACGACATCGCCGCCAAGAATGCCGAGGCCAAGGGCGGGCTCGCGAAGCTCCATGCAATCACTACCCTCAAGCGCCAGGGCAAGCTGCTGATACAGGGTGGACAGTACCGGCTCGAATACGTCGAGATGCAGAAGCGCGGCGGCATGATCCGCGACGAGGCGACGCTGCAAGGCCTTACCGTGATCCAGGCCAACGACGGCAAGGAAGGCTGGCAGGTCAATCCGTTCCAGGGCCGCAAGAGCGCCGAGCGCACGCCGCCGGATGACAACAAGGGTCTGATCGAAGATGCTGATATCGAGGGTCCGCTGGTCGACTACAAGACCAAGCATTACCAGCTCGAGGATGCCGGCACCGAGGATGTCGACGGCACCCCGGCATTGAAGCTGAAGCTGACACGGCCGGGCGGCGACATCACCTACCTCTATCTCGACCCCGATCACTTCCTTGAAATCCGCAGCGTCAGCCTGCGCAGCGAGCACGGCGTGCCGGTGGAGATGCAGACCGATTACGGCGACTACGAGCAGGTCGCCGGCGTCTATTTTCCATTCTCGATCGTCAGCGGCAAGAAAGGCTCGTCCGATACGCAGGTGATCGAGTTCGACAAGGGCGAGGCCAATCTCGATATCAAGGACGCCAAGTTCCACTTCCCGGCACCCGGCGTCATCGTCGGTCCGGTCTCCGAGACGGAGCCATGAGCATGCGCATCTTCCTTTCGTTCAGAGCGCTGCTCGTCGCGAGCCTGATCAGCGCCGGCGCGACTCCGCTGCTGGCCGCGGAAGCGCCGCCGGCGCCCGCGGTGTTCGATTCCGGCAGCATCTCCGGTCTCGGCGCACGCAACATTGGCTCGGCGACGATGAGTGGCCGCATCGCTGCGATCGCTGCGCAGAACATCGGCGGTAAGACCACGCTATTCGTCGGCGCCGCCAGCGGCGGCGTGTGGAAATCGACCGACGCCGGCACCACGTTCAAGCCGGTATTCGACGAGCAGCCGCTGCAGTCGATCGGCGCCATCGCGATCGATCCGCAGAATCCGCAGAACGTCTGGGTCGGCACCGGCGAGGCTTGGACACGCAACAGTGTCTCGGTCGGCGACGGCATCTACAAGTCGACCGACAGCGGCGAGACCTGGATGCCCAGCGGCCTGCCGAACTCGGAACGCATCGCCAAGATCTTGGTCGATCCGCGTGTCAGCGACACCGTTTATGCCTGCGTGCCCGGCAAGCTGTGGAGCGACTCCGCCGACCGCGGCCTCTACAAGACCACCGACGGTGGCAAGAACTGGAAGTTGATCCTGCCCGGCGCCAATCTCTCCACCGGCTGCGCGTCGATCGATTTCGATCCGAAGAACGCCGACGTGATCTTTGCCAGCAACTGGGACTTCCGCCGCAAGGGCTGGACCTTCCGCTCCGGCGGCGACGGTCCCGACGCGGCTTCCGGCAGCGGCCTGTTCCGCTCCGCCGATGGCGGCGCGAACTGGACCGAAGTCACACCCGAGGCCAACAGCGGCTTTCCGGCCAAGCCTTACGGACGCATCGCGGTTGCGGTTGCACCGAGCGATTCCAATACCGTCTACGCGGTGGTCGAAGCGGTCGATTCGGCGCTGTACATCTCACACGACGGCGGCAAGACCTGGGAGGCCGGCGACAAGAGCCAGTGGATGGTGTGGCGGCCGTTCTATTTCTCCAGCCTGATCGTCGATCCGTTGAATCCCAAGCTGGTCTACAAGACCGACGGTGCCTTGATCCGCAGCGACGACGGCGGCAAGAGTTTCGCGACCATCGGCGGTTTCGTCGGCATGCACGGCGATGTGCACGCGGTATGGATCGATCCGAGCAACACTCAGCACGTCATCTCCGGCGACGATGGCGGCTTGTGGCTGTCGTACGACGGCGGTAACAAGTGGTGGAAAGGCGACAACCTGCCGATCTCGCAGTTCTATCACGTCAGCGTCGATGCAGCGGACCCCTATCACGTGCTCGGCGGCCTGCAGGACAACAGTTCCTGGCGTGGCGATTCCTCGTATCCGGGCGGCATCACCAATTCGCGCTGGGAGAATTTCTACGGCGGCGACGGCTTCTGGATGTTCGCCGACCCGAGCGATCCGAACTACCTGTACGCCGAATACCAGGGCGGCAACATCGGCCGCGTCAACGTCAATACACACGAGACGCGCGACGTCCAACCGAAGCCGAACTACAAGGAAAAGCTGCGCTGGAACTGGAACACACCGATCGCGCTATCGCCGACCAACAAGAAGACGCTCTACATCGGCGCGCAGTTCCTGTTCCGCTCGCGCGATCACGGCCAGACCTGGCAACGTATTTCACCGGACCTGAGCACCAACGATCCGGACAAGCAGAAGCAGGAAGAGTCCGGCGGCATCACCGTCGACAACTCCGCGGCGGAAATGCATACGACGATCTACTCGATCAGCGAATCGCCGAAGAGCGCGAATACGATCTGGGTCGGCACCGACGATGGCAATCTGCAGCTGACGCGCGATGGCGGCAAGCACTGGAAAAATCTCGTCGGCAACGTCAAAGGCCTGCCGAAGAATTCCTGGGTCAGCTGGGTGCAGGCCGGCAACTTCGACGCCGGCACCGCCTATGCGGCGTTCGATCGCCACAGCTTCGGCGACCTTGCGCCCTACCTCTACAAGACCACCGACTTCGGCCTGCATTGGACGCCGTTGCTGAACAGCGCCGATGCACGCGGCGTGCGCGGCTATGCGCATGTGATCCGCGAGGATCTGCAGAAACCAAAGCTGCTGTTCCTCGGCACCGAGTTCGGGCTGTGGGTGTCGGTCGACGGCGGTGGCGCCTGGGCGCAGTTCAAAGGCGGACATCTACCGAGCGTGGCCGTGCGCGATCTGGCGATCCAGCCGCGCGATAACGATCTGGTGATCGCCACGCATGGCCGCGGCATCTGGATCGTCGACGACATCACGCCGCTGCGCACGCTGTCGTCGGAGGTACTGCAGCAGGACGCAGTGTTCACCGCAGCGCGCCCGGTGCAACAGCGCATCGAAGCGCAGGGCGGCTGGGTCAACGGCGCGGCCGTGTTCGTCGGCGACGACGTGCCCGATGGCGCGATGATCAGCTACTACCAGCGCGAACGACACCTGTACGGCAAGCTCAAGATCGAGGTACTCGATGCCAATGGCAAGGTCGTCGACGAACTGCCGGCATCGACCCGCCGCGGACTCAATCGCGTGATCTGGACCATGCACGTAAAGCCGCCGCGCGTGCCGCCAGCCGCGCAGCTGGCACAAGCCGGCGCGCTGGGCGCGCGCGTGATGCCGGGCACCTACACGGTGCGGATGACCAAGAACGGACAGGTCTACGATCTGCCGATCAAGGTCGCGCTCGATCGCCGCAGCAAGCACACGCTGGCGGAGCGCCGGCAGCAGTTCGAGGCGGCGAGCAAGGTCAGCGACTTGTTCGGCGACGAGAGCGAGCTGTTCGACAAGATCACCGACCTGCGCGCGAATCTGGCGAAACGCCTCAAGGCCAGCGCGAATGACGATGTGCTGGCGGCGCAGCTACGCGCGTTCGACGACAAGCTCGATGCGGTACGCAAGCAGATCGTCGCGACCAAGGAAGGCGGCGCGATCACCGGCGAGGAGCGCCTGCGCGAGCACACCGACCAGCTCTACGGCGCCGTGCTGTCTTGGGATGGTCAGCCGTCGGGCTACCAGCTCGCCTACCTCGCCAGCCTGCGGCACGAACTCGAAGATGTCGAAAAGCAGTTCACCGCACTAATTGCGAACGATCTGCCGAGCATCAACGACGCACTCAAGGCCAAGCAGCAGGAACCGCTGACGGTGCTCGAACAGGTGCCGGTGGCCGAGGAGGAATACTCCAGCGGCAGCAGCCGTGCAGGCGCCGATCGCGATGCTGATTTCGGCATGGAGCGCACACTGCCGAAGGATTTGCGTCTGAGTTACTGAGCGGGTGGCGGCACCGCAAAAGGCCCGCGACTGCGCGGGCTTTTTTTACCGAGCAGCATTGCAAATGCGTGCGCGTGCCGGTCACCCTGTCGACATTCGCCGGCTGCTGCTCGCAGTCAGCGCTCAAAGATCCGCCGACAGCGCGAACAGGAAGCTGCGTGCCGGCAACAGGTAGTACGAGCGGTCGCCGAATTCGCTTTCGGTCACCGGCGGACGGCGGTTGCTCAGGTTATTGCCATATAGCGATGCGCCGTAGCGATGCCAGCGATAGCCGAGACTGGCATCCGCGGTGACATAGCTGCCGGTCGGCGCCGTGTTCGCGCGATCGAGATAACGCCGGCCGACGTAGTTGCCGATCGCGCTGGCGTTGAAGCCCTGAGCCGGCGTGTAGAGCACACCGAGCGAGGCCAGCGAATGCGGCGACAGTTCAAGTTGCTTGCCGTCGAGCGATTGCGTGTTGCCGTCGGCGTCGGTTTCCGCATACGGGCCGAAACGCGCGTTGTGGTAGCTGTAGTTGGCGGCCACTGCGAGCGTGCTACTGAAGTGATAGCGCGTTTCCATTTCGACGCCGCGGAACAGCTCGGAGCCGGCGTTCTGCATTTGCGGATTGCCGTCGGCATCGGTGGTGGCGACGACCAGATTATTGAAGTGCAGGAAGAAGAAATCGAGATCGTAGTCGAGCCGGCCGTCGAGCAGCCTGCCTTTCACGCCAGCCTCGTAGCTGCGCGCGGTTTCCGGGTTCAGCACTTCGGGCGTTACGTCCGGGCCAAAGTCGATCGCGGCCGGCTTGAAGGTATTGCGGTAATCGGCGAACACGACGGCCTGGTCGGCGCCGGCAGTCCAGGCGACATAGCTGGCGCCGAGCATGCCGGAAAGCCGCGTCTTGTTGCGCCGATCGTAGGCGTCGATATCGGCCGTGGCGTCCGCCGTATCGATATGCGTCGAAGTCTTGCGCTCCTTGGTCTCGTTGAGCCTGAGGCCGGCGAGTACATCCCAGCGCGCCGACGGCTTCCAGTCGGCCTGCAGGTATTGGCCGATGAACGCGCGACGATCGTCGACGCCGTTGATCTCGTCGACCGGTCGTGTGCTGGTCGCCGGCGGCGTAGTTCCGCGTAGTTCCGCGAAGTAAGCGCCGTTGGTGCTCTGCTGCTTGCCGGAGCCGTACAGCAGGTCGGCGCCGTAGACGACATCGAGCTGGTCGAACAGATGCTTGCCGAAATGCGTATCGAAGTAACTGTCGATGACGCCGCGATCCTGATCCTGGTAGTCGGCGTTGGTAGCGGCCTCGTCCGGCGTCATGTCGACGCGCAGGAAGCCGCGCCGGTCACGCACGTTCGAGTGCGAATACGATGCGGTGCTGTCCCATAGCCCGAGCGTGGTCGGCCTGCTGTACCCGAGCACGAGGTGATAGCGGTGCTCGTCGATATGCGCGTCGGCCGGATTCAGATTGTCGTCGGCTCGCGTCGCCGTGGTCAGCGCCTCGCCTTCGCGCACCGTCGGACTGTTCGGCACGGTGTGCTGCGATGTCAGATCAGCGTCGAGCCGCAACTGGCCGCCCGCCAGCGGCATCGCGCCGCGATATAGCGCCTTGCCGTTGTTGATGTCCTCGCGCGCATCGGAAAACTGCTGGCGCTCGCCGCTGATCGCAAGCGATTGCTTGAAGCTGCCGATCGCCGGCAACGCCGTCGAAGCCGAGCCACGTAGAGTGCCGTAGCTGCCATAGCCCAGCTCGACGCGATCGGCCGCCTCGCCCGCCGCATAATGAATCACCTGGATCACGCCAACGAAAGCGGTGGCGCCATAGATCACCGGCGCAGCACCGCGCAGGACTTCGATGCGCTCGACGTTATTCAGATCGAGCGTCGGAATCGAAGGATTGAAGGCCCCGCCCCAGGGCACGCCATCAACCACCAGCAAGAATGCATCGAACTCGTGCAGCCCCCAGAACGAAGGCACTGCGCCGGCAGGACCGGCATCGCCGCCAGGCGGCGCTTCGACGCCCGCAACCAGCGCCAGTGCGCCGCGCAGATCGTTGACGCCGCGCGCGCGCAATTCACGACCATCGACGATGCTGACCGCGGCCGGCACCGTCGAAACCGGCTCCGGCGTACGCGTCGCGGTGACCTGCAGCGCGTCCAGCACGGTCACGGCATCTGGCTCGGCCGCCTGCACGGAGATGGAGATGCCGAAGGCTGCGCTGACGGCCGCAAGCAGCGACAGTCGCCGCAGGAATCGGATGCACCCAACCGTGCGCTGCACAATCAGCAGCAGGCCGCGACGTGCGGCAGCTGTTCTAGGCGTCATCGCTAGTCCCATTGAAGTCGGAGATTGCGGGAGTGTAGCGCCGGCTTCCCCAGCCGGGCCATGCATGCCGCACCGATTTATGGATGCGCTAGCGGTGCGTATGGTTTGAACGACGACGGCGATGCCATTGCAGGGCGAGCTTCGTTGTACCGGCACAGCTCCGTGGCGCAGGATGTCAAGGCAGGGGCAGCGTCATCGGCGATATTCGAAAGCGTCACTTAGACTGCGCGGGTCAGACCGGCGTCGCCCATTCGATAGGGAGCGGTAGATGATTTTTTGCAGCAAGCATGTTGCTCCGTCGGCCTGGCTGTTCGCCGGCGCCTGTCTGCTCGGCGCCGGCACCGCCGGCGCTGCGGCGACCGACGCCGACATCGCGCGGCTGGGCCAGGACCTGACACCGGTCGGCGCCGAGAAAGCCGGCAACAAGGACGGCAGCATTCCCGCCTGGAGCAATGCGCCGATGACCGCGCCCGCCGGCTGGAAGCCGCTGCAGCCGCGGCCCGATCCGTTCAAGGCCGACAAGCCGCTGTATACGATCACTCCGGCCAACGTCGAGCAGTACCAGGCCAAGCTGTCCGCCGGCCAGGTCGAGCTGGTGAAGACGCTGAAGAATTACAAGATGGACGTCTACTCGACCAAGCGCGATTGCACCTACCCGGATCTGGTCTATCAGCGCACCAAGGAAAACGCCAAGATCGCCAAGCTCGGCGACGATGGCTTCGATCTCGGTGCGGCCACCGGCGCCGGCTTCCCATTCCCAATTCCGAAGAACGGCGTTGAGGCGATGTGGAACCACAAGCTGCGCTTCCAGGGCGAAGGCCGCATCGAGCCGAACGCGACGGTGCTGTCGCCGCAGCGCGGTGGCAAGGAACTGACGACGATCGAATACACCACCAGCTATCTGGTGCCGTTCCAGTCGCCGAGCACCAAGTCGATCGACGATGCCAAGGGTGTCGAGTTCTACATCTACATCGACACCACCGCGCCGGCCGCGCTCGCCGGCACGCTGCAGATGGGCATCTACTACATGACGCACGTCAACGAAGGCTGGCAGTATTTCCCCGGCCAGCGCCGCGTGCGTCGTCTGTCGACCTATGCCTACGACGCGCCGCTGATCGGCCTCGAGAACACTTACTACGTCGACCAGGCCTGGATGTTCAACGGCACGCTCGATCGTTACGACTTCAAGCTGGTCGGCAAGCAGGAAATGCTGGTGCCGTACAACAGCTTCGCGCTGCGCGACAAGAGCCGCTTCAAGATCGACACACTGTTCCAGCCGGACCATCTGAACCAGGACGCGCGCCGCTACGAGCTGCATCGCGTCTGGAAAGTCGAGGCCAACGTGCGGCCTGGGCAGCGCCACTCCGCGCCGAAGCGCGTGTTTTATCTGGACGAAGACAGCTGGGCGATCCTGGTCGAAGATTTATACGACGCGCAGGGCAAGATGCAACGCGTGATGGAAGGCGCGATTTTTCCCGGCTGGGAACTCGGCGCCTGCATTGCCTCCGACATCTACAGCTACGACCTGCCGAGCGGCCGCTACTTCGGCGACAACGTCGTGCTCGGCGAATCGCAGGAAGGCGACTGGCTCGCCGCCAAGAATGGCAAGCTGAAGCCGGAGATGTTCACGGAAGACTATCTGCGCCGCGCCGGCGCGCGTTGATCGCCAGGTTGCACGCGGGGGCGTGCGGCGATCAACCAGGGCCTGACCGCAATGACGCGGCCAGGCGCCAACTGAAGGGAGTGGCCGATGCATCAGGAGTTCGCGAAACAATCTGCAAAACTGCGACGCCGTAACGGCGTGCGCGTATTTGCAGCTGCTGTTTTTCTTGCGGCCGCACTGCTGCCAGTGAATTCCGCCCTCGCCTTCAAGTTCGATTTCGGCGACGGCTTCCAGGGCAGCTTCGATTCGACCGTTTCCTACGGCCTGCAGATGCGCATGCAGGCACAGAGCTGCGCGCTGATCGGCCGCGACGAAGGCGGCTGCGCTGCGCTGTCTGCGGAATTGCCGGAAGCCACGCAGGATTCCTACTTCATCAATGCCGATAACGGCGATCTGAACTACAAGAAGCACGACCTCACCTCGATGGTCGTCAAGGGCACGCACGAGCTGCAGATGAAGGCGCCGGATGGCTGGAGCTTCTTCGGCCGCGTGTCCGAACTGTACGATTTCCGCATCGGCGAGACCGAGCGCACGCCGCTGGCCTCGGATGCACGGCGCTTCTCGGTCTACAACTTCCAGCCGCTCGACGCCTACGTCAACAAGGATCTCGATTTCCTCGGCCGCACCGCGCGCATCCGTGTCGGCGAGCAGGTGCTGAGCTGGGGCGAAGACATCTTCATTCTCGGCGGCATCAACTCGATCAATGCCTACGACGTACGCCGCTACCACGTCGCCGGCGCGCAGGTGAAGGAAGTCCTGCGGCCGGCGCCGATGTTTACGCTCAACACCGACGTGCTGCCCGGCATCGGCTTCGAAGGTTATTACCAGTGGCATTGGAACTCGTTCCAGCTCGATCCGACCGGCACCTATTTCTCCAGCGCCGATCCGGTCGGCAAGGGCAATGACAAGGCGATCTTCATTCCGACCAGTGCAATCAATGCCGGGCTCGCGGCGAATCCCGTCGCCGCGCTGCTGCTGCGCACCGGGCTGATCCAGACGGCGCCGAGCGGCACCGTCGGCGATCCGGGCGCCACCGGCTTGAGCACCGCGCAATCGCAGGATCCCGCCTTCGTCGGACCGCGGCTGGTCAAGGGCATTTCCACCGGCAACATCGTTTCGACCGCGCTCGCGCGCGTACTGGTCAGCACCGCACTGAATACCGGCAGCGCGATTCCGCTGGTGTCGGACAAGGGTGCGAGCAATCACGGCCAGTACGGTGCTTCGCTGCGCTTTCATCCGGATTGGGTCGACGCCGATTTCGCGCTGTACTACGAGCATTACAACTCGAAGATTCCGTTCATCACCTACACCGTCGATCCGGCGTATGCGACGAACAATCCGGTTTCCGCCGCGTACAAGATCGAATATCCGAACCGGCGCCAGCTGTACGGCGTTTCCTACAGCACCAATGCCGGACCCTGGGCACTCGGCGGCGAAGTCTCGTGGCGGCCGAACGATGCGGTGGCGATCGATACCTCGGTGCCGACCGACGCCGGCAAGAAACCTGAATACGCCTGCCTCAACGGCGGTGGCGAAGCCGCCGGCAAGATCTGCAAAGGCTGGGTCGATCGCGCCAAGTACCAGTTCCAGCAATCAGCTTTGCAGATCCTGACGCCGAACGAAGGCCTTGGCGCGTTCCTGCTGCCGACGCTCGGCGCCAGCGAAGGCTATTTCCTCGGCGAACTCGGCGGCACCTACTACCCCGGCCTGCATCCGCTCGACGGGACGCCGTGGTCGCTGCCGGCGTATTCGCTGCCGGACAAGTTCTCCGGCGGCTACGTGTTCGAAACGCAGGTGAGCTACCCCAACGCGTTCAATCTCGGCTTCGACTGGCTGCCGCAGATCGACTGGTCGCACGGCGTGATCGGCAACTCGCCGAACGCAATTCCCTGGCAGGCCGGCGCCAAGGCAGCGACTTTCACGCTCAACTTCAATCGCCACAACAAGATCACGTCGGCAGTTGCCTATAGCTGGTTCTGGGGCGGCGGCACCAAGAATCAGACCAGCGATCGCGATTACATGAGCTTTACGGTCGCGTACAATTTCTGATGCTGCATTCACGGATTTGATGCACGCGTGCTGAACCGCTTAATCAGTCGTCTCGAAGACTTCCTGTTCGCACGCCGCGGCGCAGCGCTCGCCGTGCTCGGCATCATCACTGTGTTCATGGGCTGGCAGGCGTCGCAGCTGCGCATGTCGGCCGGCTTCGAGAAGTTGCTGCCGAGCAATCACGAGTACATCAAGACTTTCACGCAGTATCGCGATCAGCTGTACGACGCCAACCGGCTGGCGATCGTCGTGCATCCGCGCAAGGGCGACGTGTGGACACCGCAGTCGCTGAAAACCTTGCTCGACGTGACGCAAGCGGTGACTTTCCTGCCGGGCATCAATCGCGGCAGCGTGATCTCGCTGTGGACGCCCAATGTATTTCTCAACCAGATCACCGAGGAAGGCTTCAAATCCGATCCGCTGATTCCCGGCACGATCACGCCGGATGCATTGACGCCAGAGGTGATCGGCCAGATTCGCGATCGCGTCGTCGAGGGCGGTTATCTCGGCCAACTCGTCGCCAAGGACAGCTCCGGCGCGATGGTGGTCGCCGATGTGATGGACGTCGATCCGCGCAGCGGCGAGCCGCTCGACTACATCGCGTTCGGCCACGCGCTCGAACAGCAGCTGCGCATGAAGTTCGAAGGCAAGCCGGGCGACGCGAACGGCGCCGACATCCAGATCATCGGCTTCGCCAAGGAGATTGCCGACATCGCCGACGGGGCGGCGGGCGTCGTATTTTTCTGCGCGATCGCGATGCTGCTGACGATCCTCGCGGTGTACTGGTACTGCCGCTCGTGGCGCCTGACCTTGCAGAAGATCGGCTGCTCGCTGACTTCGCTGGTGTGGCAGTTCGGTACGCTGAAGCTGCTCGGCATCGGGCTCGATCCGCTGGCGGTGCTGGTGCCGTTCCTGGTGTTCGCGATCGGCGTGTCGCACGGCGTGCAGCAGATCAATTTCATGATCCGCGAAATCGCCGGTGGTGCCGACACCTACACCGCCGCGCGCCGCAGCTTCCGTGGGCTGTTGATCCCTGGCGTTCTCGCGCTGGCGACCGCGTTCGTCAGCTTCATCACGATGACGCTGGTGCCGATTCCGATGATCCGCGACCTGGCGATCACCGCGTCGATCGGCGTGTCGTTCAAGATCATCACCAACCTGGTGATGCTGCCGCTGGCGGCGTCGTATTCGACGTTTACGCCGGAATGGGCGCAGCGCTGCCTCGCGCGCCGCGAACAGCGCAGCGGCTGGATGAGCCGCATCGCACGACTGGGCGAACCGCGCAATGCGGTGATCGTCTGCAGCCTCACGCTGATCGTGTTCGTCGCCGCATTCGCGATGTCGCGCGGCCGCGTGATCGGCAGTCTGCAACCCGGCTCGCCCGAACTACGTGCGGACGCGCGCTACAACCGCGACGCGCTGGCGATCGCCGACAAGTTCGACGTCGGCCTCGACTGGATCACGGTGGTCGCGGAAAATCCGCCGAATTCCTGCAGCAATCCGGAAGTGATCAAGTACCTTGATCAATTTGACTGGGAGATGAGCAACGTCGCCGGCGTGGTGTCGGTGGCATCGGTGGCGACACTGACCAAGCTCTACAACGCCGGACTCAACGAAGGCATTCCGAAGATGGCGGCGGTGCCGCGCGACGGCAAGACGCTGGACTTCGACATCGCGCAGATGCAGGAAGCCAAGGGCATCAAGAGCAGCGACTGCGGCTGGCTCGCAATCAACATCTACCTGAGCGATCACCAAGCGACGACGATCCAGCGTGTGGTCAACGCAGTGAAAGCCTTCCGCACGCGCGAACCGATGGCCGGCGTGAGCTTGCGTCTCGCCAGCGGCAATGCCGGTGTCGAAGCGGCGACCGACGAAGTGCTGGCCGCGCAGGAACTGCCGATGATGCTGTACGTCTACGCCGCGATCCTGCTGCTGGTGTTCGCAGCCTACCGCGACTGGCGCGCAATGCTGGCCTGTTGCCTGCCGCTGACGGTGTCGACCTTCATCGGCTATGCGTTCATGAAGTGGCTGTCGATCGGACTCACCGTCGCGACCTTGCCGGTGATGGTGCTGGCGGTCGGCGTCGGCGTCGACTACGCGTTCTACATCTACAACCGCCTGCAGATGCACCTGGCGCTGGGCGAGAACATCGTCGATGCATTCGAGCATGCGCTGACCGAAACCGGCGTCGCCACCGTATTCACCGCGCTGACCTTGTCGGTCGGCGTCGCCACCTGGAGTTTCTCCGCACTGAAATTCCAGGCCGACATGGGCAAGCTGCTGACCTTCATGTTCATGGTCAACATGATCATGGCGATCACCGCGCTACCGGCGTTCGCAGTGGTGCTGGAGAAATTGTTTCCGCGCCGCGGGCCGGTGCGGATGCCGGGGTTGTCGCATGATTAGAACCGGCCTGCTGTCGCGTACCGCCGTCGCCGCGTTGCTGATGTCTTCACTGGCACTGGCGCAGGACCCGGCGCCGGCAAGCGCGACGGCGCCGAACTCGTCTTCTGTGCAGAAGCTCGCCGTTGTAGTCCGCCGCCCGGCCAGCACGCCGATGCTCGCTGCGGCAATTGCCGGCACGCGCATTGTCGCCGTCGGCGATCACGGCGTGATCATCCTGTCCGACGACAACGGCAAGACGTTCCGCCAAGCGCGTGCGGTGCCGACACGTTCGCTGCTGACAAGCTTGAGCTTTGTCGATGCACAACACGGCTGGGCCGCCGGCCATGACGGTCTGATTCTGATGACGCAGGACGGCGGCGACAGCTGGACGCTGCAGCACGAAGATCTCGATGGCGACAAGCCGCTGTTCGCGATTCACTTCCACGATGCAGAGCACGGCATCGCCGTCGGCCTGTTCAACGCCGCATTGCGCACCGAAGACGGCGGCGCGCATTGGTCGTCGTTTGAATTGAAGCCGGGCGCGTCCGAGGACAGGCATCTGTACGGCATCTTCACCGGCCGCGGTAACACGCTGTTCATCGCGGCCGAAGGCGGCACGATCTATCGTTCGCTCGATGCCGGTGCCCACTGGGACGAAGTGCAGACACGCAACCCCGGTTCGTTCTGGGCGGGCCTGGCGCTGAACAGCGGCGCGCTGCTGGCGGTCGGCCAGCGCGGTCACGTCTTTGTCAGTCGTGATAATGGCAGCAGCTGGAACGAAGTGGCGTCGCAGACCGATCAGTCGCTGACCGGCGCGCTGCAACTGGCCGACGGCAGCGTCCTCGTCACCGGTCTGGCCGGCGTCACGCTGCATAGCGGCGACGACGGCCAGACGTTCACAGCCGCCGCACGCAGCGACCGCACGCCGTTGACCGTGGCGCTGCCGAATGGCGCCGGTGGCGCGCTGCTGTTGGGCGGCAACGGCATCGTCGACGCACGTTAGCCGGGCAAAGCTTTACAAATAGGGGCGCAGCGGCTGGCGCCTAGTGTCAAGGCACCGCAGCGCCCGCTCTCGATAATGCTGCGAGCTGCGGTCGACAGCACCAGGGCTAGAATCAGTACATAACAAGCCGCCGAGCGGCGTGGGAGAGGACGATGCAGGGGATAGCGAGCTACGGCTGCAGCAGCAACACGCGTCGCATCGTCGGCCTCGGCATGAGTGCCCTGCTCGGTGGCGCCCTGCTCGGCCTCGCCGCCTGCGGCAGCAGTTCGGTGCCGGCGCAGGGTTCCGGGAATGGCGGCGGCGGCGACAGCGGCGGCTCTTCCGGCGGCAGTGTCAATGTCGGCGACGGCACCAGCATCTACCTGAATGTGCTGCCGCCCGGCAGCAACGGCAACTCGGCTGGTGGCATCGGCCTGCCGCTGCAGGGTGTGCCGGCGCTGTATCCGGCCAACTTCACCGATCAGGCCACGCTCTATGGTGATCTGAGCTACGCACAGCGTGGACTTACCACGACGCCGTGCACGCCGCCGACTGAGCTGGCACAGCATGTCGCCTCTTCGACCTCGGCCTGCAACTACTTCAAGCACGAAGGTCTGACACCGGACACGGTGGTCTCGACCGAAACGCTCGCCACGCCTTACGGCGGCAGCGTGACGATCCAGCGCGATGGCTGGGGCGTGCCTTTCGTCACCTCGTCCAATCGTCGCGATGCGATGTATGGCTTCGGTTATGCGGAAGCCGAAGATCGCCTGTGGCTGCTGGACGTATTGCGCAACGTCGGCCGCGGCCAGACTTCCAAATTCCTTGGGCCCGCGCCGTTCATCTATCAGCTCGATGCGGGTCTGTCGGTGACGGCCGGCTACAGCGAAGACGAGCTGACCGCGATCGTCGAGCAGACCGCGTCGAAGTTCGGCGATCTTGGTCCGCTGCTGTTGTCGGATGTCGATGCCGATGTCGCCGGCATCAACGGCTACATCGCCAGCCTCACCGGCAAGAACGTCGGCAAGATTCCGCCGGAATACGCGATTCTGAAACAAGGCGGCTTTCCCACTGCAGCGTTCAACCGCAACGACATCGTCGCTTCGGCGATTCTGGTGCAGTCGCTGTTCGCGGTCGGTGGCGGCAGCGAGAACGTCAACGAACTGCTGTTGCAGCAGATCGATCCGAGCTTCGGCGCCGGGTCTGCTTCTGTTCCCGTAGCGGCCTGCAAGTTCTGGCGCGATATCCGCCACGCCAACGATCCGCAGGCCACGCGCACGATCGACGATGCCTCGTTCAAGCAATCGCCGGCCGTGCTCGACGAAAGCTGCCCGCAGAACCTGCCGGCCGGCACCGCGATCTGGGACAACGGCAGCTATCAAACTTTCTCGACTTACGATGCCGGCGGCGTCAGCCAGAACGGTCCGCCGTCGCAGGATCCGGAAGTGGTCAATCCCGGTAATGGCAGTCAGGCACGCGCCAAGCCTGCGCCCGTTTCGCCGCTGCTGACGAGCGCGCCAAAAAACGGCAAGACCGAATCGGTGAAGGCTGCCTTCGCATCGCTGCGCCGGGCCTTCGCGGCGGTGCCAACGAAAGCCGCGGCGACGCAGGCTTCGACCAAAGCGCGGCGTCCGGTGATCGGCACCAATCCCTACGACCTGCTGCGCAAGGCGCTGCAGGCCGGCGGCATGGGCGTGCCGCACAGCATGTCGAACTGGCAGGCGGTGAATGCCGATCGCACGGTCGACGGTCATCCGATCGGCATCATGGGTCCGCAGGCGAGCTACTTCGATCCGGAACTGGAATGGGAAGTCTCGATTCACTCCACCGGCGGCAGTGCACTCGATTTCAATTCGCGCGGCATCGTCATCGGCAACCTGCCCTATGTATTGATCGGCCGTGGCGTCGACTACGCCTGGAGCGCGACCTCGGGCGATTCCGATCTGGTCGATACGCGCGTGTCGAAGATGTGCAACCTCAATGGCTCCAAACCTTCACGCGACGACGCCGACGGTGACGGCTTCCCCGATGCCGACGGTTATCTGTACGACCTCAACGACGGCAAGGGTGCGCAGTGCCGGCGCTTCTACAAGCGCCTCGACCAGTGGACCGCGACGCCGACGCTGGCTTCGACCGTCGGCCTCGGTGGTCCGCTGGTACCGAAGCAGATCAAGCGCCACATCCTGCGCACGCATTACGGCCCGGTGTTCGCCACCGCCACCGTCAACGGTGAACCGGTGGTGATCTCGACACAGCGCTCGACCTTCTTTAGCGAATTGGATACCGCGGCACCGTTCGCATTGGCATCGACGTCGATGATCCATGGTGCTTCGTCATTCCAGCATCTGTTCAACGGCGTCACCGGCACGTTCAACTGGCTCTATGTCGACAAGAAGGATGTCGGCTACGTGCAGAGCGGCCTGCTACCGATCCGCGATTCCGCACAGTTGCCGGATCTGCCGGTGTGGGGCGACGGTCGTTTCGAATGGGCTTCCGATCGCAGCCTGCCGCGCGATTTCTTCCTGCAATACGGCGGCGATGTCTCGTTCCCCGGCCGTACCGTGCCAGTCGCCACCAACGGCGGCGCTTTGAACGGCGGCTATTTCGAGTTCAAGAACTTCCTGCCGTACGCTTCGCATCCGCAGGCTGTGAATCCTTCGAAAGGCTACATCCTGAGTTGGAACAACCTGCCGAGCAAAGGCTGGTGGGCGGCGGACAACCGCGCCAACATGGGGCCGATCCATCGCGTCGACGCGCTCGACAAGCGTTACCAGGCGTTCACCGCCACCGGCAAGAAGTTCGATTTCGCCAACGTCATCGAGATCAACGCCGATGCGGCGCACGTCGATCTGCGCGGCCAGGAAGTGCTGCCGCTGCTGCTGCAACTGATGCAGAAGAACACGCTCAACAGTGATCAGCAGCAGATCGTCACGCTGATGCAAGCCTGGCTCGCCGACGGTTCGAACCAGTGGATCAACGGCACGCCCGGCCTCGGCGCCTGGCGCCGCGATCGCGACAAAGACGGCAAGTACGACTATCGCGCGCAAGTCGTGCTGATGGACGCCTGGTACACCCATCTGATGGATCGCGTCACGCCGCAACTCGCGACACTCGATCCGCAGGCCGACGCGCCCGGGCTGAGCTATTGCGAAAGCAATGTCATCCTGTGCCGCTACGATGCGCCACGCATGCAGGGTTCAGCCTACGAGTTCGGCTGGTTCCAGGTGATGTACCGCATGCTGCAGATGGTGCTGGATACGCCAGGACACAGCGACTACCAGACCTTGAAATGCGCCAGCAGCGGCAACCTCGACGACTGCCGCAACGCGGTACTGGCCGCGCTCGACGATGCACTGAGCGATCTCGGCGGCCTAAGCAACATCAATAAGTGGGATGGCAAGGCGCTGACCAACGAAGCCGGCGACAACAATGCGACGGTCGAGAAGTACGACCAGATCGTGTTCACCGACTTCAGCCTGCTGGCCGATCCGCCGATGCCCTGGAGCAACCGGCCGACGTATCAGCAGGTGATCGAGGTCAGCAGCGGGCGTTGAATCAAGCGTGCCGACCTCTCCCACCAGCGGGAGAGGTCGGTAGCCGTATCAGGCCAGCCACACCAGCGCCAGTGCAATCGCCGCCGGCAGCGCCTGCACGAACAGGATTTTGCGGCCGACGGTGATCGCGCCGAACACGCCGGCGACAATCACACAAGCCAGAAAGAAGACCTTGACCGCAAACCCCGCAGGGCCGAGCAGCAATCCCCAGACGAGACCGGCGACCAGGAAGCCGTTATAGAGCCCCTGGTTCGCGGCCAGCGCTTTCGACGCGCTGCTGAACTCGGCGGTCAAACCGAAAGTTTTGCGGCCGTAGGGCGTGTCCCACAGAAACATCTCGAGGATCATGAAGTAGACGTGTAGCAGCGCGACGACGGCGACCAGGATATTGGCAAACATCGACATCGGATTCTCCCCTTTTCGATTGATTTTGCCGGCAGTGCGCGCCTCTGAGAGCCCGATCACTGAGCGGTTGCGAACACATGCTACGCGCCTTGCAGGCGCCCCACGTAACGCCCTTACGTTGGGGTCGCCGGCGTTCACCCCAAGCTACTCCATTCGGCAAGCTACTTCTGTTCCCGATCGTTACGCTATTGTTACAACCATTGACCCGCCATGCAGAGCGGGCACTACTAGGGAGAAAAGGGATCATGTCCAAGCGCACCCGCAACACCGGCACCCCGCCGCGCGATCCGGCCGATCCGCAGCGGCGCCGCTTCATCGCCGGGGTCGCCGCCGCTGCGGCTGGCGGTCTGCTGTTGCCGGGCTGTGGTGGCAGCAGCGATGACAGCAGCAGCGGCGGCGCCGAGTCGCTGCCTGATCCCGAGTCGATCGGCATCGATCACGTCGTACTGGTGATGATGGAGAACCGCTCCTTCGATCACTTCCTCGGTTGGGTGCCGGGTGCCGATGGCCGGCAAGCTGGGACCACGTTGAAGGACGGCAGCGGCCAGTCCTACTCGAGCTACGATCTCGCACCGAACTATCAGAACTGCAATCTGGCCGACCCCGATCACAGTTACGACGGTGGCCGCACCGAGATCAACGGCGGTGCGATGGACGGCTTCCTGCTGACGCAGCCGAACGGCGATACGTTCCCGATCGGCTACTACACGGCCGACAGCCTGCCGTTCTTCAAAGGCTGCGCCGACAATTGGACCATCTGCGATCGCTACTTCAGCGGCATCCTCGCGCCGACCACGCCGAACCGCCTGTATATGCACGCGGGCCAGACTGACCGCATCAAGAACACGACGAAAAACTCGACACTACCAACGGTGTGGGACCGCCTGCAGGGCGTCGGCCGTTCGATGGCCTACTACTATCTGGATGCCTCTTACACCGCGTACTGGGGCAGCAAGTACAAGAGCTTCTCGCAGAAGTTCGACCAGTTCGCGGTCGACGTCGCCAACGGCACGCTGGCCAATGTGACCTACATCGATTCGGTCGGCACCGATCTACATGAAGGCTTCGGCGTGTCGAAAGACGACCATCCTTACGCCGACATCCGCGACGGTCAGGCCTTCCTCAACAGCATCTACGACACGCTGCGGCAGAGCCCGCTGTGGCAGAAGACCTTGCTGATCGTCAACTACGACGAATGGGGCGGTTTCTACGATCACGTTACGCCGCCGTTCGCGCCGGTGACGCCGGAAGAATCCGCCGCCACCGGCAACGACGGCCGCCTCGGCTGCCGCGTGCCCTGCGTGCTGATGGGGCCGCGTGCGCGCCGCGGCCACGTCGAGCACCGCCAGTTCGATCCGAATTCGATCCTGAATTTCCTCGCCTGGCGTTTCGGTTTCGCGCCGCTCGGCGCACGCATCGATTCGATCAATCTCGCCGAGGCATTAGACTTGAGCAGTGCGCCGAACCTGAGCGCGCCGGCATTCGATGTGCCGGCCGGACCGTTCGGTGCATTCGGTGGCTTCTGCCTGCCACTCGGCGAACTCGGCTCGCTGAACGTCGCGCAGCAGCGTCGTGCCGAACATGAGCAGGAATTGGACGAACTGCGCGCGATGAGCCGCCGCTATGGATTCAGTAGCTGAACGACCGGTGCATGAATGGGACTTTCGGAGCGCAGACGGCGGCGACGGTCACTGAACTACGGGAGTGCTATTGCGGCGCTGCTGCTCGCAGCATCGGCTGCACAGGCGGATGAGCAAGCAGCCGCAGTGACCGCGGCCTTGCAGCGACAGCTGCAGACCATCGTCGTGATCTACGCCGAGAATCGCAGCTTCGACAGTCTGTTCGGCAGCTTTCCGGGCGCCGCCGGCTTGAACGAGGTGGTCGATGCCGGCGGCAAACCCTTGCCGGCCTACGTTCCACAGAAAGATCGCGACGGCTCGCTGCTGGCGACGCTGCCGCAGACCTGGGGCGGCGTCACCGCGGCGGGCGCGACGCCGGTGGTGACGCAGGCGCAGAGCGCCGGTTTGCCGAATGCGCCGTTCTCGATCGAGACGGCGTTCACTGCCGCGTCCGGCGTGCGCCTGTCGAGCGCGGTGGTGACGCGCGATCTGATTCACCGCTTCTACGAAAATCAAATGCAGATCGACGGCGGTAGCAATGCCGGCTTCGCCGCCTGGTCGAATGCCGGCGGACTGGCGCTCGGCCATTTCGATTACAGCGGCTCGGCGCTCTACCGGCTGGCACAGCAATACGTGCTGGCCGATCATTTCTTCCAGGGTGCATTCGGCGGCTCGTTTCTGAATCATCAATACCTGATCTGCGCCTGCGCGTCCGAATATCCGCACGCCGACACTCCGAGCAATGGCGCACATCCGAGTATCGCCCTGCTCGAGCGCGATGCCGATGGCCACTATCTGCCACGCCTGACGGCCACCGACCAATCACCGGCTTCGGCGCTGACCGGCGCGCC
Organism: Nevskia sp.; assembly: GCA_028291645.1. GTDB lineage: Bacteria > Pseudomonadota > Gammaproteobacteria > Nevskiales > Nevskiaceae > Nevskia. Next base: position 22,146 of record JAQGNU010000010.1, read on the forward strand.
GCGTTACCTCGTCAGCGGCAACATCAGTCCGGACAACTATTTCGGCGACCACAAGTTTTATGCGATCAATACAATGCAGCCGGCGTATCAGCCGAGCGGCAATCCGCCGATCGATGCGGCGCATCTGCAATCAGCGGACCCCGGCAACGACACTACGCTGCCGCCACAGACGCAGGCCACCATCGGCGATCTGCTGAGCAGCGCCGGCATCAGCTGGAAGTGGTACAGCGGCGCCTGGAATGCCGCACTCGCAGACGGGCGCCAGCCGGCGGACACTGCACGTCGCGTGATCTACACGCCGGCTACGCCGCTCGGCGAGCCGGACTTCCAGCCGCATCATGTGCCGTTCAACTATTACGCCGCGTTCGATCCGGCGACGCATTCAAGCGAGCGCGCGGCGCATCTGCAGGACTACAGCGATCTGCTGCGCGACATCCAGCGCGGCCATCTGCCGGCGGTCGCGTTCTACAAGCCACAGGGCAATCTGAACCAGCACCCAGGCTATGCCAATCTCGACGACGGCGATCGGCATATCGCGCAGTTGGTGCAGCGCTTGCGCGCGAGTCCGCAGTGGCGCCACATGCTGATCCTCATCACCTACGACGAGTTCGGCGGCATCTGGGATCACCTGCCGCCGCCGCAAGGCGATCTGCTCGGCCCCGGCACGCGCATCCCGGCGATCCTGATTTCACCGCTGGCGAAACCGGGTACGGTCGATCACACGCCTTACGACACCGCTTCGATCCTGCGCCTGATTACGCGCCGTTATCGCCTGCCGACCCTCGATGGCATCCGCGCGCGCGATGCGGCGCTGCAGGCGCATGGTGCGCCGGCAATGGGCGATCTGACCGCACCGCTGGCGCTACTGCCGCCAGACCGCCGCGGCAACCGCAAGGCTGCCCGGCGTTAACCTGGTCTGGACGGCCGCGCACGGCGGGTGTAGGTTAAAAGCCGGTGATCGGCTCAAACTCAATCATCGGTCGCCGCAGGGGAACATCATGACTAAATCACGGCAGTTGACCTTAATCTTCTTGCTTGGAAGCGGCCTTGTCGCCGCCAGCGCTGAAGCCGGTGGCGGTGCTGAGAAGAAGAACGGCTCGCAGCAGGGCATCATCCTGCAGAAGAACGGCCCGCAATCGAAAGGCGCGGACAAGGCTATCATCCTGCAGAATCATGGTGCGCAGGCGAAAGGCGCGGATAAGGCCATCATCCTGCAGAACCCGGCACCGGGCACCAGTATGCCGAGGTAGCGTCGCCGGGCGGCTTGTGGTGCGAAGCACCCAAGCCATCATGGCGGGCCGTGGCTAGAAGTCGTTGTTCTCCAACAGCGGAGAACCGCGTCGCCTGCCCTATGCTGCGATCGGCTCAAGCTGTTGCGGCGGCTCCACGCCTTCGTCGAAGAACTGCAGCGACACCGAGTTCATGCAGTAGCGCAAACCGGTCGGCTGCGGACCATCCTCGAACACGTGACCTAGATGCGCATCGCAGCGCGCGCAACGGTTCTCCACGCGCCGCATGCCGTAGCTGCGATCCTCCAGATCCTTCACGTGGGTCGGATCGATCGGCGCAAAGAAGCTCGGCCAGCCGGTGCCGGAATTGAACTTGGCTTTGGAACTGAACAGGGGCAGGCCGCACAGGCGGCAGGCGTAGACGCCTTCGAGTTTGTTGTCGAGCAGGCCGCCGCAGAACGCCGGCTCGGTGCCCTGGCTCAGCAGCACGCGGCGCTCCTCGGCGGTGAAGTCCTTGGCCAGCCGTTCGCGCGTAGCCTGGCTCAGCGGCCGCAGGTCGTAACCGCTGCGCGATACCGCGGGCGTTGCGCCGGTGCGGCCGGCAGCTTGACTCACTTGCATGATGTGCTCCTGAATTTAGGAATGATGCGGACCCGCGCTACTTGCGCAGATATTCGCCGTACTTCTGCTTCAGCTTTTCGACTTTCGGCGTCGACACGGCAGCGATATACGGCTGCTGCGGATTCGATTCCGCGTAATTCTGGTGATAGTCCTCGGCCTTGTAGAACGCAGCCAGCGGCACCAGCTCGGTGACGATCGGCTGCGAATAGACGCCGGCCGCAGTGAGCTGTTCGATATAGGCGCGGGCGACTTCGCGCTGCGATTCGCTGACGTAGAAAATCCCCGAACGATACTGGCGGCCGCGATCGTTGCCCTGGCGGTTGAGCTGGGTCGGATCGTGCGCCACCGAAAAGAAAATCTTCAGCAGGCGGCCGTAGCTGATGCGCTTCGGATCGTAATCGATCTTCACCACCTCGGCGTGATCGGTATTGCCGCTGCAGACGGCCTTGTAGTCGGCGCTATCGGCGCTGCCGCCGGAATAGCCGGAGGTTACCGAAATCACCCCATCGAGCTGCGTGAAGACCGCTTCCACGCACCAGAAGCAACCGGCGGCAAACACCGCGCTCTGCACGCCGCCGGTGCCTTCGAGATCGCGCACCGGGTCCGGGAAAGCACCCTTGCCGGCAGCACGGCTGGCACCCGGAAGATCGCAGCTCAGGTCCATCTTCAGTCTCCTAATAGGCTTGCCGCGCAGGCGGCGGTACAGGCTTCAATATTGGAACGCTATTTAAAAAGAAAAGTCCCCGGCGCGTCTGTACCCGCCCGTTCGGGTTTGATATCCGGGCGTGCGGCGCGACTGACTCGAGCCTCACACAGCTGCCGCATCCGACCCCTTCGTCCCGATTGGCCATTCCGACAGCCGGTTATGGCGGACCGGTCTGCCACGCAGGCTGCGCAGGCGCCATAATGCGGCAACGCGCGCGGGCCGCAGCGCCCGGCGACAAAAATTATTAAATTGTCCAGGAGAGGGTGCAGTGACAAACAATTCCCCGGTCAAGCCTTATCTGCTCGGCGGCGCCGCCGCGGCCGCGCTGGTACTCGCTTTTGTCGCCGGCTGCGGCAGCAGTTCCTCGGTCGGCAATGAAGCGGGATCGGCGCAGTGGACGACACTCGGCACGCGCTCGACTGCCAGCAGCACCGACAACGTCATCACCAGTAATGCCGACGCCCATTGGGTCGACTACAACCCGGACGTGCTGTATCCGGGCACGGTGACCGACAACAACCAGTTCATCACGATGGCCGACGGCGTCAAGCTCGCGGTCAGCGTGACCTTGCCGGCCGACGCCTCCGGCAAAGCCATTCCCGGCAAATTCCCGGTGATCCTGACGCAGACCGGCTACAACAAGGACATCGGCGCGTTCGTGCCGGCACTCGGCGGCGCCAACCCTTACCTGGTGCAGCACGGCTACGCGCACGTGGTGGTCGACGAGCGCGGCACCGGCCGCTCGGAAGGCGAATGGACCGCGTTCGGCACCGCCGAGCAGGCCGACTACTATCCGATCGTCGATTGGACTTCGAAGCAGTCGTTCAGCGACGGCCGCGTCGGCCTCTATGGTGCGTCGCTGCTGGCGATCACCGCGGTGCTCACCGCCGCGCAACAGCATCCGTCGGTGAAGGCGATGTTCCCGATCGTGCCGATGTCGGATGGCTACCGCGACATCGTCTTCAGCGGCGGCCAGGTCAATATCGGCTTCATTCCGCTGTGGCTGGCATTGGTCACCGGCTTGAGCGTGCTCGATCTGTCGTTCTACCAGGACCCGGCCGAAGCACTGCAGGCGGAGCTTGAGCATGTGCTCGGCGCCGTCACCAATTTCCAGGTGCCGACCTTGCTGCGCGCCGTCGCCGGCGATCCGAACACGGTCTACGACGGCGACTTCTGGTCGCAGCGCTCGCCGATCGAACAGGCCGGCAAGATCAAGATTCCGACTTTCATCGTCGGCGGCTTACATGACATCTTCCAGCGCGGCGAGCCGATGCTGTACGAGCAGCTGAAGACCCGCGTGCCGACCAAGATGCTGCTGGGACCGTGGACGCACGTGCAGGCCGCACTCGGCCAGGGCCTGCCGGCCGACGGCGTGCCGGTGCTCGATCACATCGCGCTACAGTGGTTCGATCAATACGAGAAGGGCATGAGCGTCGGCGCCGACAAGTTGCCGAACGTCACTCAATACCTGTACGGACAGGGACATTTCGTCAGCACCACCGACTGGCCGCATCCGCAGGCCAGCGCGCAGCGGCTCTATCTGCACGCTGACAAGAGCCTGTCCGCAAGCCTGCCGGTGACCGACGAGGCACCGCTGAAAATCGTGCAGGAACCGCTCGAAGGCATTTGCTCGGAAAGCACTTCGCAGTGGACCGCCGGCCTGCTCGGCCTGGTGCCGCTGCCCTGCTTCAGCTATGACAGCGCCGACGAAGGCCTGGCGGTGAAATACGAGACGCCGGTGCTGACACAGGACTTCTACATCAACGGTCCGATTCAGGCCGACGTCTGGATTTCGACGACGGCCGCCGATGCCGGCGTAGTCGTACGCGTCGACGATGTCGACGAAAACGGCAAGGCTTTCGCACTGACCAACGGCATCCAGACCGCATCGTTCCGCGCGGTCGACACTTCGAAGTCGCGCACGCTCGATGGCCAACCGATCCAGCCCTGGCACTCATTCACGCAAGCGGCACTGCTGCCGGTCGGTGCAGGCAACATTGTCGAACTGAACGTCGAAGTATTCCCGACCAGCGCGGTGATCCAGACTGGGCACAAACTGCGCATCGCCGTCGGCGCCAGCGACTTCCCGCACGGCCTGCCGCCGATTCCCGATCTGCTGCAGTCGCTACTCGGCGTGCTGACGATCTACAGCGATGCCGCGCGTCCGTCGAGCGTGGTGCTGCCGGTGGTGCCGCTCAGCGCGATTCAGTAGCAGCGCGACACGCCACGACACCAAGCCGGATGCTGCGCGAATCACAGCATCCGGCCTTGATGTTTCTATGCCGACTTCAGGGCTTCAATAGCTGCGTCGCCCGATCGAGCTGTTGGCTGTAACGCGACAGCGTCGCCGCAGTGATGCCGGCATACTTATTGGCCTCATCCCAATGCCGCTGCTCGATCGCTTCGCGCACACCCGGCATGGTCTTGACGCCATAGCCGGTGTAGAAGCCCGGGGCGTAGATCAGATGCCGATACCATTCGCGGCCCGGCAGGCCTTCCGGCACGGTCAGCTGCTGCTCCATATTCTGTAGCAGCCGGTCCAGCTCGGCGCGCGGTACGCGATGTTCCGGCGCGGTCAGTGCCTGTGCATAAGCGTCGTCGTAGGCCTTGGTGCTGGCCTGCAGTTGCTTCACGGCAGCATCGAGTGCTACGAAATCGAGCGCCGGCACTTCCGATTCGCGCGCCGGCGGCAGCACCGAACGCGTCGGATCGTCCGCCAGCTGGAACGCGTTCTGATCGAGCAACTTGTTCAGCTTGAGCGCGTGTTCGCGCTCGTTGTCGGCCAGCTTATGCAGTTCCTGCACGTAGTCGGCGAAGGTCTGCGACAGTGCGCCGAACTGCATCGGCAGCACATCGGCATCCGCCACGCGCAGCATGGTGTGGCCGATGGTCTGCGCCAGCGCGATGCCATACGCGAAGTTCGGATCGCCGAAGCGCACATAGTGCTCGAACGAATCGTAGACCGAGTGATAGACGCCGGCCTGATCGTCTTCGCCGCTGTAGGAAAGATCGAGTGCGGCGACGCCGAGATGCTGCAGGAACGGCGAGAAGTCGGAGCCCGAGCCGAGCGCGTCGATCGGCACATCGCCGCCGGCATTGAGCGTGACCGCGCGCGCCTTGTCTTCCTCCTTGCTGCTGCCGTAAGCCTCGACCAGTTGATGCGCGCGCTGACGCTGCAGCACGCTGACGCCGGTTTCCGGATCGCGGATGCCGGCCGCGATCTCGTTGACCAGATGCTGGTAAGGATGACTGCCGCCCGAATTCAGAAAGCCGCGCGTATTGGTGTCGGCGTTGATGTACAGCACCGCTTTCTTCTTCAGTTCCTCGGCATGCGCTTCGGCCCATTCGGTCGAACCGAGCAGGCCCGGTTCTTCCGCATCCCAGCTGGCATAAACCAGCGTGCGTTTCGGTTTCCAGCCCGTCTTGCGCAATGCGCCGATCGCCTTGGCTTCTTCCAGCAGCGCGACGTTGCCGGACAGCGGATCCCAGGCGCCGAACACCCAGCCGTCGTGATGGTTGCCGCGGATCACCCACTCGTCCGGCAACTCGCTGCCGCGCATCTTGGCGACGACGTCGTAAATAGGTTTTAACGACCATTCGCTCTTCAACTGCAGATGCACCTGCGCTGCGCCACCACCGATGTGGTAGGTGATCGGCAGACCGCCGCGCCAGTCCTTCGGCGCCACCGGACCTTCGAGCGCGGCGAGCAGCGGCTGCGCATCCGCGTACGAAATCGGCAGCACCGGAATCTTCAGGATGGTCTTGGCATCGGCGATGGCGAGACGCTTGGCGTTCTTGGTCGCACCGATATCCGGCGTCAGCGGATCGCCGGACGCGACCGGAATATCCAGCACCGAACCGCGCTGCACGCCGTCGGCCGGCCGGAAGCCGCCCTTCGGATAGACGTCGCCGGGACCGTAGCCATCGCCGCTCGGATCGGAATAGATCAGACAGCCGACAGCGCCGTGTTCCTGGGCCAGTTTCGGTTTCAATCCGCGCCAGCCGCCGCCGTAGCGTGCGATGGCGATCTTGCCCTTGACGTCGATGCCACGCCGCGCGAGTTCCTTGTAGTCGTCCGGCATGCCCTGGTTGACGTAGACCAGCGCGGCGGTGACATCGCCATCCGCGGCGAATACGTTGTACGGCGGCAGCGCGCCGGCAGTGTTGCTGGAACTGGCATCGCCGACCACCGGCGGTTCTTTCAGACTCGCGACGAAATGCGTCGGCGCGACCAGTTCGAGCTGTTCTTCCAATGGCGTTGGATACAACACGTAGAAGGTTTCGATCTGCGCATCCCAGCCCCAGGACTTGAACTGCGCCAGCATCGTTTCGGCGTTGTGCTTGTCGTGCGGCGAGCCGACCTGATTTGGCGCAGAGGCCATATCCAGCAGCCACGTACGCAGATCGGCTGGATCGAGCTGCTGATCGAATTGTGCTTCCAGCGCCTGCTGGTCGGCGACATGGCCGGCGCTGTAGCCGAGCATCGAAGTAACCGCCGGTGTACCGATCGGCTCGGCGGTAGCGGCAACAGCGGCACCACTCAACAGTGCGACAGAAAACAAGTTTGCAGCGAAAAGCATAGGGTTTCGCACGGCGGACCTCAGGTGGAAACGGGTTCGCCTCGAACTATACCGTGCCTGCAGCGGATAAATCCGTGGCGCCTCAGCGGAGCAGCAGCAGATAGACCGCAGTCGCCACCACCACCAGGAACGGCAACGAGATCAAATGGAACTGCTTGTAGATGGCGAGTCCGCCGACCTGCCGCAGCGCGATCAGATTCGCCAGCGAGCCGATCGCAAGACCGAAACCACCGACGTTGACGCCGAGTGCGAGCGCCGCCGTCAGATGCGTCAGCGGCGACAACAAAATCGCGGCCGGCACATTGCTGATGAATTGCGACAGCAGCACGCCAGACCAATAGACTTGCGGCGCCTGATCGAGCGGCAATTGCGGCAGCAGTCGCGCCAACGCCGGCAACGCGGCCAGCGCGCCGAGATCGATGAACATCAGGCCGATGATCAGCAGCAGCTTCCAGTCCACGGCGCGCAGTACGTCGCGGAACAGCAGCGCGAAAACCGCCAGCACCAGCAGCATGCCGGGCAGTGCTGCATGCAGTTCCAGCAGCAGCAGGAATAGCACCAGCAGGCCGGCCGCAATCGATAGCAGTCGACGATCGATGCCCGCTTCTTCCTTCGGCAGGTTCAGCGTGATGCTGGTTCCGGCGAACATCAACGCGGTCAACACCAGCAGCAATATCGACATGATCGCCACGCCGGGAAACATGTCGTGCACGTAGCTCAACATGGAGCCGCCCGCCTGATGCCACAGCAGCAGGTTCTGCGGATTGCCGATCGGCGTCAGCGCTGAACCGGCATTGACCGCGAGCGCTTCGAAAATCACCAGCCGCGCCAGCGGCACCTCGGCGATGCGCGCGATGCCGAGCGTCAGCGGCACCACCAGGAACAGGCTGACGTCGTTGGTCAACACGGTCGACAGCGCCGCCGACAAGGACACCAGCAACAAGGCCAGTTGGCGCAGACTGCGTACGCGTGTGAGCAGCGCACGCGCGGCATGCTGCAAGGCGCCGCTGTGTTCGATGCCGCGCGTCAACACCAGCAAGCCGGTCAGCGCCTGCAGGGTCGGCCAGTCGATCAGGCCCGCGTAGCGTGCCGGTGTCAGCGGATGAATCGCGGCCAGCACCATCGCTGCAAACACCAGTATCGTCAGCAGTGGATCGGCTTTGACGAGATTTCCGAGATGGCCGAGCGGTGCGGCACGCAGGGAATGCTTCGGCGAAACGGTCACCGCGCGCGCACCTGCGCGTCCGAATGCATCGCTCGATCTACAGGCTCGCCGCTAATCGGCTGCCTTGATCGATCGCGCGTTTCGCATCGAGTTCCGCAGCGACATCGGCACCACCGATGCGATGCACGCGCGCACCGCCGGCAATCAGCGGGGCTTCCAGCGTGCGTTCCGGTTCCTGGCCGGTGCACAGCACGATGTGATCGACTTCCAGCAAGCTCGCGTTCTCGCGCTTCTCGCCGTAGCTGATCAGCAGGCCGCGTTCATCGATCGACTCATAGTTGACGCCGGCGAACATCTCGACCTGCTTCATCTTCAGCGTGCTGCGATGAATCCAGCCGGTGGTCTTGCCGAGGCCCGCGCCGGGCTTGGTCGACTTGCGCTGCAGCAGGAACACCTGCCGCGCCGGTGGCACGATCTGCGGACGCACGCCGGCGACACCACCGCGCGCAAGGGCCGGATCGGTCACGCCCCACTCGGCCATCCACAGCTTCGGATCGAGCGTCGCCGAATGGCCGTCGTCGACCAGGAATTCGGCAACATCGAAACCGATGCCGCCGGCACCGACTACCGCGACACGTTTGCCGGCGGGACGCCCGCGCAGCAGCAAGTCGACATAGCTCATCACCTTGCCGCTCGCCTCGGCGGCATCCTGCCCCGGAATCTTCGGATCGCGCGGCAGCACGCCGGTGGCGAGCACGATGTCGTCGTAGTTCGCGGCCAGCAGTTCCTCGGCGCCGATGCGGCGATTCAGCTGCAAGTTCACACCGACGGTCGGGATGCGATCGCGGAAGTAGCGCAGCGTCTCGTGGAATTCCTCTTTGCCGGGAATGCGCTTGGCCATGTTGAACTGGCCGCCGATCTCGGTAGCGGCGTCGTACAGATCGACCGTGTGCCCACGCTCGGCAGCAACGGTCGCGGCGGCGAGACCCGCAGGCCCCGCACCGATCACCGCAATGCGCTTCTTCTGCGCAGCTTTCGTGTAGTTCAGTTCGGTCTCGTGGCAGGCGCGCGGATTCACCAGGCAGCTGGCGATCTTCAACGCGAACGTGTGATCGAGGCAGGCCTGGTTACAGGCGATGCAAGTGTTGATCGACTGCGCCTTGCCGGCCGCGGCTTTGTTGACGAACTCGGCGTCGGCCAGCAGCGGTCGCGCCATCGATACCATGTCGGCACAGCCGTCGGCCAGCAGTTGCTCGCCAACGTCCGGCGCATTGATGCGGTTGGTCGTGCACAGCGGAATGCCGACCTCGCCTTTCAGCTTCTTCGTCACCCAGCCGAACGCCGCTCGCGGCACGCTCGTCGCAATCGTCGGCACCCGCGCTTCGTGCCAACCGATGCCGGTATTGATGATCGTCGCACCGGCCTGCTCTACAGCCTTTGCCAGCTGCACGACTTCCGCCCAGCTCTGGCCGTCCGGAATCAGGTCGAGCATCGACAGGCGATAGACGATGATGAAGTCCTTACCGACCGCTGCGCGCACGCGCGACACGATCTCCACCGGCAGCCGCATGCGGTTCTCGAACGCACCGCCCCATTGGTCGTCGCGCTTATTGGTGTGCGTGACCAGGAACTGGTTGATGAAATAACCTTCCGAGCCCATCACTTCGACGCCGTCGTAGCCGGCTTCGCGCGCCAGTGCCGCACAGCGCGCGAACGCCGCGATCTGGCGCTCGACGCCCCAGGCCGACAAGGCACGCGGCGTGAATGGCGTGATCGGCGACTTGACGCGCGACGGCGCCACCGACAGCGGGTGATAGCCGTAGCGTCCGGCATGCAGGATCTGCAGCGCGATCTTGCCGCCTTCGGCATGCACCGCGTCGGTGATCACGCGATGCTCGCGCGCCATGCCATGCGTCGCCAGCCGACCGGCTAATGGCGACACCCAGCCGGCGACGTTGGGCGCGAAACCGCCGGTGACGATCAAGCCGACGCCGCCGCGCGCACGTTCGGCGAAGTAGGTCGCGAGCCGCGGAAAGTTCTTCTTGCGGTCCTCGAGACCGGTGTGCATCGAGCCCATCAGCACACGGTTGCGCAGGGTGGTGAAGCCAAGGTCGAGCGGCGCCAGCAGGTGCGGATACGGCGAAGACATGAAAGCTCCCGAAAGTTGAGGTAATGAAATGCCTTATTCGACGTGCTGTGCGGCACGTGCGGCGCGGCGGTCTGCGGCGAGCCGGTCCTGCGCCTGAGTCCACAGCTGCACCCACTCCGGCAATGCCGGCGCAGGCTGCTCGACACCAACCAGCTTCAGCACCTGCGCCGGCGTCGGCCGCGGACGCATCTTGCTGACGAAAACGTAGCGCACAACCAGCGTCGTGTACACCTGGTCGCCGGCGGCGAATTCATGCAACGCGAACATCCATTTCTCATCCCAGCCGAGCAGCCGCGTGCGCAACTCATAGCGCTGGAGCGGCTGCAGCGAACGGCTGAAACGCGCGCCGACATCGCCGGCAACCGGCCGCCAGCCGCACTTCATCGCCTTGCGCCAGATGCCGGTGCGAATCCACCAGTCGAAACGCCCGATATCGGCCACCGAGAAATAGCGGCCGTTGTTCATGTGCCAATTGAGATCAATGTCCTGCGGCCATACGCGCATGTGCAGTATGGTGGTGTCCCTGATGCTGCGGCGGCGACCGCCGCGCGTCGCCCAAAATGCCGAGATCATGTGGAAGAGGATTCGCATCCGGCAAGCTTGAGGTCCGGCGGGCCCTGCTGTCTATCACCGCAGACGCCACAAACGACTGCCGTCAGGGTCACTCCTCTATCGACTCCTGGGTTGGGCCGCAAAAAAAGCAGCTTCAGATCACGTATAGATCGACGTACTCATTGACCGCCATCTTTTCCAGCGCAGCCTGATCCAGCGACACGTCGAGGATCGCCTGCTGCTGCCGGGCCGGGAAACGGCGTGCGAGGTTGGTCCTGAACTTGGCTTCGAGCAGCGGAATACCATCCTTGCGGCGGCGCTTGTGGCCGATCGGATATTCGACGACGATTTCCTTGAGCTTCTTGCCATCGTTGAATTCGATCGTCAGCGCATTGGCGATCGAGCGCTTTTCGGGATCGTGGTAGTCCTTGGTGAACTGCGGATCTTCGACGCAGACGATCTTGTCGCGCAGCACGTCGATGCGCGGATCGGCAGCGACCGCGTCTTCGTAGTCCGCGGCGGTGAGGCGACCGTAGATCAGCGCCACCGCAACCATGTACTGGACGCAATGATCGCGATCGGCCGGATTGTGCAGCGGACCCTGCTTGTCAATGATGCGGATGCAGGCCTCGTGCGTGCGGATCGTGATCTTGCCGATGTCTTCGATGCTTCTGCCGAGCTTGCGCAGCTCAGCGTGCAAGCTCATCGCCGCTTCCGCCCCGGTCTGGCCGTGGAATTCGGCCGGGAAGCTGATCTTGAATAGAATGTTTTCCATCACGTAGGAACCGTACTTGCGCTGGAATGCAAATGGCTTGCCTTTGAACAGCACGTCGTAGAAGCCCCAGGTCTTCGCGCTCAGCACGGTCGGATAACCCATTTCGCCGGTCCGCGCCATCAGCGCCAGACGCACTGCACGCGCGGTGGCGTCGCCCGCCGCCCAACTCTTGCGGCTGCCGGTGTTCGGTGCATGACGGTAAGTACGCAAGCTCTGTCCATCGACCCAGGCCAGCGACACCGCGTTCAGCGTTTCATCCCTGCTCAGGCCAAGCAGCTGGCTGACGACGGCGGTGCTGGCAACTTTCACCAGCACGACGTGATCGAGGCCGACCTTGTTGAATGAATTTTCCAGCGCGATGCAACCCTGGATTTCGTGCGCCTTGATCATGCCGGTGAGCACGTCGCGCATCGTCAGCGGCTGCTTGCCGGCGGCGATGGCGTTGCGGCTGAGCCAGTCGGCGACAGCCAGAATGGCGCCGAGATTGTCCGACGGATGACCCCACTCCGCAGCGAGCCAGGTGTCGTTGAAATCGAGCCAGCGAATCATGCTGCCGATGTTGAATGCGGCCTGCACCGGATCGAGCTGAAACTGCGTACCCGGCACCTTGGCACCGTTCGGCACGATGGTGCCCGGCACGATCGGTCCCATCAGCTTGGTGCAGGCCGGATATTCGAGCGCTTCGAGGCCGCAGCCGAGCGTGTCGATCAAGCAGTTGCGCGCGGTTACGTACGCGAGCGGGCTCTTGATCGGGTAGTTGGCAACGTAGTCGACGATGTCGACCAGGACTGGGTCCCAATCGTTGCGCTTGGCGGCACGCTTGGCAGACTTCATGTCGTTCAGACACGGAAGGCCGCGGCATCGTTCCTTAGGGAAACTCTGCATGGCTTGTCATTCCCGTGTAGACGGGAATCCAGTTTCCGTCAAGACATTGACGAGGTTCCCGGCTTTACACGGGATGCAGTGAGAACAGGATGCCCGCCTTCGCGGGCATGACGATAGGTTTGGAGCCTGTGCAGGGCTTTCTTAGAACGTATCGCCCGGCACGCGCACCCAGCCTTCCATCAGCACCCGCGCGCTGCGGCTCATGATGGCTTTTTTGACGATCCATTCGCCGTTGACCTGGGCCGCTTCCGCGCCCACCCGCAAGGTGCCGGAGGGATGGCCGAAGCGCACCGCAGTGCGCGCGGCGCCGCCGGCGGCGAGGTTCACCAGCGTGCCCGGGATCGCTGCGGCGGTGCCGATCGCAACGGCGGCCGTGCCCATCATCGCGTGATGCAGCTTGCCCATCGACATCGCGCGCACCAGCAGGTCGACATCGCCCGCGGCGACCTGCTTGCCGCTGGATGAAACGTAAGCGGCCGGCTTGGCGACGAATGCGACCTTCGGCGTGTGCTGGCGTTTGGCGGCCTCGTCGAGACTCTTGATCAGGCCCATGCGCAGCGCGCCGTAAGCGCGAATGGTTTCGAACTTCGCCAACGCCTTCGCATCGCCGTTGATCGCATCCTGCAATTCGGTGCCGGTGTAGCCGATGGCTTCCGCGTTGATGAAAATCGTCGGGATGCCGGCATTGATCATCGTGACTTTAAGCGTACCAACACTCGGCACCTCGAGATCGTCGACCAGCTTGCCAGTGGGAAACATCGCGCCGCCGCCCTCGCCTTCGCCCTCGTCCGCCGGGTCGAGGAATTCGAGCTGCACTTCCGCGGCAGGAAACGTCACACCGTCGAGCTCGAAGTCACCGGTCTCCTGCACCGTGCCGTTGGTGATTGGCACATGCGCGATGATGGTCTTGCCGATGTTCGCCTGCCAGATGCGGATCGTCGCCACACCGTTCTGCGGAATGCGGTCGGCGTCGATCAGCCCATTGCTGATCGCGAACGGCCCCACCGCGGCGGACAGATTGCCGCAGTTGCCGCTCCAGTCGACGAAGGCCGTGTCGATCGACACCTGGCCGAACAGATAATCGACGTCGTGATCGGGTTTGCTGCTCTTCGACAGGATCACCGTCTTGCTGGTGCTGGAAGTCGCCGCACCCATGCCGTCGATCTGCTTGCCGTAAGGGTCAGGGCTGCCGATCACACGCAGCAGCAATGCATCGCGGGCGGTGCCCGGCACTTGTGCTACCGCGGGCAAATCCTGCAGGCGGAAGAACACACCCTTGCTGGTGCCGCCGCGCATGTAGGTGGCGGGGATTTTGATTTGAGGAGTGTGAGCCATGCGAATATTTCCTACTGCCTAAAGGTTTGCTTCAAAAATCGTAGGGCGGGTTAGACGCAGCTTTTCGCGTCGTAACCCGCCGATTCCGCGGCTAAGCGCCGTCAGGAATTTCCGGCTCGACCAGATGCACCAGCAGGGTCAAGGACTCCTGCCAGCCCAGGTAGCAGAACTCGACCGGAATCGCGTCGGGGATGCCTTCCTGCACGATCTGCACGTCGGTTCCGCAAACGACCTGACGCAGGGAGATCGTGACCTGCATTTCACCGGGCATATTGGGATCGTCGAACTGATCCGTGTGGCGGATGCGTTCATTCGGGACGAGTTCGGTGTACTTGACGCTGAAAGAGTGGCTGTTTCCGGTGCTGAAGTTCGTGAACGACATGCGGTAACCGCCACCGACCCTGGCATCCATGGAATGCACCTTCCCGGAAAATCCGTGCGGCGGCAGCCATTTGCTCAGCGCATCCGGGTCGAGAAAGGCGCGGTAGACGCGCGCGGGCGGCGCGCGGAGCACTCGGTGGAGTTGGACGGTGCCGGGCATGTTCAGGTCCTCCTATGGAATCAGATCGTAGTGCGGGTTAGACGCGGCTTTTCGCGTCGTAGCCCTCAGGTTCCGCGGAAGGCGGGTTATGACCGAAGGGAATCCCGCGGGACGCGGTGAAGCCGCTAACCTGCCCCACTGGCTGGCAGATGTAATTCATTTCATAAGCCGCGGATCATCGCTTTTGACGCAGCGGCTCGCAGCCCAAGCGTTTACATTGGCGTTGCTTATTTCACTACCTGACCTCAGTGCTTCCAGCACTACCGGCTGTTTGTTTGTACTTTGAGCTGCAATGTAGTCCGCCGCAGCCTTAGCGTGAAAGTTGTGCTCAGCTAAGTAGTTGCTGCTTTTAACTGCTTCGCATTCTGCTGCCGAGTCATACGCACTATCTTGCGTCCACTGAGATAGCGGCTTGGAATCCAAAATTGTGTAGCCTCGCAGGTAGTCGGCATGCCCGTCATAGCTGCTGCGAGGTGGGATGAACAAATACCAGCCTCCAGCGGCGAGCAGCATCGGTGACGTCGCCGTTCCAAGCAAAAAAGTGACGCCCATGAATGTGCATAACCACGATCTGTCCATAAGCTATTTCTCCGCAGCTAACGCATGCACATAACGCCTCGTTAAGCCGCCTTCGACGACTCAAGAAAATCCTGCGCAAACCGCTGCAGCACACCGCCGGCTTCGTAGATCGACACTTCTTCAGCGGTATCGAGACGACAAGTCACCGGCACTTCGACACGCTCGCCGTTCTTGCGCTTGATGACCAGCGTCAGCGTCGCGCGCGGCTTGCGTTCGCCGATGACGTCGAAAGTCTCGGTGCCGTCGATCGCCAGCGTTTTGCGATCGGTGCCCGGCTTGAACTCCAGCGGCAGCACACCCATGCCGACGAGGTTGGTGCGGTGGATGCGCTCGAAGCCTTCGGCCGCGATTGCTTCCACGCCGGCGAGGCGTACGCCCTTGGCGGCCCAGTCGCGCGAGGAGCCCTGGCCGTAGTCGGCACCGGCGATGATGATCAGCGGCTGCTTGCGCTGCATGTAGGTCTCGATGCCTTCCCACATACGCACGACCTTGCCTTCCGGTTCGAGGCGCGTCAGCGAACCCTTCTTGACCTTGCCGTCGACTACCGCCATCTCGTTGACCAGTTGCGGATTGGCGAAGGTGGCGCGTTGCGCGGTCAGGTGATCGCCGCGATGCGTCGCGTAGGAATTGAAGTCCTCTTCCGGCAGGCCCATCTTGTGAAGATATTCACCCGCAGCGCTGTCCAGCATGATCGCGTTCGACGGCGATAGGTGGTCGGTGGTGATGTTGTCGGGCAACACGGCCAGCGCGCGCATGCCTTTCAGCGTGCGCTCGCCGGCCAGCGCGCCTTCCCAGTACGGCGGACGGCGGATGTAGGTACTTTGCGGACGCCAGTCGTACAGCGGACTGATCTTTTCGTCGCCGAGAATCTTGAACGTGAACATCGGCTCGTAGACCGCGCGGAACTGCGTGGGATTGACGCTCTTGGCGACGACGGCGTCGATCTCTTCATCGCTCGGCCAGATGTCCTTCAGCGTGACCGGCTTGCCCTGCTTGTCGATGCCGAGCACGTCCTTCTCGATGTCGAAGCGGACGGTGCCGGCAATGGCATAAGCCACTACCAGCGGCGGCGACGCGAGGAAGGCCTGCTTGGCGTAAGGGTGAATGCGGCCGTCGAAGTTGCGGTTGCCGGACAGCACGGCGGTCGCGTACAGATCGCGGGCTATGATTTCCTTCTGGATCGCCGGATCGAGCGCGCCGCTCATGCCGTTGCACGTCGTGCAGGCGAAGGCGACGATGCCGAAGCCCAGTTGCTCCAATTCCTGTAGCAGCTTGGCGTCTTCGAGATAGAGCTGAACCACCTTGGAGCCGGGCGCCAGTGAGGACTTGACCCAGGGCTTGCGGGTCAGGCCGCGCGCATTGGCGTTGCGTGCCAGCAGGCCGGCGGCAATCACGTTGCGCGGGTTGCTGGTGTTGGTGCAGCTGGTGATGGCGGCGATGATGACCGCGCCGTCCGGCATCTGGCCGGGGATTTCTTCCCATTTTCCGGCGATGCCGCGTGCGGCGAGATCGGAAGTCGGCAGGCGCTTGTGCGGGTTGGATGGGCCGGCCATGTTGCGCACCACGGAGGACAGGTCGAACTTGATCACGCGCTCGTATTCGGCGGTCTTCAGTGAGTCCGCCCACAGGCCGGTTTCTTTCGCGTAAAGCTCGACCAGCTTGACCTGCTCGGCTTCGCGGCCGGTCAGCTTCAGATAGTCGATGGTCTGGCGGTCGATGTAGAACATCGCCGCAGTGGCGCCGAATTCCGGCGTCATGTTGGAGATCGTCGCGCGGTCGCCCAAGGTCAACGCGGAAACGCCTTCGCCGTAGAACTCGAGATAGGCGCCGACGACTTTTTCCTTGCGCAGGAATTCGGTCAGCGCCAGCACAACGTCGGTCGCGGTAATGTTCGGCTGCGGCTTGCCACTCAGCTCGACGCCGATGATATCCGGCAGGCGCATCCACGAGGCGCGGCCGAGCATGACGTTCTCGGCTTCGAGGCCGCCGACGCCGATCGCGATCACGCCGAGCGCGTCGACATGCGGCGTATGGCTGTCGGTGCCGACCAGCGTATCCGGGTAAGCCACGCCGTCACGCGCGTGGACCACCGGCGACATCCGCTCCAGATTGATCTGATGCATGATGCCGTTGCCCGGCGGAATCACTTCGACGTTCTTGAACGCCTTCTTGGTCCACTCGATGAAGTGGAAGCGGTCTTCGTTGCGGCGATCTTCGATCGCGCGGTTCTTCGCGAACGCATCCTTGTCGAAGCCACCGAACTCGACGGCCAGCGAGTGATCGACGATCAGTTGCGTCTGCACGACTGGATTCACCTGTGCCGGATCGCCGCCCATGTCAGCGATCGCGTCGCGCAAGCCGGCGAGATCGACCAGCGCGGTCTGGCCGAGAATGTCGTGGCACACCACGCGTGCCGGAAACCAGGGAAAGTCGAGATCGCGCTTGCGCTCGATCAACTGCTTGAGCGAAGCCGTGAGTGTGGCCGGATCGCAGCGGCGCACCAGGTTTTCGGCATGCACGCGCGAGGTATACGGCAGCTTGGCGTAGGCGCCGGGCTCGATCGCATCGACCGCGGCACGCGTGTCGAAATAATCGAGTTGGGTGCCGGGAAGAGGTTTGCGGTGGGCGGTGTTCATAGGTTTCGTCATTCCCGCGAAGGCGGGAATCCAGTTCTGAGAAAAGGGAGTGGCATCGGAAAGAAAACTGGATCACCGCCTGCGCGGGGATGACCTTCGCTATGCGAAGCTCATTTGCGATCTTTCAAAGGCACGAACTTCAGATCCTCCGGCCCGACGTAGTTGGCGCTCGGACGGATGATCTTGTTGTCGATGCGCTGCTCGACGATGTGCGCGCTCCAGCCGGACGTGCGCGCGATGACGAACAGCGGCGTGAACATCGCCGTCGGCACGCCCATCATGTGGTAGCTGACGGCGCTGAACCAGTCGAGGTTCGGGAACATCTTCTTGATGTCCCACATCACCGTTTCGAGGCGCTCGGCGATGTCGAACATTTTCATCGAGCCGGCCTCCTTGGAAAGATTGCGCGCGACTTCCTTGATCACCTTGTTGCGCGGATCGCTGATCGTATAGACCGGGTGGCCGAAGCCGATGATGACTTCCTTCTTGTCGACGCGCGCCTTGATATCGGCCTCGGCTTCGTCGGGGCTGTCGTAGCGCTTCTGGATTTCGAACGCGAATTCGTTGGCACCGCCGTGCTTCGGTCCGCGCAGCGCGCCGATGCCGCCGGTGATCGCGGAATAGATATCGGAGCCGGTGCCGGCGATCACGCGGCAGGCGAAGGTCGAAGCATTGAACTCGTGCTCGGCGTAGAGGATCAAGCTGGTGTGCATCGCCTTCACCCACAGTTCGCTCGGCGCCTTGCCGTGCAGCAGATGCAGGAAGTGGCCGCCGATCGAATCGTCGTCGGTTTCGACTTCGATGATCTTGCCGTTGACGGCATAGTGATACCAGTACAGCAGCATCGAACCGAGGCTCGCCATCAGGCGGTCGGCGATGTCGCGCGCACCCGGATGGTTGTGGTCGTCCTTCTCCGGCAGGTTGCAGCCGAGCGCCGATACACCGGTGCGCATCACGTCCATCGGATGGCTCGATGCCGGCAGCGCTTCCAGCGCCGACTTGACGTTCGCCGGCAGGCCGCGCAGCGCCTTCAGCTTGGTCTTGTACGCCGCGAGTTCGGTCTTGGTCGGCAGCTTGCCATGCACCAACAGATGCGCGATCTCTTCGAACTCACAGGTGTCGGCAACATCCAGAATGTCATAGCCGCGGTAATGCAGATCGTTGCCGCTGCGGCCGACGGTACACAGCGCGGTGTTGCCCGCGGTGACGCCGGACAGGGCGACCGATTTCTTCGGTTTGAAGCCGGCAGCGGATGCGTTGTCAGACATGGGTTCCTCCGATCGTGAAAGGGGTTTTGCAGTGCCGAATGCGCCGGCTATTTTTTCTGGGAGAACAGCGTGTCGAGCTTTTGTTCGTACGCATAATAGTCGAGGTACTTATAGAGGTCCGCGCGCGTCTGCATGATCGGCACCACGTTCTTCTGCGTGCCTTCCTCGCGAATCGTCTGGTAGACCTTCAGCGCCGCCGCGTTCATCGCGCGATACGCCGAGCAGCAATACAGCACCATGTCGACGTCGACCGAGCCGAGTTCCTGCGTGCTGAACAGCGGCGTGAAGCCGAACTCGGTGATGTTGGCAAGAATCGGAACTTTCACTGCGGCCTTGAACTTCTTGTACATCGAAAGCTCGGTCATCGCTTCCGGGAAGATCATGTCGGCACCGGCTTCGACGTAGGCGATCGCGCGCTCGATCGCGGCATCGATGCCTTCGATCGCCAGCGCATCGGTGCGCGCCATGATGACGAAACTGTCGTCGCTGCGCGCATCGACCGCGGCTTTCACGCGATCGACCATCTCATCCTTGCTGACCACTTCCTTGCCCGGACGATGGCCGCAGCGCTTGGAACTGACCTGGTCTTCCAGATGCACCGCGCCGACGCCGGCCTTGATCATCGAGCGGATCGTGCGGGCGATGTTGAACGCGCCGCCCCAGCCGGTATCGATGTCGACCAGCAGCGGCAGCGTGGTGACATCGGTGATACGACGGATATCGATCAGCACATCTTCCATCGTGCTGATGCCGAGATCCGGCATGCCGAGCGAGTTGGCGGCGACGCCGCCGCCGGACAGGTACAGCGCCTTGAAGCCCGTGGCCTGCGCCATGCGCGCGGCGTAGGCGGTGATGGCGCCGGCGATCTGCAGCGGCTTCTCGGTGGCGACCGCTTCGCGGAAGCGCGCACCGGCCGAAGGCAGGGCTTTCGAATGTGAAGCAGCGACGGTTTCGGTACTCATGAGCTCTCGCGTTGCTGGCAGCGGATGGGGTCCGCGCGGTGGTGTATGAGTCCAAAGCGCGTGCCAACTGCACGGCGCGCGCGCCATTGCGATTTATCAAGCTGATTTATATCGATATTCCAATCCGGCGGCGTCCTCAAACCAGGGCCAGCCGAACGTCATCGGATGTTCTATCATGGTGCAATCTGTTTCATGCAACGTTTTTGCAACATATGCCCTCTACGCCCACGCGCCGCTACAACCGCACCGATGCCGATGCCGAGCGCAAGCCGGTGATCTGGACGGTCAGCGTTTCGCGCCTGTCGGGATTGCTCAACGACGTCACCCCCGAGTACGACGATCGCGCGCTCATCGAGCCGATCAATCTCGGTTTCGAAGAAGCGGTGCGGCACGTGCGCCGGCGCCTGCAGAGCGAGGATTGCGACGTATTGATCGCCGCCGGCTCCAACGGCGCCTACCTGAAAAACCGCGTCGACAAGCCGGTGGTGCTGGTCCGCTTAAGCGGCTTCGATCTGATGCAGGCGCTGGCACGCGCGCGCAAGCTGTCGCCGCGCATCGGCCTGGTCACGCATGCCAGCGATCTGCCGGAGTTCGTCGAATTCCAGCGCGGCTTCGGGCTCAGCATCGAGCAGCGCACTTTTGTCACCGCGGAAGATGCGCGCAGCAGCGTCGCCGAGCTGGTCGCGCAGGGCGTCAAGGTCATCGTCGGCACCGGGCTTGCCACCGAACTCGCCGAACAGGCCGGCGTGCCCGGCATCCTGCTGTACTCGGCCGAAACCATCCGCGCTGCGTTCGATTCCGCACTCGACATCGCACGCGTCGTGCACAACCCGCAGCACTACACCGCGCCGCGCGCATCGCGACGCGCGCCGGCAACGCCGGGCCTGCGTTATGGCCTGGACGACCTGCTCGGCGACAGCGCGGCTATGCAGCAGGTGCGCGCAGCCGTGCAGCGTTGCGCCAGTTCGGATGCGACGCTACTGATCACCGGCGCCACCGGCACCGGCAAGGAGCTGGTCGCGCAAGCCGTGCACGCCGGCAGCACGCGTCGTGCGCAGCCGTTCGTCGCGGTCAATTGCGGCGCGATCGCCGAATCGCTGCTCGAATCGGAACTGTTCGGCTACGACGAAGGCGCCTTCACCGGCTCGCGCCGCGGCGGCCGCGCCGGCTTGATCGAAGCCGCGCAGAACGGCAGTCTGTTTCTCGACGAAATCGGCGAAATGCCGCTGGCCTTGCAGACGCGTTTGCTGCGCGTGCTGGAAGAACGCCAGGTCTTGCGCGTCGGCTCATCGCGACCTTTGCCGGTCGACATCCGCGTGATCGCAGCGACGCATTGCGATCTGCCGGCACGCGTCGCCAGCAAGCAGTTCCGCGCCGATCTGTTCTTCCGCCTCAACGTGCTGCACATCGATCTGCCGAATCTGGCCGAGCATCCGCAGGATCTGCCGCTGCTCGCGCAGAGCTTTCTGCAGCGCGGCAGCCCTGCGGCCGCACCCGCGTTCGCCGCCGACGCGCTGCGTCTGCTGCGGCGTCATCCCTGGCCCGGCAATGTGCGCGAGCTGCGCAATTTGATGGAGCGCCTGAACCTGCAGGGCAAGATCGACGGCTGGCCGCACAAGATCGATGCGGCCTGGCTGAAGCGTGCGGCACCTGAACTGGATGCGCCTGCATCAACGCCAGGCCCTGCTTCGAATGGCAATGGTTCGACATTCGATCCCGTTATCGCGCGCCCCAGCCGTACCGAACTGAAACGGCGTTTGGGCAAAGCGCGCGGCAACCGTCGCGCCGTCGCCGCGCAACTCGGCGTATCGCGCACTACCTTGTGGCGCTGGTTGCGGGAAGCGGACCGCTGACCTGCGTCGCAGCTATCAGCCAAAGATCAACCGACGT
>JAQGNU010000170.1 GCA_028291645.1 Nevskia sp.
AGAGCGTATCAAGCTTTCCGATGGTGGGGTATCGGAACAGCTCATGCAGGCGCAGCGCGTCTGGCTGAGAGCGTATCAAGCTTTCCGATGGTGGGGTATCGGAACTGTATGTCGATAAGCGTGGCGAGACCACCGGAGCGTATCAAGCTTTCCGATGGTGGGGTATCGGAACCAGCGTATCGGTCAGCGTCGGCGTTTCGCCGAGCGTATCAAGCTTTCCGATGGTGGGGTATCGGAACTTACGGGATCTGGTTCCCCGGCAGCGCCTAGAGCGTATCAAGCTTTCCGATGGTGGGGTATCGGAACAGTTCGCGGCAAGCTGCGCGCGCCCTTGCTGAGCGTATCAAGCTTTCCGATGGTGGGGTATCGGAACACGAACCGCGCACATGGATCAAGTCGTTATGAGCGTATCAAGCTTTCCGATGGTGGGGTATCGGAACAGCAAATCTCACCACAACTCGCGCGCTGAGGAGCGTATCAAGCTTTCCGATGGTGGGGTATCGGAACCAGGACTATCAAGGTACGCTCTGCGAGTTCGAGCGTATCAAGCTTTCCGATGGTGGGGTATCGGAACTTACGTTAGAGGGCACCCCGCAAGAGGGTGCCCTCTAACGTAGCGGATCGAACGATCCGCGTGAGCAAGGCAGTCAAGACACTGCCCACAGAAAAAGAATCTGTCAGGCTCGCTTTGCGAGCACCCTCCTTCCGGTCGACGAAAAGCTGCTAGATCAAGACTTTCGCGCTGGCCAGAACGTCGTCCGCCTTACGGTTAGTGATGAGTCAACCGCTGATCACTATGGTCGCGCTTTTTCCGTTCGCACCGCATTACCGAGATCGCTTTTTCGGCGACGGCTACTCGCCTCAGTTCGAACGCCGCGCCATGAACGCGATGCGCTCGAATAAATGTACGTCCTGCTCGTTCTTCAGCAGCGCGCCGTACAGCGGCGGCAGCGATTTCTTCACGCTGGTTTCACGCAGAGTCGCGGGGTCGATGTCTTCGGCCATCAGCAGCTTGAGCCAATCCAGCAGTTCCGACGTCGACGGCTTCTTCTTCAGTCCGGGCAGTTCACGCAGACCGAAGAATACTTCCATCGCTTCCTTCAGCAACGATTTCTTCAGATCCGGGAAGTGCACGTCGACGATCTTCTGCATCGTGTCGCGTTCGGGGAAACGGATGTAGTGGAAGAAGCAGCGGCGCAGAAAAGCGTCCGGCAGTTCCTTCTCGTTATTGGAAGTGATGATGATCACCGGCCGCTGCCGCGCCTTGATGGTTTCGCGCGTCTCGTAGACGTAGAACTCCATCTGGTCGAGTTCGCGCAGCAGATCGTTGGGGAATTCGATGTCGGCCTTGTCGATCTCGTCGATCAGCAGCACTGGCTGATGGTCGGATTCGAAGCATTCCCACAGCTTGCCCTTGATGATGTAGTTGCGGATGTCCTGGACTTTTTCGTCGCCGAGCTGCGAATCGCGCAGGCGCGACACCGCGTCGTATTCGTAAAGTCCGTGCTGCGCTTTGGTGGTGGACTTGATCGCCCAGTCGTAGAACGGCCGGTTGAGCGCTTTCGCCACTTCGCGCGCCAGCTGGGTTTTGCCGGTGCCGGGCTCGCCTTTCACCAGCAGCGGGCGCTGCAGCGTGACGGCGGCATTCACCGCCAGCGTCAGGTCGTCGGTGGCAATGTAATCTTCGGTGCTTTCAAAACGCATCGGCGCCGCACTCCGCTAAAAAGGAAAAGTCGGGAACGCACAGTTTAGCCCGCATTTTCCGCTAGGGAACCTCTGAATAAGCTGCTGCGCTCGGCATCTCGTGCGAATCCGGTACTCGGAATCCTCACATACTCCTATGTATGCTGCGGTTCCTCCGTTCCGGGTTCGCGCGACCTGCCTTCGCTCGCGACGCTTCTTCAGAGATTCCCTAGAGCAGGATTGGCGCGTCCGGCTGTTCGTTGCTGCCGCTGCGCACGCCGGGTGCGTGGCGCGCCAGCACATCGGCGATGCCGTGGACGCCGGCGACGGCGCCTTGCTCGAACTGTCCGGCCTTGAAAGCGACTTCCATCTGGCGGCAGACATCGTCCCATTCGCGCGCGGCGACATGCTCGCCGCTGACGCCGCGGTCGGCGACGATTTCAACCGCGCGATCGGCGAACAGCACGTAGATCAGCACGCCGTTGTTATGTTCGGTATCCCAGACGCGCAGCTGCGCAAACAGCTCGATCGCGCGCTGCCGCGGGCCTAAGCCGGCGAAAATCGCATCGAGCGGCAATGCCGCTTCGACGACGAAGCGAATCTCGCCGGAGTGCAGAGTTTCGCAGTCGCGCACCGCCTGTTCGATCGCCTGCAGCACCGGCGCCGGGAAGCGCCGCCGCAACTGCCAGCGGCCGATGCTGAAATGATTCCACCAGCGCTTCAGCTTCGACATGTCACCAACTCCCCGATGCGCCACCGCCACCGAAGCCACCACCGCCGCCGGAGAATCCGCCACCACCGCCAAAGCCGCCGCCACCGCGGCCGAGGCCGTAACCCAGACCGCCCAAGCCACCGCCGAGACCACCACCAAAGCCGCCACCGCCGCCGGCCAGCAGCACCGCTGCAATCAGAATGCCGACGACAGCAGCGATGGCGCCGAACAGCAGCGAGGTGGTCAGCAGCGCGACGAGCGCGCCGGTGCCGAGACCGACCGCACCAGCGGCGAGTCCTGTGCCAAAAATCCCTTTCAGCACGCGGCCGATGCCGAGCGCGAAGATGAACACGAAGCCGATCAGCGCGAAACGATTGTCGCCACCGGAAGTGCCGCGACGTGCGTGTTGCGGTGTGGATGGCAGCGCTTCGCCGCGTATGGTTTTGGCGAGCGCATCGATACCGGCGATGACGCCGCCGGCGAAATCGTTCTGGCGGAGATGCGGCAGCATGATTTCGTCGATCACACGTTTCGCAATCGCGTCCGGAATCGCACCTTCAAGACCGTAGCCGACCTCGACGCGCACGCGATGATCGTCCTTCGCCACCAGCAGGATGGCGCCGTCATCGACGCCCTTGCGGCCGAGCTTCCAGGCTTCGGCAACGCGAATCCCATATTGCTCGATGGTCTCCGGCTGCGTCGTCGGCAGCATCAGCAGCGCCAGCTGGCTGCCTTTGTCCTGTTCCAGCGACGCAAGCTGCGCGCTCAGCACCTGCGTCTGCGCGGCGTCCAGCGTGCCGGTGAGATCGGTGACGCGCGCGACCGGCGGCACCGCAACGTCGGCCTGCGCACAGAGAATCGCGCCGACCGACGCGATCAGCAGTGCGCGCAATGCGCGTCGCAGGAACATCGTCGTGGACCGCGGCTTAATGCGGTTGCGCAACTGGTGCCGACGGTGCGGCGCCAAAATCGACCTTTGGCGGTGTGCTGATCGCTTTCTCGTCTTCGACCGCGAAATTCGGCTTGGTGCTGTAGCCGAACATCTTCGCGGTCAGATTGCTCGGGAAGCTGCGGATGGTGACGTTATACGCCTGCACCGACTGGATGTAGCGATTGCGCGCGACGGTGATGCGATTCTCGGTGCCTTCCAGCTGCGCCTGCAGATCGCGGAACAGTGCATCCGACTTCAGTTGCGGATAGTTTTCCGATACCGCCAGCAGTCGCGACAAGGCGCCGCCCAGTTGCTGCTGCGCCTGCTGGAATTTCTGGAACTCGGCCGGATCGTTCAGCACTTCGGGAGTGGCCTGCACGCTGCCGACGCGGGCACGCGCATCGGTGACCTCGGTCAGCACTTTCTCTTCCTGCGTGGCGAAACCCTTCACCGTATTGACCAGGTTCGGCACCAGATCGGCGCGCCGCTGATATTGGTTCAACACTTCCGACCAGCTGGCTTTGACTTGCTCGTCCTGGGTTTGCAAGGTGTTGTAGCCGCAAGCGGACAGCATCGCTGTCAGCAAGGAAATCAGCAGCAGTCGGGTTTGCATAGCACTCTCCGGATAGGTGCGCGAACACGCACTTGCTTGCTTCATGGGGAACATGACGGGACAATTCAATGGTGCAAACCGTCTACATCATTAGACAAGGTCTGAAAAGGAATGGCTATGAAAAGAATGATCGCTTGTCTGCTGTTCGCATCGCTGACGCCGGCTCTCGCAACAGCCGATGGCGCTACGGAAATAATTGCTTCACCAAGCTGCAAGAAGCCGGTGCAGCGCAACGTAGTCCGCAAAGCCGATGACCCCGGCGAATTTGATGAGCAGATCGACCAATACAAGAACTGCATTCAAGCTTATGTCGACGAGCAGACCAAGTTGTCGAAACAGCATATCGACGCAGCAAACACTGCGATCGCCGATCTCAACACCTTTATATCAAAGGTGAACGAGCAGCGGCAGAAAGTGGGCGACTAGCCCTCGCTGCGCGCCTCCAGCGCGGCCACCGCCGGCAGCGTCTTGCCTTCGAGAAATTCGAGGAAGGCGCCGCCGCCGGTGGAGATGTAGGAAATCTTGTCGGCGACACCGAATTTGTCGATCGCCGCCAGCGTGTCGCCGCCGCCGGCAAGTGAAAACGCCGGGCTCGCAGCGATGGCTTCGGCCAGGGCCTTGGTGCCGCCGGCAAACGAATCGTATTCGAACACGCCGACGGGGCCGTTCCAGACGATGGTGCCGCAGTTCTTCAGCAGGCCCATCAGTTTCGCGCGTGTCTTCGGGCCGATGTCGAGAATCATCTCGTCGGCTTCGACGTCGGCGACATCACGCACGGTGGCATGGGCTTCGGCCGAGAACTCGGTCGCGACGACGACGTCTTCCGGCAAGGGAATATCGCCACCGCGGGCGCAGATCTTGGCCTGAATCTGCCGTGCGGTTTGCAGCATGTTGGGTTCGTACAACGACTTGCCGACCTTGAAGCCGGCCGCGGCAAGGAAGGTATTGGCGATGCCGCCGCCGATGATCAGCTGATCGGCCTTGTCGGCCAGCGTGTTGAGCAGATCGAGCTTGGTCGAGACCTTGCTGCCGCCGACGATCACCGCCAGCGGCTTCTTCGGCGTGGCCAGGGCCTTACCGAGCGCTTCGAGTTCCGCAGCAAGCAGCGGCCCGGCGCAGGCGACCGGCGCAAAACGCGCAACGCCATGCGTCGAAGCTTCGGCGCGATGCGCGGTACCGAACGCGTCCATCACGTAGATATCGCACAGCGCCGCCATTTTTTTTGACAGCGCTTCGTCGTCTTCTTTTTCGCCTTTCAGAAAGCGCGTGTTTTCGCCGACGACGACCTGGCCCGGTGCGAGTTTCACCCCGTCGATCCAATTGGTGACGATCGGCACCGAGCGACCCAGCTGCGCCGAGAACCAGGCCGCGACCAGCGTCAGCGAATGCTCAGGATCGAAGCTGCCGGCCTTCGGTCGTCCCAGATGCGAAGTCACCAGTATCGAGGCGCCGCGTTCCAGCGCCAGCTTCAAGGTCGGCAGCGACGCCCGCAGCCGCGCGTCCGAACTGATGCGGCCGTTGTGGATCGGCACGTTCAAATCCTGGCGGATCAACAGGCGTTTGCCGGCGAGGTCGAGATCGGACATGCGAAGTACAGTCATCTAAAGCTCCGTCGTTCCCGCGCAAGGCGGGCAACCAAGTTTTGGTTCTGTTCGCTTGCCTGAAAAAAATCAGCCCCCACCTTCGTCGTATCTGGATGTACCAGTGTCGCGGGAGTAAGGCTGCTAATGCGGCGTCACTTGGCGGCCACCACGCGTACCATTTCCAGGCACTTGTTTGAATAGCCCCACTCGTTGTCGTACCAG
>JAQGNU010000083.1 GCA_028291645.1 Nevskia sp.
GGCGACACCAATGCGCAGCTGCTTTCGGCAATGCCAACGGCTACGTTCGAGTTCAAAGCCAAGGTCGATTTCTAAAGCATTCGCCCATCACCACTGCCACTTCCTGAAACCAGACGGCGCATGCCGACGCAAGGACACCAATGAGTAGGTACGCAACCATGCTTGATACGAAGAAAATCTCCACTGCCGTTATCTGTGCAGTCGCGTGTGCGCTGAGCTTGCACTGGGCACTCGCGGCAGCGGCGCCGGCGGATGCGCCGGCAAAAGTCGGCGCCACCATCGGCGAGCAGACCAAGACTGAACAGGCCGGCAAGGGCTCGCAGAAGCGCATCGATGCGATGGACGACGAGGCTTCGTCGCTGGTCGGACAGTATCGCCAGGCGCTCGCCGAGACCACCAGTCTGAAGGCTTACAACGACCAGCTGGCGGTGCAGACGAAATCGCAGGACGAGGAGCTGGCCGGGCTCAACAAGCAGCTCGCGCAAATCGATGCGACCTCGCACGACGTGCTGCCGCTGCTGACGGACATGCTCGCGACGCTGGAACAGTTCGTGAAGCTGGACGTGCCGTTCCTGCAGGAGGAGCGCGCCAAGCGGATCGACAGTCTCAAGGAAATGATGAGTCGCGCGGATGTCTCCATCTCGGAGAAATACCGCCGCATCGTCGAGGCCTATCAGATCGAAATGGAGTACGGCCGCACGCTTGAGGCCTATCAGGGCAAGGTCGGCGACAAGACTGTCGACTTCATGCGCGCGGGTCGCGTCGCGCTGCTGTACCAGACGCTCGATGGCAAGGAAACCGGCTACTGGGATACCGATTCGAAATCCTGGAAGCTCGATAACAGCTATGGCCAGGACATCAAGGCCGACTTGAAGATTGCCAAAAAACAAGCCGCGCCCGATTTCCTGACGGTTCCCCTGCACGCGCCTACGGAGGCCAAATAATGTCCCGCAGCACTCTTATCGCGATCCTCTTCAGCCTGATCGCCACGACCACCGCTTCGATCGCGAGTGCGGCGGAACCGGCCAGCCTCGACGATCTGCTCGAACAGACCAAGACCGTGCAGCAGCGTGAGGATCAGGTCAACGCCGAACGTGAGGCCACGTTCAAGGCGCAGCACGACAAGCAGGCCGCGCTGATGGCGACCGCGCAAGCCGAGCTGAGCACCCAGAAGAAGCGCGGTGCCGATCTCTCCAGTTCGTTCGATGCGAACGAGAAGAAGATCGGCGAACTGCAGGCGCAGCTTGAAGCGCGCAGCGGCAACCTCGGTGAAATGTTCGGCATCGTGCGCCAGGTTTCCAACGACTTCTCCTCGGTCGTGCGCAACTCGATCATCAGCGCGCAGTTCCCCGACCGCGAAGAATTCATCACCAAGCTCGCACAATCGAAGGAACTGCCGTCGACGCAGGATCTGCAGCGCTTCTGGTTCGAGTTGCAGCGCGAAATGACCGAGAGCGGCAAAGTGGTTCGCTTCAAGTCCAAGGTCATCGCACCGAGCGGTGCGCCGAGCGACGCCCCGGTCGTGCGGGTCGGTCCGTTCAGCGCCACCACCGGCGGCAAATACCTGAACTACCTGGCGAACGAAAAGCAGTTCGCGATCATGGCGCGGCAGCCGGGATCGGCGTTCGAGAGTCCGGCAGAGAAACTTGAAGCTGCGCATTCGGGCTACGTCAAATCGGTACTGGATCCGACGCGTGGACCGATGCTGACGATCTACTCGCTGCGTCCGAACCTGCTCGAACGCATCGAGAAAGGCCACGCGGTCGGCTACATCATTCTGGCGGTGGGCTTCATCGGCGCCGCGCTGGCGATCTACCAGGTGATCTACCTGACGCTGGTGCGCATCAAGGTCCGCAGCCAGCTGGAGAATCTGGAGCAGCCGAACCCGGACAATCCGCTCGGCCGCGTGCTCGGCACTTTCCGCGGCGACGAGACGCGTCTCAAAGAGGACGCCGAGATCGTCGAGTTGCGCATCTCCGAAGCGGTGCTCAAGGAAGTGCCGAACCTGGAACGGTTCCAGGCCTTCCTGCGGCTCGCCGTCTCCGCCGGTCCGCTGCTCGGACTGATCGGAACCGTGGTCGGCATGATCATCACGTTCCAGAGCATCACCGAATCCGGTTCCAGCGATCCGAAGCTGATGGCCGCCGGTATTTCGCAGGCCATGATCGCAACCGTGCTGGGTCTCGGCATCGCGATTCCGCTGCTGTTCGCGAATGCCTGGCTGACCTCGATGTCGCGCTCGGTGATGCAGATTCTCGACGAGCAGAGCACCGGCATTCTGGCCGGGCGCATGGAGGAAGGTGCGCACCATGCTTGACCTG
This sequence comes from Nevskia sp., assembly GCA_028291645.1. Classification (GTDB taxonomy): domain Bacteria; phylum Pseudomonadota; class Gammaproteobacteria; order Nevskiales; family Nevskiaceae; genus Nevskia. The sequence goes on from JAQGNU010000083.1 coordinate 2,322, forward strand.
CCCTCGCCTATTGCGGCGTTCATCAACATGGCGACGCTCGGCGGCTTCGTCGTCGTGCTGATCTTCATCGCCGCGGTGGTGATGTGGACCATCGTCATCGAGCGCTGGTGGTTCTTCAACCGGGTGCTGCCGCGGCAATCCGAGGTCCTGCTCGAACTATGGCGGGCGCGCAGCGAGCATCTGAGCTGGACCGCGCACCAGGTGCGCAAGGCGATGATCTCGCGGCTCAACGCCGCGATGGTCGCCAACCTGCCGCTGCTGCGGGTGCTGGTGCCCTTGTGTCCGTTGCTGGGACTGCTGGGCACGGTGACCGGCATGTTGAACGTGTTCGACGTGATGGCGGCACGCGGTTCGGCCGATGCGCGTTCGATGGCGAACGGTGTTTCGGAAGCGATGGTCTGCACCCTTTCCGGACTGGCCATCAGCATCACCGGCCTCTATCCGAACTTCTACTTCCGCCGTCGCGTCACCCGGGAAACCGAGCGGCTCTCAGACAAGTTCTCCTACTGACATGCGCCTACGCAAGCACAACGCTGCGCACTTCGAAGACAGCACCGGCATCGATCTGGCGCCGATGCTGGACTTCGTCCTCAACCTGCTGATCTTTTTCATCATCACCGCAGTGTTCCTGAAGGAGTTCGGCATTACGGTGAGCCGCCCGAATTCTTCCAATGTGGAGAAGAAGGAGTCGACCAGCATCATCATCAACATCGGCTCCGACGGGCAGATCATCGTCGACCACAAGATCATCGACCAACGTTCGGTGCGCGCCAATATCGAGCGCCTGCACGCGGAGAAGCCCGAGGATCCGGTCGTCGTCGTATCCGACCAGGGTGCTGCCACCGGCATCCTGGTCGATGTCATCGACCAAGTGCGGCAGGGCGGCGTCGAAGCCGTCTCGATCGCCGCATCCAAAAGCTAGCTGACCTCGGAGAGACCGCCCACCATGATGTCACGTCGCCATGCGCCCGCCCTGGAAAGCGAAGAGTCCGGCATCGATCTCGCACCGATGCTCGATTTCGTTCTCAATCTGCTGATCTTTTTTATCATCACGACCTCTTTCGTCAAAGAGGCCGGCATCAACATCACGCGTCCGCAGGCACTGACAGCGGAGCACAAGGAATCCGGCAACATTCTGATCGCGATCCGTCCCAACGGCGATATCTGGATGGACAAGAACCACGTCGACCTGCGCGACGTGCGCAACCTGATCGAACGCCTCCACATCGAGCGGCCCGACGATACCGTCGTCATCATCGCCGACAAGCAATCCCGCACCGGCATGCTGACCAAGGTGATGGACGAAGTGAAGCTCGGCGGCATCGGCGACGTCTCCATTGCAGCCGCCCCACCCGTCGACTGAAACCGCCATGCACGCCCAAGTTCACATTCGCAATTCGACGGCGGCCGTCATGTTCGCGCCGCAGACCAACTTCATCGGGCGCTGGATCGGAGCAGCCATCGCCTCCAGTCTCACCTCGCTAGGCCTGTTCTGGTTGATGTACTCGGTGATCCATGTCAGCGGCCATGGCATCAACAAGATTGAGAACCTGCCGACAGTCGACTTCGTGCGCCTCAAGCACGATGTCGAGCCGCAGACGCTGGAGCGCAAGAAACCGCCGCCGCCGCCGCCGGCGAAGCAACCGCCGCCGCCGGCGAAGATGCAGGTCGATGTGCAGGCTGCAGCACCCGGTGCCGGCATTTCGGTGCCGACCAATCTCGGGCTGTCTGCCAACGTCGGCGGCGGTGTCGGTGGTGGTCCCGGCATCGGCGCCAGCATGGACAGCGACCTGATTCCACTGCAACGCATGCTGCCGCAATACCCGGCGGACGCGCGGCGTGGCGGCATCACCGGCTACGTGCAGATCGACGTCACCATCAATGCCGATGGCAGCGTGCGGACCGCGCGTGTCGTCGAGGCCAAGCCGAAGGGCATCTTCGAAGCCGCGGCGATCACCGCGATCCAGAAGTGGCGCTTCAAGCCGAAAGTGGTCGAGGGCAAGGCCGTCGAGTTCCACGGCGTGCAGAAGATCGAGTTCAACCTCAACGGCAAAGCCTAAGGAGCCAGACGTGATGAATCTCCTCGTAAAGCGAATCGGCGTCCGATCAGCTGC